>NZ_QGKS01000271.1 GCF_003172935.1 Micromonospora sicca | reverse complement strand
CGGCCCGCCCTTGGCGGTGTAGCCGTACCAGCAGTGCACCAGCACCACGATCACGCTGAAGACCAGCACCTTGCCGAAGGACCAGAGCACGTCCCCGGGCGGCAGGAAGAGGTGGAAGTAGTAGTCGTAGGTGCCGGCGGACTGTCCGAAGTAGCCGACGGCGATGGTGCGGGTGGCCAGGTAGCTGGAGAGCAGGCCCACCACGTACAGCGGGACGACCGCGATGAACCCGGCGATCATCCGGGTGGTGACCAGGAACGGCAGCGACGGCACGCCCATCACCTCGAGCGCGTCGACCTCCTCGGAGATCCGCATCGCGCCGAGCTGGGCGGTGAACCCGCAGCCGACGGTGGCCGACAGCGCCAGCGCCGCCACCAGCGGCGAGATCTCCCGGGTGTTGAAGTACGCCGAGACGAAGCCGGTGAAGGCGCTGCTGCCGATCTGGTCGAGCGCCTGGTAGCCCTGCAGGCCGACCTCGGTGCCGGTGAAGAAGGTGAGGAAGCAGATCACGCCGACGGTGCCGCCGAGCACGGCGAGCGCGCCGGAGCCGAAGCTGACCTCGGCCAGCAGCCGGACCACCTCACGCTTGTAGCGGCGCAGCGTGCGCGGCGTCCAGGCGAAGGCGCGCAGGTAGAAGGCGAGCTGTCCGCCCAGGTCGTCGAGGTAGCGCAGCACGACCACGTCAGCTCCCCTTCTGCGGTACGACCTGGAAGTACACGGCCGTGACGACGAAGTTCAGGGCGAACAGCAGCATGAACGTGACGACGACGCTCTGGTTGACGGCGTCGCCGACCCCCTTGGGGCCGCCCTTGGCGTTCATCCCCTGATAGGAGGCGACGAGCGCGGCGGTGGCGCCGAACAGCGCCGCCTTGACCTCGCCGACCAGCAGGTCGGGCAGCTGCCCGAGGGCCTGGAAGCTCGCCAGGTACGCCCCGGGCGTGCCGCCCTGCATGACCACGTTGAAGGTGTAGCCGCCGGTCACCCCGACCACGCTGACCAGCCCGTTGAGCAGGACGGCGACCAGGATCGAGGCCAGCACCCGGGGCACCACGAGGCGCTGGATCGGGTCGATGCCCAGGACCTGCATCGCGTCCAGCTCCTCGCGGATCTTGCGGGAGCCCAGGTCGGCGCAGATCGCCGAGCCGCCGGCGCCGGCGATGATCAGCGCGGTGACGATCGGGCCCGCCTCGCGGACGACGGCGAGCACCGACGCGGCGCCGGTGAACGACTGCGCGCCGAGCTGCCGGACCAGGGAGCCGAGCTGCAGGGCGATGACCGCGCCGAACGGGATCGAGACCAACGCGGCCGGCAGGATCGACACCGAGCTGATGAACCACGCCTGCTGGACGAACTCGCGGACCTGCACCGGCCGGCGGCCCAGGCCGCGCAGGGTGTCCAGGCAGAACGCGAAGAAGTCGCCGGAGCGGCGCAGGGCGCCGACCGGGGCGCTCATCCGGTCACCTCCCGCTGCTGGCGCCCGTCCATCGCCAGGTGCCGGCCCAGCTCGATGGTGGGTCGCTCCGCGTCCAGGCGGCCCTCGAACGACCCCGGCGGCGGGGTGACGCCGTACTCCCGGCACCACTCGCCCGGTGGGCGCTCGGCCCGCCGGGGCAGTCCGTCGGTCGGCGGGAGCTGCAGCGGGATGGGCGGCAGCGGCGGCAGTTCCACCCCGGCCTGCGCCTCGGCCTCGAGTTCCTCGGCGTCCTTCTCCTCGGCCATGCCGATCGGCCCGACCCGTTGCGCGTTGAGGAACTGCCGCACCACCGGTTCGGTGCTGGACAGCAGCATCTCCCGGGGGCCGAACATGGCCAGGTGCCCGTGGTAGATCAGGCCGATGTTGTCCGGCACGGTCCGGGCGGTGTTGATGTCGTGGGTGACGATCAGGAACGTCGCCTCGGTGCGCTGGTTGAGGTCGATGATGAGCTGGTTGAGGTAGGCGGTGCGCACCGGGTCCAGCCCGGAGTCCGGCTCGTCGAAGAGGATGATCTGCGGGTCGAGCACGAGGGCGCGGGCCAGCCCGGCCCGCTTGCGCATCCCGCCGGAGATCTCGCCGGGCAGCTTCTTCTCGGCGCCGACCAGGCCGACCATGTCGAGCTTCTGGGTGACCACGGCGCGGATCTGCGACTCGGACTTGCGGGTGTGCTCGCGCAGCGGGAACGCCACGTTGTCGTAGATGTTCATCGAGCCGAACAGCGCGCCGTCCTGGAACAGCACGCCGAACAGCTTGCGCACCTCGTACAGCTTCCGCTCGGACAGGCGGGGCAGGTCCTGGCCCTCGATCACGATGGAGCCGCGGTCGGGCCGGAGCAGGCCGACCAGGGTCTTGAGGAACACCGATTTCCCCGTGCCGGAGGGCCCCAGCAGAACGGATATTTCGCCCGCCGGCAGGGTCAGGGTGACGTCCGACCAGACCGGCTGGCCACCAAAGGACTTCGTCAGTCCCTGCACGGCCACCTCGACGCCCATCGACCCTCCCGTCGCTGCTTCCTGACAGAGACATCGCCGCGGTACGTCAAGTCGCAACACATAACTTTCGGTGCCGCCCCGCTACCCAACGTGAGAGGTGCGGAAACCAGCCGGACTCAGTACGGTGCGGTTAACCCGTCGGTAACGAAGGTGTCTCGCAACCCCATGATTCGAGCAGTCGATCCAGAGCTGGTCCGCCAGGCCGTCCAGGGCGACCGGAGGGCGATGGCTGAGCTGCTCACCGATGTACGACCCGGCCTGGTCCGGTACTGCCGGGCGCGCCTCGGGCGGGTCGGCGGGGCGTACACCACGGCCGACGACGTCGCCCAGGAGGTGTGCGTGGCCGTGCTGCGGGCGCTGCCTGGCTACCGCGACCAGGGCTCGCCCTTCGCCGCCTTCGTCTACGGCATTGCCGCGCACAAGGTGGCTGACGCGCAGCGCGCCGCCATCCGCGACTCCGCCGTCACCCCCATCGACGCCCCGCTGGAGCAGCCCGATGCCGCTCCCGGCCCGGAACAGCAGGCCGTCGCCACCGACCTGGCCCGGCGGCTGTCGGTGCTGCTGAAGAAGCTGCCGGAGGCGCAGCGGGAGATCATCCTGCTGCGGGTCGCGGTGGGGCTGCCCGCCGACGAGGTGGGACTGATCGTCGGAATGACGGCGGCGGCCGTACGGGTGGCCCAGTCCCGCGCCCTGGCCCGGCTCCGTACGCTTGCCGGGGACGCTCTGGACGAGGTGGCGGCATGAGTGAGCGCACGCCGGGCGGCGGCGAGCAGGCGATTGACCTCGAGGTCATCGCCCGCGACGACCTGCTGCTCGACGCCCTCGGCCGGGGCGAGGAGGCGCCGACCGACGACGACCTCGCCGCGATGCTCGCCGCCTGGCACGCCGACATCGCCGACGACGCGCCCCCGCCGGCGGACGTGCGCCCGCCCACGCCGACCGGTGACGGCGGGACACCCGAGCCGCCGGTGCCCCTGCGACCGGCCGTCCGCTCCCGCCGGACCCGCCCCTGGACGCTGCGCCTGGCCGCCGCGGTGGTCGCGCTGATCGCGCTGGTGTCGGGGCTCGGGATCGGCAGCCGCACCGCCGGGCCGAGCAGCCCGCTGTGGACCCTGACCAAGCTGCTCCATCCGCAGCAGGCCGAGGTGCGCGGCGTCGAGGAGACCATCGCGGGGGCCCGCGCGGCGCTGACCGCCGGCCGCCTCGACGAGGCCCAGCGGCTCGTCGACCAGGCCCGCCAGGAGCTGACCGGCATCACCGACCCGGCCGCCGCGGACCGGCTCCGCGAGCAACTCGACGCGTTGACCCGCCGGCTCGTCGCCGCGCGGACCGACGCCACGCCGCCGGCCACGCCTCCGGTCTCGGCCGCGCCGTCGGCGCCGCGGACCGGCCCCACCGGCCGCGCGACGACGCACGCCCCGGCGCCGCCGAAGCCGGGCAAAGGATCCACGGGCGCCTCCCCCACCGGCGGCGGCGGGAACCTGGTGCCGCCGCTGCCACGGCTGCTGTCGCCGACTACCAGCCCGTCGCTGCTGCCGCCGCGGCCGGGCCTGCCCCTGCCCCTGCCCACCAGCGGCCTGCTCGGCTGACCGCCTGCCGCCGGTCCGGCGCACCGGCTCGCCGGCGGCGACGACCGCCGCCGGCTCCGGCTCGCCGGCCCCGAGGATGGTGGAGTGCGTGGCGGCACCGGACCGGACCCGTGACGCCGCCCGACGCTGTCCCGGGACGGCGCGCCCGCTCTCGGTTAGTGTGCTGCCGGTGAGCAGCGCGACGACGGCGGCGGGCCGGACCCACCGCGCAGGCCGGCCCTCGCGGATGACGACGAGCCGCCGGCTGAGCGTCATGATGCTGGCGATGAGCGTGCTGGTGCTGACCGGCGGCGCGGTCGGGGCGGCGGCCCTGTCGCACACCGCGGCGGTGTCCAACCGGCTGGCGGACCGGATCTCCCCGGCCCGCGCCGCCGTCGGCCGGCTGGAGAGCGGCCTGCTGGAGCAGGTGGCGGCCGTGCGGGGGTACGTGACCACCGGTAACCCGGAGCTGCTGCGCCCGTACGAGGCGGGGGTGGCGGCCGAGCGCGCGACGGTGGACCGGACCCGCGGCCTGCTCGCCGACGAGCCGGACGCGCGGCGCGAGCTGGACGACGCGATCCGGCTGGCCGACCGATGGCGGACGGAGTTCGCCACCCGGCTGATCGGGGCGCGGCGCGCCGGGACGCCGCCGGAGCAGCTGGCCCCCGTGGTGGAGCGCGGCCGGCTCGCCTTCGACGCCGCCCGCGCCGCGCTGACCGCCCTGGAGGGCCGGCTCGACCGGGTGCAGGCGGCCGGGCGCCGGAACCTGGACGACGCCCGGGCGGTGCGCGACGTGCTCTTCGTGGCGATCCTGGGGGCGCTGCTGCTGTCCAGCGTCGTCATCTCGGTGCTGGTCCGCGCCGCGGTGCTGCGCCCGCTGGGCCGACTGGGCGCCTCGGTGCGGCACGTCGCCAACGGCGAATTCGACCACCGGCTGCGGCCGGAGGGACCGGCGGACATCGCCCGGCTGACCGCGGACGTGGAGACCATGCGGCGGCGAGTGGTGGACGCGCTGATGACCAGCCGGCGGGACCGGGACGCGCTGGAGCAGCAGGCCGCCGAGCTGCGCCGCTCCAACGAGGACCTGGAGCAGTTCGCCTACGTCGCCTCGCACGACCTGCAGGGGCCGCTGCGCAAGGTGGCGTCGTTCTGCCAGATGCTCCAGCGCCGGTACGACGACCAGCTCGACGACCGGGCCCGGCAGTACATCAGCTACGCGGTCGACGGGGCGACCCGGATGCAGGACCTGATCAACGAACTGCTGGCGTTCTCCCGGATCGGGCGGGTCTACAGCGACGACCGGGAGGTGGACCTCGCGGAGGTCTTCGCCCGGGCCGAGTCGGACCTGTCCGGGCCGATCGCCGAGGCGGACGCCGAGGTCGTCGCCGATCCGCTGCCGGTGGTGCACGGCGACCCGACCCTGCTCACGATGCTCTGGCAGAACCTGCTCGGCAACGCGGTGAAGTTCCGCAGCCCCGACCGGACGCCCCGGATCCGGGTCACGGTGGCGGAGGACGCGACCGGCTGGACGTTCGGCGTGGCGGACAACGGCATCGGCATCGACCCGCGGTACGCGGACAAGATCTTCCTCATCTTCCAGCGGCTGCACCCGCGCGGCAGCTACGACGGCACCGGCATCGGGCTGGCGATCTGCAAGAAGATCGTCGAGTACCACGGCGGCACGCTGGTGCTGGACGACAGCGACACCGAGGGCGCCCGGTTCACCTTCACGCTGCCGAAGCCGGCCGCCGCGGTCGTACCGGAGCAGGCGGGCGAGCGGGCGCCGGCGGTCCCGGCCTGAGGGCGGAACCACCGGCGGCTCAGGCGGCGGGGTATACAGACAGCCGGTATACGCTGTCCCGTCAGTCGGTGGGCCGGCCGCGCCGCCCGTCGCCGTCGGCCGCCGCCGCGGCGACGTTCTCCGTGACCGGGCCGAGCACCGGGCCGACCGGCGTCGCCTGCTCCCGCGGGCCCGGCCCGCCGGACACCCCCGGCTCCCGGCTGCCGCCCCGGCCGGCGGACGGCGCCGCCTCCCGCGAACCGCGGGCCACCTCGTCGAAGAAGCGCAGCAGCTCCACCGGGAACGGCATGACCAGGGTGCTGTTCTTCTCCGCCGCCACGTCCACCACCGTCTGCAACAGCCGCAACTGGTACGCCCCCGGCGTGTCCGCCATCGCCCGGGACGCGTCGGCGAGCCGGCGGGACGCCTGGAACTCGCCGTCGGCGGCGATCACCCGGGCCCGGCGTTCCCGCTCCGCCTCGGCCTGGCGGGACATCGACCGCTTCATCCCCTCGGGCAGCGACACGTCCTTCACCTCGACCCGTTCGATCAGCAGGCCCCACGGCTTCTCGGTGGGCGCGTCGATCACCGACTTCAGCTCGGCGTTGATCCGGTCCCGGTCGCGCAGCAGGGTGTCGAGGTCGGCCTTGCCGATCACCGACCGGAGCGCCGTCTGGGCCACCTGGAGCACCGCCGACGGGTAGTCCCGCACGTTGACCAGCACCTTCACCGGGTCGACCACCCGGTAGTAGACGACCGCGTCGACGGTGAGGGTGACGTTGTCCCGGGTGATGACGCCCTGCGCGGGCACGCCGATCACCGTGGTCTGCATGCTGACCCGGACCATCCGGTCGACGACCGGGATGATCAGGTGGAAACCGGGCTGACGGATCCGGTCCAGCACCCGGCCGAAGCGGAACACGACACCGCGCTGGTACTGCTGCACGAGCCGGACGCTCAGCGCCAGCACGATCACCACGATCGCGACGATGATGACCAGCGCGACGACGGCGGCGGCTCCCATGGTCCCCCTCGATCCCGGAGGCGCCCGCCTCCCGGCGCCGCGCCTACCCGTTCCGGGAGCGTTCACTCCTCGCGTTCGCCAAGGAGTTCGGCGCGGGCGACGCCCTGATGTCTCACGCTTAGGCGGTGAAAGAACCTAGTCGTGAACCAGGAAGGTCAACACGGTTCGGCATGAAGCGCGAGCCTGCGAGGGTCGTGGCCTTCAGCGATGCGGTCATCGCCATCGCCGTCACTCTGCTCGTCCTCGAGATCCGTCCGCCGCAGGACACCCGGCACCTGTTTCACGGTCTCGCCACGCTCTGGCCATCTTACCTGGCTTACGTCGTCACCTTCATGTTGATCGGGCAGGTGTGGGCCAATCATCACGTCATGTTCGACCACATCCGTCATGCCGACCGGGTGGTGCTGTTTCTGAACACCGGTGCTGCTGATGGACATCGCGTTCCTGCCGTTCGCCGCCTCCGTTTTGGCCAAGGCGTTCCGTGAGGGACAGGGAGAACGCACTGCCGTCGTCTTCCACGGCATCGCGTTCGAATTGGCAGCCATCTTATTCAACGCTATCTGGGAGTACACGCGTCATAGTCGCCGGCTGCTCGCCACCACCATCGATTCCGCTGGTGCGCGAGCCATCAGCCGGCGCTTCCGGCTCGCCCTTGCCTGGATCGCCACCGGAACCCTGCTGGGCGCCCTGCTTCCCGCTCTCGGCGTGGCTGTGATCGCCGCATTCATTCCCTTCTACTGGCTGCCGATCTCGGGCGAGATCCCCGGTACAGAGCCGCAGCACGACGGTGGCGGTCAGGCGTGACCAGGATCAGAGGCGGCGGGCCGGCGGTATGTCGCGGGTCTGCATTCGGGAAAGGAACCAGGCCGGGTTGCTCGCCCCCAGGAGCGCCCCGTCCCTCCCCCGGACCTGGGTGCGGACGTAGCTGCCGTCGCCTGTTGTCACCCGCAGGTCGTACCAGCCCTGCCTAAGCTGCCGGCCGGAGATCCGGGTGGTGCGAGTCGCCGGGGTCAGGTCACGGATGCCGGCCAGGTCGACCGTCCCGATGACGGCCTCCAGGGACGCGCCGGCGGGCAGGTCGGTGGCGAGCAGACGTACCGTCAGCTCCGACGCGTCGGTGACGGCGACCGCCCCCATCGCCGTCCGGCCGTCGACCTCGAGGTCCAGCGCGCCCCGGTAGCGGGCCAGGTCGGTGAACCAGGCCTGGCCGGCGCGCAGCGCGGCCACCAGGTCGTCCCGGTCGGTGGACGACGCCCAGACGTACGTGATGTGCCGGTCGCCGCGGCCCCGCCAGTCGGTGCCGTCGTGGTCGTCGGTGACCCCGACGGCGGTGAAGAAGACGGCGTTGCGGGCGGCGACGTCGAGCGCCCACAGGTGGTCGTCGACGGGACCGCGACCGATCTCGACCAGGTCGGCGCCGAGGTTGTTCCGTTCCACCATCAGCCGGGCCAGCGACTGGCGGCTCTCCACGTCGAGCGGGTGGTTCCAGCAGACCACGCCGCCGTGCGAGTGCAAGAAGTCGATCATCCGCTCGGTGCGGGTCACGTCGTTGTCCCGGTACGGCGGCGACGGGAACTCCGGCAGGGTCTGGTCGCCGCCGAACCAGTTGAGGTGCCGCACCAGCGACACCTCGTACGCCCGATGGTGCGTGACCTCCGGGTAAGCGCCGTCGTACGCACGCAGCACCTCGGTCCGGAGGTCCTCGCCGGCCTGCCCGGCGCGGCGGGTCCGGTCGAAGGCCAGCCGGTCGACGACGAAGCTGCCGCGCGCGGACGCGACGCTGACGCCGAGGCGCAGACCGCGCAGGGAGTTGTCCCCGGCGACCAGGTCGGGCCAGAGCCGCCGGACGTCCGCCAGCAGCGGGAGGCTGTGCCGCCGCCACTGCCCGGGCGGGGCGGGCAGGTCAACGGTACCGACCAGGCCGTCGGTCGAGTGACCGGCGCGTCCGGCGGCGATGCGGTAGCGCAGGATGTGCTGGCCGGCGGGCCTGCCGCCGCGGGCGGGGTGGTGCGACAGGGCGATCTCGACGAGCAGCACCGCGGCCGGCCCGGACGTCTCCGGCAGCACGTCGAGGTGCAGTGTGGTGTCGGAGATGTTGCCGGTGTGCGTCCAGTTCCAGGCCTGACCGGCGTACCAGAGGATGCCCGCGCCGGTGGCGGTGAGGCGCAGGGCCTTCGCCGGGTCCTCGGTGCCGTGCGGGCTGTCGACGAAGTCGGCGGCCGACGTGGTCAGCCGCCCCTCGGTGGACGCCTTCCACGTCCAGGCCAGCCCGCCCTCGAGTTCCTCCGCGCCGTCGAAGTGCACCATCCGGCGGTGGTCGTGCGCGGCGACCCGGAAGTCGTGGTCGGTCCACCAGATGACGTCGACGTCGTTGCGGCGGGCCTGGTCGAGGTGGGCGGCGTAGCTGGCGATGCCCTCGCTGAACGAGGCGTGGATGTGCATCGCCATGCTGACCGGCCGGCGGCCGTGCGGCGGGAACGGCAGCGGTGGCGGGTCGGCGGTGGCGGCGAGGCTGACGGGAACGCCGACGCCGGCGACGGCGAGGCCCCCGGCGGCGACGAGCAGGCCGCGCCGGTTGAGCCGTGGCTGTCCCTCGCCCATTCCCGCTCCCATCCTGCCCGTCGGTGGGGTCAGCGTACGGTCGACCTGCTCGGGCTCGGTGGTGGCGGGTCAGGCCGCGTAGCGGGCGGCCAGGTCGACGACGCGGCGGGCGGCGGCCACCATCGCCCGGTCGGCGAACCGGCCGTCGGGCAGCACCACCGTGCCCGAGTCGCGGGCCTGCGCGTCGGCGACCGCGGCGAGGAGTTCCCGGGCCCGGGCCACCTCGCGCTCGGCCGGGCGGAACGCCTCGGCGATCACCGGGAGCTGGCGCGGGTGGATCGCGGCGCGGCCGAGGAAGCCGAGCCGCCGACCGGCCGCGCAGGAGGCGGCCAGCCCGTCGAGGTCGGCGACGTTGGCGTAGACCGACATGGCGGGCGGCGGCAGGCCGGCCGCGCGGGCCGCGACCACGACGCGGCCGCGTGCCCAGAGCAGGCCGTCGTCGTCGGCGACGCCCAGGTCCGAGCGCAGGTCGGCCTCGCCGAGCCCGAGCGAGGCCACCGCCGGGTGCGCACCCGCGATGTCGTACGCGGCCTCCAGCCCGACGGCGGACTCGATCAGCGGGTGCAGCGGGGTGTCGA
Organism: Micromonospora sicca; assembly: GCF_003172935.1. Lineage (GTDB taxonomy): Bacteria > Actinomycetota > Actinomycetes > Mycobacteriales > Micromonosporaceae > Micromonospora > Micromonospora sicca. The sequence continues at coordinate 44,980 of NZ_QGKS01000271.1, read as the reverse complement.
CGCGGGCGGCGAGCGCGGCGACGGTCGCCGGGGACTCCACCTTGGGCAGCCGCAGCCCGGCCAGCCCGGGCGCGCCGGCGACCGCGGCCAGGTCGCCGTCCACGTCCGGGCCGGCCAGCTCGTTGACGCGGACCTGCACGGGCACCGCCTGCGGCTCGCTGAGGAACTCGGCGACCGCCTCCCGGGCGTACGCCTTGCGCCCGGCCACCACGGCGTCCTCCAGGTCGAGGATCACCGCGTCGGCGCCCGAGGCGACGGCCTTGGCGAACCGGTCCGGCCGGTCGCCGGGCACGTAGAGCCAGGTGAGCAGCATCAGATCACCCCGCGCTCGCGCAGCGCGGCCAACTCGTCGTCGGTGACGCCGAGCGCCCGGAACACCTCGTCGGTGTCCTGGCCGTGCCCCCGACCGGCGTGCCGGATCTCCCCGGGGCTGGCGGACATCCGGAACGGCACGTTCTGCATGCGTACCTCGCCGAGGTCCTCGTCGGGGACGGTGACGACGGTGCCCAACGCCGCGTACTGCGGGTCGGCGAGGATGTCGCGGACGTCGTAGACGGGAGCGACGGCGGCCTGCGCGGCCTCGAACGCGGCCACGACCTCGTCCCGGTCGCGTTTCGCCACCCACGCGCCGACGGCGGCGTCGAGCTCGTCGGCGTGCGCGGCCCGGCCGCTGCCCGTGGCGAACCACGGTTCGTCGATCAGCTCGGGGCGGCCGACCAGTCGCAGCACCCGCTCGGCGATGCTCTGCGCGCTGGTCGAGACCGCCACCCACCGCCCGTCCGCGCACCGGTAGGTGTTGCGCGGGGCGTTGTTGTTGGACCGGTTGCCCAGCCGGGGCTGGACGTAGCCGAGCTGGTCGTACCAGGTGATCTGCGGGCCGAGCATCGCCATGATCGGTTCGATGATGGCCAGGTCGACCACCTGGCCCCGGCCGGTGAGGTCGCGGCCGCGCAGGGCCAGCATGACCGCGTACGCGGCGGCGAGCGCGGTGACCGAGTCGGCGAGCCCGAACGGGGGCAGGGTGGGCGGCCCGTCGGGTTCACCGGTGGCGGCGGCGAAGCCGCTCATCGCCTCGGCGAGGGTGCCGAACCCGGGTCGGGACGCGTACGGGCCGAGCTGACCGAACCCGCTGATCCGGGCGATGACCAGTCGCGGGTTGACCGCGTGCAGCTCGTCCGGGCCGAGCCCCCAGCGTTCCAGGGTGCCCGGGCGGAAGTTCTCCACCAGCACGTCCGCGTCGGCGATCAACCGGCGCAGCAGCTCGGCGCCCTGCGGGTCGGAGAGGTTGCAGGTGACGGTCCGCTTGTTGCGGCCGAGCACCTTCCACCACAGGCCGACACCGTCCCTGGCCGGGCCGTGGCCGCGCGACGGGTCGGGCTTGGCCGGGTGCTCCACCTTGACCACGTCGGCGCCGAAGTCGCCGAGGAACGCGGCGGCGAGCGGACCGGCGAAGAGGGTGGCCAGGTCGACGACCTTGACCCCGTGCAGCGGCCCGCTCATCGGTCGTCCCCGGGCAGGTCGGCGGCGCAGCGGAAGCCGATCGAGTCGGAGCGGGTCAGTCCCGCCCCGGTGAGCAGGAGCTTCACCGACACGTCGGGCGGCTGCGGGCCGCCGTCGAGGTACCAGTCGGAACCCTCCGCCCGGTACGCGCACCCGCCCTTGAGGATCACGAAGCGGGTCCGCCCGTCGGAGTGTTCGCTCTCGGTCAGGTTCCACACGAGGGGTTCCCGCCGGCTGAGCAGCCCCGCCTCGGCGGCGACCTGCCACTCGTCCTCGGTGGGCAGCCGCAGCCCGGCCCAGTCGGCGTACGCGCGGGCGTCGGCGAGGTCCACGCCGGTGACCGGGGCGTCGGCCGGTCCCCGGCCGGCGGTGAACCGTTCCGGTCGGACGGGTCGGTAGCCGGTGGCGGCGAGGAACCGCGCGTACTGGCCGTGGGTGACCTCGCGCGTGTCGATGGCGAAGCGGCCGAGCTGGACCGGGCGGCGCAGGGTGCCGGTGTGGTGCAGCCGGGGCGGCAGCGGCTTCCACTCGTCGACGTAGGGCGCCTCCCCGTACAGCCCGGTCTCCCGGACCCGGTGGCGGACGAGCAGGTCGTGCCGGCCGCCATCGACGGTGACCATGCCGTCGGGCAGGGCGGCGAGGGGCGCCCACGGGGTGCGGGCCCGCACCGCGACCCGGGCCGGGAAGGACGGATCGCCGGCCGGCGACTCGTGCCGGGCGACGGGTGTGTCGGCGGCGACCACGGCGGCGATCCCGCCGGCCGGGAGCGGGCCGCCGACGGTGACCCGGCCGTCGCCGGTCTCGGTGACGGTCAACTCCGCGCCCGTGATCAGGTCGACGAAGCGCCGGCCCGGGCGCGGCTCGGTGAGCAGCCACGGCCCGTCGTGGTCGTCGCCCCGGTTGACCACCGTCCACAGTGGTTCGCCGTCGTGCGTCCAGCGGGACGCGTACACCGGCCCGGAGCCGGCGCGGTCGGCGAGCGGCACCCAGTCCTCGGCGCCCAGCCAGGCGGCGTGGCTGGCCTGCACCCGGCGCATGGCCCGCAGCACGGCCTTGTCCCGGTCGTTCCAGCCGACCCAGACGCCGAAGACGCTCTCCCAGACCAGGACCCCGCAGCCGTTGAGCCAGGCGGAGTGCAGCTCGTCGAGGTGGCTGCGGTGCCAGCGGCGGGTGTGGTGCAGGATGTGCCGCCGCTCGAACCACTTGGCGCGCAGCACCCCGGGCACCGTCGAGTCGGCGAACCACTGCGCCCAGGACATCGCGTGGTCCTCGATCCGCGCCAGCGGCACCCGGCTCTCCCCCTCCAGGACCAGGCCGGGGCGTACGGCGTCGAGGGCCTTGCGCAGCTCGCCGGCGCCCTCCTTGAGGGTGTCCAGGAAGACCCCGTCCACGCCGAGGCCGGCGGCCAGCGCGGCCACCTCCTCGGCGTCGGTGCCGGGTTCCCGCCTGGTGCCGGTGTCCCAGGGGTTGTAGTCGACGAACACCCGGACGCCGTGCGCCTGGAACGCGCGCACCACCTCGGGCAGCTCGGGCACGTCCCGGTACCAGTCGAACTGGTTGCGGTCGTCCAGCCCGATCACCGGGTACGCGTGCCACAGCACCACCCCGTCGAAGCCGCCGAAGTCGCGCCGGGCGGCGTCGAGGAACGCCTCGACGGTGAAGACGCCCCGCTCGTGGTCGTAGAGGGTCTCGTCCCACAGCCAGGCGAGGCAGACGGAGAAGCAGTCGCCGGTGATCTCGTCGTAGTGGCTGCCGGTGTAGGCGAGGCGGGCCAGGGCGTCGGCCCGCCACCGGGCGAGCTGCTCCCGCCAGGCGGGCCAGTCCGCCGGGTCGTCCGGGGCGGCGAAGATCTTCGCCTCGTCGAGGGTGGTCAGGTCGGCGTGCGAGCCGAGCGGCACGTCGGTCGGCCGGTCGATCGGCCGCGGCACGTAGGGATTGAAGCTCACGCGGCATCTCCGTAGGTCACGGCGTACAGGGCGTCGATCGCGGCCCGCGAGGGCAGGGCGGTGGACGCGCCGGGGCGCTGCGCGCAGGCCGCACCGGCGGCACACGCCCAGCGCAGCACCGCCGTCGCCGTGCCGGCGGTGAGGGTGCCGCCGCGTTCGGCGAGGGCGACGGCGAGCGCGCCGGTGAACGCGTCACCGGCCGCGGTGGTGTCCACCGCGTCGACCTTCGGGGCCGGGACCTCGATCCGGGTCCCGGCCCGGTCGGCGTACGCGGCGCCGCGCGCGCCCAGGGTCAGCACCACCCGGGGCACCAGGGTCACGAGCGCGTCGAGCAGCGCGCCGGGCTCCTCGGTGAAGACCCCGCCGACGACCGCCGCCTCGTGTTCGTTGACCACCAGCACGTCGACCAGGTCGAGCAGCTCGGCCGGCAGCGGCCGGGCCGGGGCGGCGTTGAGCACCACCGTGGTGCCGTCGGCGCGGGCCCACTCCGCGGCCTGCCGGACCGCCGCGAGCGGCACCTCCAGCTGGAGCAGCAGCACGTCGGCGCCGGCCACCGCCGTCCGGTCGGCGGCGTCCAGCGTGGTGAGGGCGGCGTTGGCGCCGGGGGCGACGACGATGAAGTTCTCGGCCGCGCCGTCGACGGCGATCAGCGCGACGCCGGACGGCCCGTCGACGGTGCGCAGGCCCCGTACGTCGATGCCGGCGGCGATCAGGTTGTCACTCAGCAGCATGCCGAAGTCGTCGGTGCCGACGGCGCCGACGAAGTCGCAGTCCGCTCCGGCCCGGGCGGCGGCCACCGCCTGGTTGGCGCCCTTGCCTCCAGGCACGGTGCGGAAGTCGCCGCCGAGCACCGTCTCACCGGGCCTGGGCAGCTGCGGCGTGGTCACCACCAGGTCCAGGTTGGCGCTGCCGACCACGATCACCCGGGCGCTCACGCCGCGCCCCCGTCCGCCGGCACCCGGGCGTCGGCCAGGGCGAGGGTACGGTCGGCGAGGGCGTCGAAGCCGATCCCGTCGAAACCGGCGATGCTGCTGGCCAGCCGGTTGCGCAGCGGGGCGACCCAGCGCGCCGGCAGCCCGGACGCGCCGGTCAGCGCCCCGGTGACCGCGCCGACCGTCGCGCCGGTCGAGTCGGTGTCCCAGCCGCCGCTGACCACGGCGCAGATGGACCGCTCCAGGTCGCCGCGCCCGTACGCGAGCGCCGCCGCGACCAGCGCGGCGTTGTTGCGCACGTGCACCCAGTGCAGGTGGCCGTGCCGCTGGTAGAGGGTGTCCACGATGCTCTCCCAGTCGTCGGTGCCGGCGCCGAGGGCGCGCGCCTCCCGGACGGCGGCGGTGAACCTGCTGCCCGGCGGCAGCACCGACTCGCCCGCGTCCAGCACCTCGTCGATGCTCCCGGCGACCGGCGCCGCCGCGGCGAGCGCGGCCACCCAGATCGCCCCGTACGCCCCGGCCCGGACGTGGCTGACGGCGGCGTCCCGCCAGGCCGCCTCGGCGGCCTGGTCGGGGCGGCCGGGGTTGGTCCAGCCGTACACGTCGGTGCGGATCTGAGCGCCGATCCACTCCCGGAACGGGTTGTGTCGGCGGGCGGTCTGCGGCGGGGCGTGGCCGAGCAGCAGGTTGCGGTAGGCGACCCGCTCCGCGGTGAAGACCCGCCCGGCGGGCAGCCAGTCCAGCCAGGCCTGGGCCACGTCGGCGCTCGTGAAGTCCGGGCCGTGGGTCTCCAGGATCCGCAGGGCCAGCAGCGCGAAGTTGAGGTCGTCGTCCTCGGGCATGCCGGCGATGTTCTCGGCCAGGCTGGTGGGGGCGCTGCGCCGGTTCCACGGCCAGCGGGCGGCCACCTCGGCCGGCAGCCCCTCGGCGGTGAAGTACCCGCGCAGCGGCCACCGGCCGGTGGCGGTGAGGATCTCCCGGATCCCGGGTCGGGGGATCTTCTCCACCGGCTTGCCGAGCAGGCAGCCGACGGCCCGGCCGAGCCAGGCCCCGTGCAGCCGGTCCCGGGTGGCGGTGGTCGGCAGGTGCCAGGCCGTCGGCCAGGTCGCCCGGACGGCGTCGAGGTCGTCGGGCTCGTCGGCCGTGTCGGGGCCGGGCAGCGCGTCGGCGGCGTCGAGCAGGTCGACGGCCAGGGCGCGCAGCTCGGGCGACGCGGGCACGGCCGAGGCCCCGCTGACCGGGGCGGTGGCGTCGCCGCCGGCCGCCGTCCAGCGGTCGGCGAGGGCGGTCACGTTGCGGCCCTCGTCCCGGCTGGCCGCCAGCTCGTGCGGCAGCAGGTCCTCCGGCTGCACCCAGGTCAGTCGCAGCCCGCCGGCCGCGCCGGGACGGGAGGCAGGGCCGCCCGCCCCGGCGGCCGGCGCGGTGCCGGTGGCCGGGACACCCGCAGCGGTCATGCCAGGCCGCCGAAGCGCTCGGCGCGCCGGGCGAAGCGCTGCCGGTCCCGGTCGAAGACCTCGGTGGCGACCGCGGCGAGTACCCGCGCCGGCTCGACCAGGTCGGTGCGGGACGCCTCGGCCACCACCGTGGACCACTCGGCGGGCACCGCCGCCACGCCGCCCAGCGCCCCGGCGATCGCGCCGGCCATGGTGGCCGTGGAGTCGGCGTCCCGGCCGTAGTTGACCGAGCCGAGCACCGCCGACCGGTAGTCGCCCTGGGCCACCACCAGCATGCCCAGCGCCACCGGCAGCTCCTCGATGGCGTGCAGCCGGCTGGGCCGGCGGGCGCCCAGGCCGGGGCTGCGGTACTCCTCCCCCACCGTGTCGTAGGGGGCGACCGCGGCGCGCAGCGCGGGGATGGCGGCCTTCCAGTCGTCGTACCCCCGGGCCTCCTTGACCACCGCGTCGATGGCGGCGCGGGTGCCGTCGCGGGCCAGGTCGAGCGCCGCGCCGAGGACGTCGTCGACGCCCGCGCCGGGGGCCGCGGCGGCGGCGACCGCGGCGGCGAAGACCGCCGCGGCCTCCCGCCCGTAGCTGTGCTGGTGCGCCCCGGCGATCTCCACCGCCTCCGCGTACGCCCCGGCCGGGTCGCCGGCGTTGACGATGCCGACCGGGGCCATGTACATGGCGGCGCCGCAGTTGACGATGTTGCCCACGCCGGCCTCGCGGGGGTCGGCGTGCGCGTGGTGCAGGCGGGTGACCAGCCACCGTTCGGCCGCGGCCAGCCGGTGGAAGGTCACCCCGTCCCGCTCCAGGTCCGGGATGTACACCACCCGCTCGATCAGGTCGGGGACGAGCAGTTCCACCACGTCGTACGCGTCGAGGTGGTCCCGCTTGGCCGCGTACGCCCGGACCAGGGCGTGGGTCATCAACGTGTCGTCGGTGATGTGCCCGTCGCCCTTGTGGTACGGCGCGAGTGGCCGCGCGGTGGCCCAGTCGGCGTGGTACGGGGGCACGACGCCCTCGACCCAGCCGCCGTAGCGGGCGCGGATCTGCTCAGGGAGCGCTGTCTCGGTGGCACCGCCGAGGGCGTCGCCCACCGCGGCGCCGACCAGGCAACCGACCGACGTGTCGAGCAAGAGTGACATGGTTACCTCAGAACCTGCTTGCCACCGTCGACCAGCTGCGTGCCGAGCTGGTCCAGGGTGATCTTGTTGGCGAAGTACTGCTGAAGGGCCGGGGTGGCGTACTTGGTCTTCCACTCCGGGTAGCCGTCGACCTTCTGGAACGGGGCGACGGTCAGGTCGGCGGCGCTGTCCGCGGCGACGTCCCAGCCCTGCTTGCCGCTGGTGGCCTTGACCAGCTCCGCGTTGGCCTGCTTGCCGGTCGGCACCAGCCAGTCACCCTTGGCGAGGGTGGCCATGTTGGTCGGGTTGAGGAACCACTCGATGAACTGCGCGGCCTGCTTCTGGTGCTTGCTGTCCGCCGAGACGGACAGCGTCTGCGGGTTGGCGGCCTGCTTGGTAGACAGCCCCTTGATCGGCGGGAGGGTGACCCAGTCGAAGCCGGCGGGGGCCTGCTCGACCATCTGCTGGCGCAGCGACACCGAGCCGGGCAGCATCGCGTACTTGCCGCCGAAGAAGCCGGGCAGGGTGTCCGCGCCGCTCATGCCGAGCGCCTCCGGGGAGGCCGACTTGGTGGCGTAGAGCATGTCGTGGATCCGCTTCGGCACCTCCCTCTCCGCGTCGCCGACCTTGACCTCGGTCTTGCCGCCGTCGGGGTAGAAGAACTTGCCGTCGTAGTTCAGCGCCAGGTTCATCACCCGGTTGGTGGGCGACTTCAGCGCCCAGGCCACGCCGTACTGGCCGGGCTTGGTGAGCTTCTGCGCGTTGGCCTGGAACTCGTCCCAGGTCCAGCCGCCGTCGGCCGGTGGCACGGCGACGCCGGCGGCGTCGAGCAGCTTCTTGTTGGCGATGACGACCTGCGACTCGAGCAGGAACGGCACGCCGGTGACCTTGCCCTCGAAGGTGGCGGTGTCCCAGACGCCCGGGTCGATCTGGCCCTTGAAGTCGTCGCTGAGCAGCTTGGAGACGTCGGCCAGGTAGCCCTGCTTGCTGAACTCGCCGATGGCGGAGGCCTCGTAGTGCACGATGTCGGCGGCGTCGCCGCCCTCGAACGAGGTGAGCAGCTGGTCGTGGACGGAGTTCCAGTCACCCTGGACGTACTCGACCTGGATGTCCGGGTGCTCGCTGTTCCACTTGGCGACCAGGTCCTTGTTGGCCTGCAGCGACTCCTTCTGCCAGGCCAGGCTGAGGAAGCGCAGCTTGACCGGGCCGGACGACGCCTCGTCCGTGCCGCCGCCGTCACCGCACGCGGTGAGGGCGCCGAGGCCGACGACCGCGACCGCGGCGGCCGCGGCGAGTCGACGGAATCTGCTACGGAGCATGGGGGTTACCTCCTTGGTGGTGGGTGGGGGATGTGGTGCCGCTCGTCAGCCCTTGACGGCGCCGGCGAGCGAGCCGGAGGAGAGCCGGCGTTGCATGAAAGCGAAGAAGATCAGACTGGGCAGGGTGGCGAGCAGGGATCCGGCCGCGAGGGGACCGAGCCGAGCGGTGCCCTCGATCCCGACGAACCGGGCCAGGGTGACCGGCAGGGTGGCCAGCTCCGGGGTCTTGAGCAGCACCAGGGCGAAGAAGAACTCGTTCCAGGCGGAGATGAACGAGAACAGCGCGGTGGCGACGATCCCGGGCGCGAGCAGCGGGAAGACCACCTGGCGCAGGATCTGCAGCCGGCTGGCCCCGTCGACGCTGGCCGCCTCCTCCAGCTCGCGCGGGATGTTGCGGACGAAGCCCTGGAGCATCCAGAGCGCGAACGGCAGCGCCCAGACCACGTAGATCAGCACCAGCCCGGCGTGGGTGTTGGCCAGCCCGACCTCGCGCAGGATCAGGAAGATCGGGATGATCAGCAGCACGAACGGGAACAGCTGCGACAGCAGCACCCAGCCGAGCGCCGCGGTGCCGAGCTTCGTGCGGAACCGGGCCAGGGCGTACGAGGCGGGCAGCGCGACCAGCACGGTGAGCACCGCCGAGGCGAGCGACACCTGGAGGCTGTTCAGCGCGGCCCGGCCGAGTTCCTGCTCGGTGAAGGCCTGCACGAAGTTCTGCACGGTCGGGTTGGCGGGGATCAGCGTGGGGTGCAGCTGGACCAGTTCCCGGGGCGGCTTGAACGCGGTGGAGACCAGCCAGACCAGCGGGAACCCGAGGAAGATCAGGTAGCCGGTCAGGGCGACGTACTGCAACGTGCGCCCGGTGCGGCTCGGCTTTCCGAACATGTCAGTTCGCCTCCCGGAGTCGGCGCCGCAGGTAGACCGCGAGCAGCGCGACGATGATCAAGACCATGGCGTTGCCGAGCGCGGCGGCGTAGCCGTAGTTGCCGTAGCGGAACGCCTCCTCGTAGGCGAAGAGCATCGGCAGCATGGTCTTGCCGCCCGGCCCGCCCGCGGTCAGCACGTAGACCAGGCCGAACGAGTTGAAGTTCCAGATGAAGTCCAGCGAGGTGATCGCGACGATCACCGGCGCGAGGGCGGGCAGCGTGACGTTGCGGAACCGGTGCCAGGTGCCGGCGCCGTCCACCGCGGCCGCCTCGTGCAGCTCGCGCGGCACGCCCTGCAACCCCGCCAGCAGCACAACGGTGGTCTGCGGCATGCCGGCCCAGACGCCCACGATGATCACCGCGGGCAGCGCGGTGCTGAAGTCGCCGAGCCAGTTGGTGCGCAACCCGTCCGCGCCGACCCGGTGGAAGAACTCGTTGAGCAGGCCGGCGTCGGGGTGGTAGACCAGCTTCCACAGGATGCCGACCACCACCGGCGGCATCGCCCAGGGCACCACGGCGAGCACCCGGGCCGCGCCCCGGAAGCGCAGCTGCTGGTTGAGCAGCAGGGCCAGCCCGAGGGCGAGCACGAATTGCAGCACGGTCACCCCGACCGCCCAGAGCAGGCCGATCTTGAACGAGTTCCAGAACAGCTCGTCGCCGAGCAGCTCCCGGTAGTTGGCCAGCCCGGTGAAGCTGACCTCGACGTTGCGGCCGGCGCGGGCGTCGGTGAAGCCCAGGTAGATGCCGCGCAGCAGCGGGAACACCGAGAGCACCACGATGGGCAGCAGCGACGGCAGGAGCAGCAGGTAGATGCCCATCCGGTCGGAGCGGGACCGGGCGGCGCGCGGACCCTCGGCGCGCGCGACGTCCGGCCGTTCGGCCACGGTGGTCATGCGGTCACCTCCGGGGTACGCGGTGCGGGTGGCTTCGGCGCCGTCGGCTCCTGGTCCGGTTGGCCGGGCACGAGCGGCAGGGCTCCTTCCGCCGTCCGGGCATCGGCTCGCCGGAACGGCGCGAGCACGGGGCGCGGTGCGGCGCTGGAGGCGCGGACGGCGAGGTGGGGGGCGACCTGCTCGCGGCGGGGCGGCAGGGCCGGGTCGGTGATCCGTTGCAGGAGCAGCTCGGCGGCGCGTCGTCCACGTTCGGCCGAGCCGAGGGAGACGCTGGAGAGCTGCGGGAACATCATCCGGGCCAGCTCGGTGTCGTCCATGCCGACCAGCGCGACGTCCTCGGGGACCCGGCGACCGGCGGCGAGCAGGGCGTGCAGCGCCCCGACGGCGATCAGGTCGTTGGCGCAGACCAGTGCGTCGGGGCGGGCCCGGGCGAGCAGTCGTTCGGCGGCGGCGCGGCCGGCGGCGTACTGGAAGTCGCCGACCTCGACGAGCCGTTCGTCGAGCTCGATGCCGTGACCGGCGAGGGCGGTCCGGAAGCCGGCGTCACGGGCGGCGCCGGGGACGGTGTCGAGCGGGCCGTTGACGAAGCCGATCCGCCGGCGTCCGGCGGCGACCAAATGGTCGACCGCCAGCCCCACGCCGGTGCGCGAGTCGGTGCGGACGTTGTCGACCGGGGCGTCCGCGCCGAGCTGACCGACGACCACCACCGGCACCGGGCTGTCGACCAGCGCGGCCAGGTGGTCGTCGGTGACCCGGATCGGCGAGACGATCATCCCGTCGACGTAGCGGTGGGCCAGCCGGCGCAGCAGCGCCGTCTCCTTGGCGACCTGACCGGCGGTGGCGTGCACCAGCAGCTGCCGGCCGGAGGCGGCGACCACCGACTCGATGGCGCGCATCATCTCGACGTACACCGGGTTGCCGATGTCCTCGACGGCGAGGGCCACGAGGCCGGTGCGCTGCGACTGGAGCGAGCGGGCGATGGCGTTGGGGACGTAGCCGACCTCGGCCGCCGCCGCGCGGACCTTGCGGATGGTCTCGGGGCTGCCCCCGACGCCGTTGAGCACGCGGGAGGCGGAGGCGATCGAGACGCCGGCCCGGGCGGCGACGGTGTGCACCGTCGGCCGGCCGTCGGCCGACTCCTGTAAACGTTTACGACCCACGCCCTGGCACCTCCACCTCATTGCTGTAAACGTTTCCGGGAGTCTGCGCCTGAGCCGACGGTCAGGTCAAGGGCTCGTTACGAAAACGTTTCCAACCACGCTCAACCTGCTTCGACGGAGAGCCGGCCCAGGCGCTGCGGCTCGGCGATCACCTCGATCGCCGTGATCTTGTCGTGGCTGATCTCGAAGGTCATCACCGTGACGAGACGTCCATGGCGTTTCACCAGGAGCGCCGGGACGCCGTCGACGAGCCCGACCTGGGCATGCTCGGCCCGGTGCGAGAAGAACAGCGCCTGTCGGGCGACGGCACGGGCGCCGCGCAGCCGTATCGGGCTCCGGGAGGGCGCCGCGAAGCCGTCGGCGCTGACGCTGACCTCAGGGTGAAGCAGGTTGAGCAGCGCCGCGAAGTCGCCGTCGCGCGAGGCGACGAGGAAGGCATCGACGGCCTTCCGCTGCCGGGCTGGATCGCTGTCGGGCATCTCGGCGGCCCGCACCCGGTGACGGGCGCGACTGGCGAGCATCTTCGTCGCGTCGGTCGAGCGCCCGACGATCGGTGCGATCTCGCGGTAGGGCACGGCGAAGATGTCGTGCAGCACGAACGCCATTCGCTCCGCGGGCGTCAGCGTGTCCAGCACCACCAGCAGCGCGAGCCCGACCGAGTCGGCCAGCACCGCCTCCTGCTCCGGGTCCGGGCCGTCGACGGGGCACGGTGCGGCGAGGGGAACCTCCCGACGCCCCGTACGCGACCGCAGCATGTCCAGGCACACGCGTGCCACCACGGTGGTGAGCCAAGCACGGGCATTCTGGACTTCGCTGGTGTCCGACCGGGCCGTCCGCACCCACGCCTCCTGGACCGCGTCGTCGGCTTCGCTTCGCGAGCCGAGCATGCGGTAGGCCACCGCCCGCAGGTGACCTCGGTGCGCCTCGAAATCCTCCACCGTTACCCTTCCGCCGCGTCCTCCGTCTTACCACTGACGGGTACGAGCACCCACTGGTAACAAGGAGGAGCGATGGCACCACTGGTTTCCACGATCGAGATCGCGCGTCCGCCGGACGAGGTCTTCGCCTACGCCACCGATCCTTCGCGTTTCGCCGAGTGGCAGCACGATGTGGTGCGGGTGCGCCTTCTCGACGGCTCACGGTTCACCACGACCCGGAGGATCAGGGGTGCCGAGCGCACGATGACGCAGCAGATCACCCACAACGATCCGCCGCACCGCTGGGGCGCCCGGGGCACCGACGGGCCCATCCGTCCGCACGCCACGGTCAGCGTGGAGCCGATCGGGGACGGCACCAGATCCCGAGTGACGTTCACACTCGACTTCGCGGGCCACGGGCTCGGCGTGGCGCTGGTCCCGCTGGTACGCCGGCAGGCGCGGCAGGCGGCGCCGACCAGCTACCAGAACCTCAAGCAACTCCTCGAGAACGGCCGCTAGGCCCCGCGGTCACGAGGTCGCCGGCTGCCACTGGTAGGACCAGGGCGGCCCGGAGCCGGTGACCGGTTGGCACACGTACAGGCCGTCACCCACGACGTCGATTTCGCCCGGATGCAGCTCGGACGGCGGTTCCCCGTGCTCGTCGAGTTCGACCGTGGCGGTGCGTCCGTCGGCCGGTCCGCCCACGATCGGCACATCAGCTACGTCTCGCATACGTGCAGCATCCCGGTCCGGCCACGATGTGCACCCCGAATGCCGAAGTTCGGCCCCTTCGTCTTTCCGGCGGGCTCGGTGACGTCATCCGCCACCGTCCGAGTTGACCACACCGGCACGCATTCGCTCCTCTCAGCTGGGCGGGTGGCGGGCGGACACGACGATTCTTCTCGCCGTCCCCCCTGGACCTTCCCGCATCGATGGCAATATCCTCCGTCTCACGCGCGGCGTCTGAAGTTCCTTTTCACTCGCCGATCCTCGCCGCCGCGAAGGAGACGACATGCACTTCAACCACCCTGAGCTGGACCGCCGCACGCTGCTGCGGGCCGGCCTCGGCGCCGCCGCGGTCGCGGTCGTCGGCAGCGAACTCGCCTTCCCGGCGGCGGCTCAGGCCGCGCCGGGCGCGGACCTCGACTGGATCATCAGCTGTGACGAGTGGGGAGCCCGCCCGCCGGCGGACCCGCTGTCGATCAGCGCGATCGCCACCAACAAGATCATCGTGCACCACATGGCGTTCCCGAACAGCACCGACTACTCGGAGGAACACGCCAAGCAGCTCGCCCGCGACTGCCAGGACCTGCACCTGGACGTCAACCACTGGTCGGACACCGGGCAGCACTTCACGGTCAGCCGCGGCGGTCACGTCCTCGAGGGCCGGCACGGCAGCCTGGAGCGGCTCCAGGCCGGCGACCGGCAGATGATCTCGGCGCACTGCCCGGGCGAGAACGGCCGGGCCATCGGCATCGAGAACGAGGGCACCTACGTCACCGAGACGCCGCCGCACGAGCTGCTCGACTCGCTGGTCAAGCTCTGCACCACCGTCTGCCAGCAGTACGGCCTGCACGCCCACGACATCTTCGGCCACTGGGACTTCCGGGCCACCCAGTGCCCGGGCGCGATGTTCTACCGGGAGTTCCCCGCCCTGCGCCGGCGGGTCTTCGCCAAGCTCGGCACCGACCTGGCCGACGTGCCGGCCCGCCGCTGGCCGGACATCTGGCGCTTCGTCGGCGGCCCGGTCGTCCGCGTCGCGCAGTACCTGCTCACCTTCCGCGGCTACACCGTGCCGGTCACCGGCGTCTTCGACGCCGCCACCGTCGCCGCCGTGCAGGACTGGCAGGCCCGCAACGGCATCCCGGTCGACATCGACGCCACGCTCACCGCGCCGACCTGGGAGACCCTCGCGCCGGAGCTGGACAAGGACGCCACCGGCATCCCGGTCAGCGCGCTGCAGTTCATGCTGAACTCCAAGGGCTACGCCGAGGTCGCGATCACCGGCGAGTACGACTACGTGACCAAGAAGGCCCTGAAGGACCTCCAGGAGCTGCACGGTCTCGACGCGAACGGAAAGGTCAGCACCACCACCTGGTGTGCCCTGGTGGGTGGTGTGGTGCGTCAGTCGTTCCAGCAGAACTGACGACGTACCGGCGGGGAAGCGGTGGAGGTGGCAACGGCGCCACCTCCACCGCCAGCTCGTGCGGCGCGCGACTCGCCCGTCGTACGTCGTTGTCCATGTCATCCGGGGCTGCGACGATGACCCTCGTCAAAGACGACGAAGGAGGGCCTCATGGCGTCTCGGCTCAACCCGTACCTCAGCTTCCGCGACAGCGCGCGGCAGGCCATGGAGTTCTACCAGAACGTGTTCGGCGGCAACCTGACGCTGAGCACGTTCGGCGAGTTCGGCAACCCGGATCCGGCCGTGGCCGACAAGGTCATGCACGCCATGTTGGAGACCGACCGCGGCTTCACGCTGATGGCCTCCGACACCCCGCCGGAGATGGAATACCAGCCGGGCAACAACATCGCGATCAGCCTCAGCGGGGACGACGCCGACGAGCTGCGTGGCTACTGGAAGCAGCTCTCGGAGAGTGGCACCGTCTCGATGCCACTCGAGAAGCAGATGTGGGGCGACGAGTTCGGCATGTGCGTGGACCGGTTCGGCATCGGCTGGATGGTCAACATCGCCGGGCCCCAGGCCTGACCCGCCCCGGCCAGGGGAGGTCGCCCGAACGGCGGTGTCCACGATGGTCCTGCCGGCGTTAGCGTACGGAGCATTCGCACCGACGCGGACACCCGGCCGGAGAGGACCAGATTCATGGACGGCAGGATCCCCTCGCACCGTCGACGCCTGACCCGGCTGGTCGCCGCGGCCGCCGTCGTGGCGGCCACCCTGGGGCTGGTCGCCCCACCCGCGCACGCGGAGGCCGGGCCCAAGGTCGACGTGCTGACCCGCAACCTCTACCTGGGCGGGGACCTCACGCCGTCGATCGGGGCGCCGACGCTGCCGGCGTTCCTGGCCGCGAACTCGGCCCTGCTCCGGCATGTGGACCTGGTCGACTTTCCCGCCCGGGCCGCGCTGTTCGCCGAGGAGATCCGCGAACGCAAGCCGGACCTGGTCGGCCTGCAGGAGGTGGCGCTCTGGCGCACCGGACGGATGGGCGACCCGGCCCCGGCCACCGAGGTCCGGTACGACTACCTGGCGCTGCTGATGGCCGAACTGGCTGGCTCCGGCCACCCGTACGACGTCGCCGTGGTGCAGGACGAGGCGGATCTGGAAGCCCCGGCCGGCGCGCCGTACAACGTGGACGTCCGGCTCACCATGCGCGACGTCGTCCTGGTGCGGCACGGCGGCCGGGTGAAGGTGACCGACACGTCGTCGGGGAACTTCGTCCAGAACCTGGTGTTCCCGCTTCCGGCCACGGGTGGCACCGCCACCAGCACGCGCGGCTGGACGGCCGTGGACGCGGTGCTGGGCAACCGGGCGTTCCGGTTCGTCAACACCCACCTGGAGGCGTTCCACCCCGGCGTCCGGGTGCTGCAGGCGCAGGAGCTGCTCCGGGGCCCGCTGAACGTACCCGGGAGGGTGATCCTCGTCGGGGATCTCAACACCGGTCCCGAGCTGCCCGATCCGAACAACCGGCTCGCGTATTTCACCCTGGTGGCCGGCGGACTGGTCGACACCTGGCCGATCCTGCACCCCGGCGACCCCGGATACACCGCGGGGCTGGGCGACGATCTGACCGAGCCGGCCGACGACGTCGAGCACCGGATCGACATGGTCATGGTCCGGGGCGCGGTCGCCCCGGTGGCGAGCGAGGTCTTCGGCACCGAGCGACAGACCCCCGACGGCCGGTGGGCGTCGGATCACCTGGGTCATCAGGCGGTGCTCGCGCTGCGGTAGACGGGACCGAAGTGTCGGCATTGGCGCTTGGTGAACAACGGCTATCCCGGGCGGTGCGAATCGGAGATCCTTGCCGAGGGATCGATATGAGTTAATCTCACCTCCGGGTGTGACGCCCGGGCACGGAGGGCGAGACGTCGGCATCGGCAGTCGGGCGTACCCCGGCCCCGACTCCGAGCTCCCGGAGGCACCGCCATGCCCCGTCCCACCATCCGCACCCGCGTCGCGGCGCTGACCGCCGCGGCTGTGACCGCCGCCGCGACCGCCCTGACCGTCGTCCCGCCCGCACCAGCCGTCGCCGCCACCACGTTCGCCGGCAACGACCACTGCCTCGGCCAGTGCGCCGACATCCTGCCGCCGGGCGAGAACGGCAACGCCACGCTCGCCGCGATCCTGGCGCACCAGGTCCTCGGCACCCGGCCCGCCCACTCCAGCGACCAGCTCGACGAGTACGCGAACCTGGTGTACGGCTACGCGGGACTCACCGACGAGCAGATCGCCCGCTTCTACCACGACGCCTCGTTCGGCGTACCCGACGCGCAAGTGGAAAGCACCGTGCGCCCCCGCGCGGACGTGACCATCGTGCGGGACTCCGCCACCGGCGTACCGCACGTCACCGGCACCACCCGCTCCGGCACCATGTTCGGCGCCGGTTACGCCGGCGCGCAGGACCGGCTCTGGGTGATGGACCTGCTCCGCCACGCCGGCCGTGGCCGGCTCAGCTCATTCGCCGGCGGGGCGCCGGGCAACCGGGAACTGGAGCAGAGCATCTGGGCCAACTCCCCGTACACAGAGGCGGACCTGCAGGCCCAGGTCGACGCGCTACGGCAGAAGGGAACCCGCGGCCAGCAGCTCCACACCGACGTAGGCGACTACATCGCGGGCGTCAACACCTACATCGACCAGTGCGTCGCCAACGCGAACTGCCCCGGCGAGTACAACCTCACCGGCAACGGCGCCCCGCAGCACTTCACCATGACCGACCTGATCGCCACGGCCGGCGTCATCGGCGGGCTGTTCGGCGGGGGCGGCGGCGCGGAGATGCAGTCGGCGCTGGTGCGGGTCGCCGCCCGGGCGAAGTTCGGCCCGACCGCCGGCGACCAGGTGTGGCAGGCGTTCCGGCAGCAGAACGACCCGGAGACCGTGCTGACCCTGCACGACGGGCAGAGCTTCCCGTACGGCGGCGCACCGGCCGGCGCGCCCGGCGTGGTGCTGCCCGACGCCGGTACGGTCACCGCCGAACCCCTGGCCTACCAGCCGACCGCCTCGGCCGGCACCGCGACGGCGACCAGCCCCCGGAGCGCCACGACCGAGGGACTGCTCAGCGGGCTCGGCGCACTCCGGTCGCACGGCATGTCCAACGCCGTGGTGATCTCCGGTCGGCACACCGTCAGCGGCAACCCCATCGCCGTCTTCGGCCCACAGACCGGCTACTTCGCGCCGCAACTGCTCATGCTGCAGGAACTGCAGGGGCCGGGCATCAGCGCCCGCGGCGCCTCGTTCGCGGGCCTGAGCCTCTACGTCCTGCTCGGACGCGGGCAGGACTACGCGTGGAGCGCCACCTCGGCGGCGCAGGACATCACCGACACATACGCCTTGCCGCTGTGCACCACCGACGGCAGCGCCCCGACCCTGCAGTCGAACCGCTACCTCTACCACGGCCAGTGCCTGGCGATGGAGGTGCTGGCGCACACCAACTCCTGGTCGCCGACCCTGGCCGACTCGACCCCGGCCGGCTCGTACACCCTGCGCGCCCTGCGCACCAGGTACGGGCTGGTGGCGTACCGGGGAATGGTGAACGGGCAGCCGACGGCCTTCACCCGGCTCCGGTCGACCTACCGGCACGAGGCCGACTCCGCGATCGGCTTCCAGGCGTACAACGACCCCGCGGCGATGGGCTCCGCCGCCGCGTTCCAGGACGCCGCCGCGAACATCGGCTACGCCTTCAACTGGTTCTACGTCAACTCGACCGAGGCGGCGTACTTCAACTCCGGGTCCAACCCGGTCCGGCCGTCCGGGGCCGACCCGAACCTGCCCACCCGGGCCGAGGCGGGCTACGAGTGGCAGGGCTGGAACCCGGACACGAACACCGCGACCTACACCCCGGCCGGCGCCCACCCCCGGTCCGTCAACCAGGACTACTACGTCAGCTGGAACAACAAGCAGGCGTACGACTACAGCGCCGCGGACGGCAACTTCAGCTTCGGATCGGTACACCGGGCACAACTCCTCGACGGCCCGGTGCGCGCCGCGATCGCGGGGCAGCAGCTCGACCGGGCCGCCGTCGTACGGATCATGGCCGACGCCGCGGTCACCGACCTGCGCGGCCAGCAGGTCCTCGGCGACCTGCTCCGGGCCGTCACCAGCCAACCGGTCACCGATCCGACCCTGGCCGACGCGATCGCCAAGCTGCGGGCCTGGCAGCAGTCCGGCTTCCGCCGCGCGGAGACCACCGCCGGTTCGCGGGTCTACCAGCACGCCGACGCGATTCGGATCTTCGACGCCTGGTGGCCGCTGCTCGCCGCGGCGGAATTCAAGCCGGGACTCGGCGCCGACCTCTACGGCGCCCTGGTGGACGCCATCGAGGTGAACGAGGCACCGTCCGGCGGCCAGAACGGCGGACGCGACGGCACCGCCGTCTGGGCGGCCGCCGGCCAGCCGCACAAGGGCTCGTCGTTCCAGTACGGCTGGTGGGGCTACGTCGACAAGGACATCCGGACCGTCCTCGGCGACCCGGTGACCGGCGGCCTCGGCCGCACGTACTGCGGCAACGGCAACCTCGGCGCCTGCCGGCAGGCGCTGCTCGACACCCTCGCCCAGGCGGCCGCGCTGCCGTCCACCACGGTCTACCCCGGCGACTCGTCCTGCGCCGCGGGCGACCAGTGGTGCGCGGACGCGATCGCCCAGTCGGGGCTCGGCGGCATCAGCCATCCCCTGATCGCCTGGCAGAACCGGCCCACCTACCAGCAGGTCGTCTCGTTCCCGGCGCGCCGCGGCGACGACGTCACCAACCTGGCCCAGGGGCGCGCCGCCACCGCGTCGAGCACCCAGTTCCTCACCAGCCACACCCCGGACAAGGCGGTCGACGGCAGCCTCGGCACCCGGTGGAGCAGCAGCTACGCCGACAACCAGTGGATTCGGGTGGACCTCGGCTCCGGCCGCACGGTCAACCGGGTCATCCTGCGCTGGGAGGCCGCGTACGGCAGCGCGTACCGGGTCGAGGTCTCCACCGACGGCGCCACCTGGCGGACGGCGTTCAGCACCACGACCGGCAACGGCGGCGTCGACAACGTGACCTTCGCCCCGGTCACCGCCCGCTACGTGCGCGTGTACGGCGTCAAGCGGGCCACCTCGTACGGCTTCTCGCTCCACGAGGTCGAGGTCTACGCCCGGTGACCCGCCCGCCGGGCGGGAGGTGACGGGATCCGGGATCGGTCCGGCACCTCCCGCCCGGCGGGCGGCCGGCGGATCGGGCGCGCCGGCCGGGTGGCACGAATACGATCATCCGGTGTCCGGCGCCGACGACATCACCCGCGACGAGCGGTCGCGCCCGGCGGGGCGATGAGCGGCGGCACCGTTCCGATCGGGCCGGCGCTGGTCGCCGCCCTGGTCGGGCTCACCCTCGCGGCCGCCGCGGTGCTCCGGCTGAGCGGTCTCGGCCGGGCGCGCGCGATCCTGGGCGCGGCCGCCCGGGCCACCGTCCAGCTCGGCGTCGTGTCGCTGGTCATCGTCGCCGTGCTGCGCCACTGGTGGAGCACCGGCGCGTTCATCCTCCTCATGTACGTGGTCGCCAGCGTCACCGCGCGCCGGCGGATCGGGGCGGGCTGCCCCGCCCGGGTCGCCCCGCTGGCCATCGCGGCCGGGGTGGTGCCGAGTCTCGGCGTACTGCTGGCCAGCCGGGCGCTGCCCGCGACGCCGCTGGTGCTGCTGCCGACCGCGGGCATCCTGATCGGCGGGGCGATGACCGCGACGAGCCTGGCCGGTCGGCGGACGCTGGACGAGCTGCGCAGCCGGCACGGCGAGTACGAGGCGGGACTGGCCCTGGGGCTGCTCCCCCGCGACGCCGCGCTGGAGATCTGCCGGCCGGCCGCCGGGCAGGCGCTGATCCCGGCGCTGGACCAGACCCGCACGGTCGGGCGGTCACGCTGCCGGGGGCGTTCGTCGGGGTGCTGCTCGGCGGGGCGGGACCGATCCAGGCCGGGGCGACCCAGCTGCTGATCCTGCTGACCCTGCTGGCGGTGGAGGCGGTGGCGATCGCGCTCGCCGTCGAACTGCTCGTCCGCGCCCGGGCCCGTGCCGAGCCGTGACGGGTGGCGCAGTCGACGATCGAGGCGTGCGGGTGTACCGGCTCGGCAAAGGGGTACCGGCGCGGGATGACCGGGCAACGGCCGCGTGCGCGATGACCAGGGTCCGTAACCTGCGGGTACGGCCCGACCTGCTGTACGTGGCGAGCGGGTGGAGCACCCTGGTCACCGACGCGCGGGGCCGGATCACCGGCACCGACCCGCAGGGCTTCTTCGCCCGCAACACCCGGGTGCTCAGCGTCGAGCGGATCACCGTCGAGGGCCGCGAGCCGGTCCCGTTCAGCACGGGGAACGTGCAGGGGCACGCCCAGCTCTCGTACGCCGAGCTGGCCGACGGTGAGGCGATGCCGTCGCGGGCGGCGTACCTGCTGACGGAACGGTTCGTGGGCGACGGGCTGCGTACCCGGCTCACCGTGGTCAGCTACGCGCAGCAGCCGCTGCGGATGGCGGTGGAGCTCCGCCTCGGCGCCGACTTCGCGGACACCGGCGAGGCCGAGCGGGGTCGCCGGGTGCAGGAAGGCGGAATCGGCGCGAGCTGGGACGCCGCGGCCGGGGAGCTACGGCTGAGCTATCTGCGCGACGACATCGACCGCGCGGTGGCCGTCCAGGTCCGCGCCGACGGCGTCCCCGTCCGGTACGCCGACAGCGCCTTCGCCGTCGAGGTCGTGGTGCCGCCCCACGGCACCGCCCGGCTGGACGTGGTCGTGGAGCCGATCTTCGACGGTGAACGGCTGGCCGCGCCGCCGGCGACGTTCACCGAGCCCGCCGACCCGGCCGGATCGGCGCGCGCCCGGCTGGCCGCTGAGCTGACCCGGCTGAGCAGCAGCAACTTCGACGTCACGGCGGCCTGGCGGTGCGCCGTGGAGGACCTGTCGGTGCTGCCGCTCGGCGAGCCGGCCGGGCCGACGGCGCCGATGGCGGGGCTGCCGATCTACCAGGAGATCTTCGGGCGGGACACGATGACCGCCTCCTGGCAGGCGCTGCTGGCCGGGCCGACCATGCTGGCCGACAGCCTCCGGCTCAACGCCGACCACCTCGGGCGGCGGGTCGACGACTGGCGGGACGAGGAGCCCGGCAAGCCGCTGCACGAGGCCCGCCGGGGACCGGTCTCCGTGCTCGGGCTGGACCCGTTCACCAGCTACTACGGCGACTGGTCGACCGCGCCGGACTTCCTGGTCTTCCTCGGGCAGTACCTCGCCTGGACCGGTGACCTGCGCACCGTACGGGAGCTGCTGCCGACGGCGCGGCGCGCCCTGGAATGGATCGAGCGGTACGGCGACGTCGACGGGGACGGTTTCCTCGAATACCACCGCCGCTCCCCTGCGGGGCTGAAGAACCAGGGGTGGAAGGACTCGGACACCGCCGTCGTCGACGAGCACGGGCGGGTGGTGCCCAACCCGATCGCGACCAGCGAGCTGCAGGCCTACTGGTACGCCGCGCTGCGGCACGCCGCCGTGGTGTTCACCGCGGCCGGTCACCCCGCCCGGGGCGCCGCCCTCGTGGCCCGGGCGCACGCCCTGCGCCGCCGCTTCCACCGCGCGTACTGGCTGCCCGAGCGGGGCTGCTACGCGATGGCGCTGGGGCCGGACAAGCGCCCGGTGCGCTCGGTCAACTCGAACGACGGGCACCTGCTCACCACCGGCATCGTGCCGGCGCGGGTCGCCCCGGTGGTCGCCGGCCGGCTGCTCGCGCCGGACATGTTCAGCGGCTGGGGGGTGCGGACGCTGTCGGCGGAGAATCCGGCGTACAACCCGTTCAGCTACCACCGGGGCAGCGTCTGGCCGGTGGAGGCGGGCACGATCGGCCTCGGGCTGGCCCGGTACGGCTGCTGGGCACACCTGCACCGGCTGGCGGAAGGGATGTTCGCCGCGGCGGCGCTGTTCGAGGAGCACCGCCTGCCCGAGGTGCTCAGCGGCCTGCCCCGCGACGCGGCCCACCCGCACCCGGGCGTGTACCCGAACTCGTGTTCCCCGCAGGCCTGGTCGGCCAGTTCGATCATCGCGCTGGTGCAGGCGCTGCTGGCGCTGCGCCCGGCCGCGCCGCTACGGACGATCTTCGTCGATCCGCACCTGCCCGAGTGGCTGCCCGATCTCAGGTTGGAGGGCGTGCAGGTCGGTGGGGCCACCGTCGACCTGACGGTGCGCCGCCGCCGGGGCGGGCGGACGTCGATCAGCGCGCGCGGGGACCGGCTGGCGGTGGTCCGCCGGCCGACGCTGCTGGCGCTCTCCACCCGGCACCGGCGCTGACCGTCGCGCCGGCACCGGGCCGGCCGGGCCTGCCCGGGCGCGGGCGGCGGCGTCACCCGCAGGTGTATTGCCGCCGGGACGGGGAATCCGGCGGCGCCTGGGGGGAGACAGGAGT
Organism: Micromonospora sicca; assembly: GCF_003172935.1. Lineage (GTDB taxonomy): Bacteria > Actinomycetota > Actinomycetes > Mycobacteriales > Micromonosporaceae > Micromonospora > Micromonospora sicca. The sequence continues at coordinate 22,249 of NZ_QGKS01000271.1, read as the reverse complement.
GCTGCCATGGAAAGTCGCGCCAAGGCCATGGGCCACGCGATCCACCCCACCCTGATCGTGTTCCCGCTGGGCCTGCTCGCCACCTCGGTCATCTTCGACATCCTGTACCTGATCACCGACCGGCCGGGGTTCCAGATCTCCGCCGCGTACACGATCGGCGCCGGCATCGTCGGCGGCCTGGTCGCCGCCGTGTTCGGCCTGATCGACTGGCGGGCCATCCCCACCGGCACCCGGGCCAAGCGGGTCGGCACGGCGCACGGCCTGGGCAACGTGGTGGTCCTGCTGCTGTTCGCGGTGAGCTGGCTGCTGCGCCGCGCCGCCGACAACTGGGACCCGAACGCGCTGGCGCTGATCTGCAGCTTCGCCGGGGTCCTGCTCGCCGGGGTGACCGGCTGGCTCGGCGGTGAACTGGTCGAGCGGCTGGGGATGAGCGTGAGCGACGAGGCGGGCGTCAACGCGCCGAGTTCGCTGTCGCGCCGGTCCACCGGCCGGCCCCGCGCCCGCGGCGTCTGACCGGCCTACCGAGGAGTCCGGGCGCGCAGGGCGCGGATGAACCAGTCGAGCGCCGGCGCCAGGCTGTCCGGGGCCGTCCAGCCGTTGATCACCGAGAGCAGCCGGAGGTACCGCTCCCGGCGCGGGTCGTTCGCGGTCTCCAGCAGGCTCGACAACCGGCGCCGCAGGTCGACGTCGTCGGGGCGACCGGAGAGCCGCGCGTACCGCGCCGTGACCGCCGCGACGACCGGATCGGCCTCGGGCGAGGCCGGATCGAGGCCGGCCGCCAGGGCGGGGCCGGCCAGGTCACGGACGAGCGCGGCGGCGTCGCGGCGCACGACCGGATCGTCACTCCGGGCGCGCTCGGCCGCGTGCTGCTCGGCCATCCGGCGCAGGCTCGCGCGGAAGTCCGGGTCCCGGGACAGTTCGGCCAGCTCCACCCACGCCTCGACCTGCTCCGCCCCGGGTTCGTCGGGCAGTTCGGGGGTCATCGAACGCCTGATCCCGACGAATCCCGGGTCGGCCGCCAGGCCGCCGAAGACGGTGTCGAGGAACTCGCCGACGAGACGGCGGCGTTCCTCCTCGGAGAGCTTGACCAACTGATGCATGAGCTCCATCTCCTCGGGGGTCGACCCGCGCCTGGCCACGGCCGTGAGCACCGCGCGCCGCAGCCGCAGCATGCGGATCTGCACCGCCAGCGCCTCGGCGTGCGCCGCGGCGACCTCGGGAAGCGTCACCTCCCGGTCCACGACCTTCCGGATGGTGGTCAGGTCCAGTCCCAGGTCGCGCAGGGTCCGCACGAGCTCCAGGCGGGCGAGGTCCTCGATGCCGTACCGGCGGTGGCCGGCCGGGCTGCGGCCGCTCGGCGGCACGATCCCGCGGTCGGAGTAGAAGCGGATGGCCTTGACCGTCAGCCCGGTCCGTCGGGCCAGCTCACCGATCGAGTAGGCAGTGTCGCCGTTCATGCCTCCACCCTCGCGTCTCCCCCTACGGGAGACGCAACCCCTCCGGTGCTGCCCGGTCCGTTCAGGGGTCTCCGCGCGGCGCCGGCTGCTCAGGAGGGTGGCAGCCAGCGGTCGAGGTAGTCGACCAGCGCGGGCCAGCCGTCGGCGCCGGACCGGAACCCGACGTGGCCGTCCGGTCGGACCAGGTAGAGCGCGGCGGCGGCGGCGTCGAGGCCGAGCCGGCGCAGGGCGTGTCCCTCCGCGTCGTGCAGCGCGCCGGGCTCGTCGTGGGCGCCGAGGCGCTGGACCGTGAGCAGACCGCCACGGCCGCGGGACAGCTGCTCGACCGGTCCGGCGGGCCAGGTCCGACCGGGGCCGCACAGCAGCAGGTGCCAGCCGGGGGCGGCGGTGGCCCGGTGCAGGCTGGTCGGTTGCCGGTCGCCCACCACGGGCGCGTCGGGCAGCCGGTCGCCGGCCCGGGGTCCACGCCGGGGCGGGCGCGGCCCCTCCACCGACAGCGGGCTGCGCCGGTACCGGATGTCGAGCTCGGCGACGGTACGGAACACGAACGCCCGGCCGGCCCGGGCTCGCGCGGCCAGCGGGATGACGGTCGGGGCGATGCGGGTACGGGCGAACCGGACGAGCGGTTTGGTGGAGGTGGCGACGGTGAACGCCCGGTCGGTGAAGCGCAGCACCATCCGCCCGATCGGGGCGCGTTCGGGTTCGTAGGTGTCCAGCAGCCCGGCCCCGGCGCCGCCGGGCAGCGTGTGGGCGAGTTTCCAGCCGAGGTTGATGGCGTCCTGGATGCCGGTGTTCATGCCCTGGGCGCCGGCGGGGCTGTGGATGTGCGCGGCGTCGCCGGCCAGCAGGATCCGCCCGGCCCGGTAGCGCCGGGCCGCGCGGTGGTGCAGCCGGAAGTTGGTCATCCACACCGGGTCGTGCAGCCGCACTGTCCCGCCGGTGTACCCGTCGGCGAGCGCCTGCACCTGCTCGAGGGTCACCGCCGCGTCCGGTGGGGTGGGGTCGGCCGGTGGTCGCATCACCAGCAGCCGCCAGCCGGCCGGCCGGCCGAGCGGGAAGAAGAACAGCATCCCGGCGTCGGAGAGGAACACGTGGGCCGCCCCGGTGGCGAGACCGTCGGCCTCGACGTCGGCCAGCACGAACGTCTGCGGATAGGAGCTGCCCTCGAAGGCGATGTCGGCGGCGCGGCGAACGGCGCTGTGCGCGCCGTCGCAGCCGACCACGTACCGGGCGCCGACCGTCTCCTCCCGGCCGTCGCGGTGGCGCAGCCGGCAGGTCACCTGGTCGGCCGCGCTCCGCAGGTCGACCAGTTCCACGCCGCGCTCGACGCGCACGCCGGAGGTCCGCAGGTGATCGGCGAGGATGCGTTCGGTCTCGGCCTGCGAGAGGAACAGCAGGTGCGGGTAGGCGGTGTCGGGCAGGCCCAGGTCGAACATCGGCACGGTCAGCACCCGGTTCCGGGCGTGCAGGTGCAGCCGCACCGCCGGGTTGCCCTCGGCGACGAGCTGGTCGGTGACGCCGAACCGCGCCAGCACCTCCAGGGTGCGCGGCTGGATGGCCAGGGCGCGTGATTCGTGGACCCGGTCGAGGCTGCGGTCGACCAGGCGGGGCCGAACGCCGTGCGCGGCCAGTTGCGCCGCCAGGGCCAGGCCGGTGGGGCCGGCGCCGACGATCAGCACATCCACCGAGGCGGTCATGGCCTCAACCTACGGCCCGGCCCCGGATGCGGAAAGCTCCGCCGGGGTGCGGCTGACGCCCCGGGGCCGCACCGGCGGCTCAGTACGCACCGCCCCGCCCCGCCTGCGCGGTCACCCGGTCGCGCAGCTCGGCGAGCCCCGGGCTGACCGTGGCGGTGAGCGGCGTCGGGTCGGCCAGCCGCCGCGCCCCCTCGGGCAGCCAGGCGAGGTCCGCGTCGAACCGGCGGCGCGCGGCGCACACCTCACCGGCCGGATCGGCGGGCTCGAGGCGACGTCCGCCGCGCATCACCGGTACGAGCAACGGCTCGCGGCCGGCCGGCGGGGGTTCGTCGCGCAGCCCCACCACGTCGCCGCTGGCCCCGGCGGGGTCCCGGAAGACCTGCTTCGGGCCGGGCAGGGTGGCTTTGCCGGGCGACAGCTTGAGCACCGGCCGGTCGCCGAAGGCGACGAGCTTGTAGGCGCTGTCGAGGGACGGCGCGTCGAAGGAGACGCCCATCCGGGTGCCGATGCCGTACGCGTCGATCGGCGCGCCCTTGGCGACGAGCGTGGCGATCACGTCCTCGTCGAGGCTGCCGCTGGCCACGATCTTCGCCTGGGTGAGCCCGGCGCCGTCCAGGATCGCGCGGGTCTGCTGGGCCAGCGCGGCGAGATCGCCCGAGTCGAGCCGGACACCGAGCGGCCCGGTCAGGCCCAGCTCGGTGATGACGTCGACGGCGGCCCGCACACCGGCGGGCGTGTCGTAGGTGTCGACGAGGAACACCGGGTTGGTGGGAAAGTCGGCGGCGAACGCCCGGAACGCGGCCCGCTCGTCGGGGAACGCCTCGACGTACGAGTGGGCCATGGTCCCGGACGGTTGCAGGCCGTAGCGCCAGGCGGCCTCGACATCGCTGGTGGCCGCGAAGCCGGCGATGGCCGACGCCCGCGCCACGCCCGCCCCGGCCTCGATCCCGTGCGTACGGCGGAACGCGAAGTCGACCAGCTCCGCGTCCCCGGCGGCGAGCCGGCAGCGGGCGGCCTTGCTGGCCACCGTGGTGTGGAAGGTGAGCAGGTTCAGCACGCCGGTCTCCACCAGTTGCGCCTCGGCGATCGGCGCGGTCACCTCGAGAAGCGGCTCGTCGGCGAAGACCACCCGTCCCTCCGGCACGGCCCGGACGTCGCCGGTGAACCGCAGCCCGGCGAGCGCCGCCACGGTCGGCTGGTCGAGGCCGACGACGTCGCGCAGGTAGCCCAGCTCGGCGTCGTCGAACGCGAAGCCTTCCAGGAAGGCCAGCGCCTCGGCCAGCCCGGCGGCCACCAGGAAACCGCGCCGGGGCGGCAGGCGGCGGACGAACAGGCTGAACGTGGCGGGTGCCACCATGTCCCGGCGCAGGTAGCTGGCCGCCATCCGCAGCTCGTACAGGTCGGTACGCAACCCGGTCATGCCACCTCCACCCGCCCGGCGCCGTCACCGGCGGACCGGCGACGTCGACCCGATCCCCGCCCGGCCTCGCTCCCACTGTGTGTGATCCGGTGGCGGTGCGTGCGGGAAATGGAACATCGTCGTCGGAGCTCGTGGCACCCCGGTTGCGACCGGGGCCGGCCCGCCGCCCCCGCGTCCGCGACGCCGGGCGTTCCGGACCGCCGACGGTCACTGTTTCGGCAGGTCAGCGGAGCTCGGCGAGACGACCGTGCGAACATGTGTTCGTGTCGGGCGACGCCACCATCCTGCACGCCGACCTGGACGCGTTCTACGCGTCGGTCGAGCAGCGGGACGACCCGCGGCTGCGCGGCCGGCCGGTGATCGTCGGCGGTGGCGTGGTGCTGGCGTGCAGCTACGAGGCGAAGGCGCGCGGGGTACGCAGCGCGATGGGTGGGCGGCAGGCGCGGCGGCTCTGCCCGGACGCGGTCGTCGTGCCGCCGCGGATGGCGGCCTACACGGCGGCGAGCCGGGCCGTCTTCGAGATCTTCCGCGGCACCACTCCCCTGGTCGAGGGGCTCTCCATCGACGAGGCGTTCCTCGACGTCGGCGGCCTGCGCCGCCTCGCCGGCCCACCGCTCGACATCGCCGTACGCCTGCGCCGGGAGGTCGGGGAACGGGTCGGCCTGCCGATCACCGTCGGGGTGGCCCGGACGAAGTTCCTGGCGAAGGTGGCCAGCGGGGTGGCGAAGCCGGACGGCCTGCTGGTCGTCGCGCCGGACCGGGAGTTGGAGTTCCTGCACCCGCTGCCGGTGGAGCGGCTCTGGGGCGTCGGCCCGGTCACCGCGGCGAAGTTGCGCGAGCGGCGCATTCGCACGGTGGGGCAGGTGGCCCGGTTGGGCGAGGCGACGCTGGTGTCGCTGCTCGGCGCGGGCGCCGGCCGGCACCTGCACGCCCTGGCGCACAACCGCGACCCGCGCCCGGTGCAGGTCGGCCGGCGGCGCTCCTCGATGGGCGCCCAGCACGCGCTCGGCCGGGAGCCGCACTCCCCCGCGGACCTGGACGCCGTCCTGGCCGGGCTGGTCGACCGGGTGACCCGACGGATGCGCGCCGCCGGGCGGACCGGCCGCACGGTGATGCTGCGACTGCGGTTCGCCGACTACACCCGGGCGACCCGTTCGCACACGCTGGTGAAGCCGACGGCGCAGACCGGGCCGCTGCTGGCGGCGGCGCGGGCGCTGCTGCGGGCGGCGCTGCCGGAGGTCGAGGCCCGGGGCATCACGCTGATCGGGGTGTCCGTCGGCAACCTCGACGACCGGCACGAGCAGCCGCCGCTGCCGTTCGACCGCGACCCGGGCGCCGAACTGGACGCCGCGGTCGACGCGGTCCGGGACCGGTTCGGCTCGTCGGCGCTGACCCGGGCGGTGCTGCTCGGCCGCGACCCCGGCCTGGAGATGCCCCGCCTGCCGGACTGACATCACTGAGCGGTCGTTGTATCGTCCACGAGTGTCGATGTTCCGCACGCCGCAGGTCATCCTGTTCAGCGAGGACGTCACCCGGGCGGCCGCCTTCTACGCGCGGCTCGGGTTCACCGAGACCTTCCGGGTGCCCGCCGAGGGCGAGCCGATCCACGTCGATCTGACACTTGACGGGTACCGGATCGGCATCGCGTCCGTCGACTCCACCCGCGACGACCACGGCCTGGCCCCCGTCCCGTCGGGTCAGCGCGCGGCGGTCGTCCTGTGGACCGACGACACCACCGCCGCGTACGAGAAGGTCACGGCCGACGGCGCACCCGCCCTCGCGGCGCCGCACACCTGGCTCGACCGGCTGCTGATCGCCTGGATCGCCGACCCGGACGGCAATCCGATTCAGCTCGTCCAGCACCTCCCGGCCCGATAACCGGTCGTCGCGGCCGAGGCCGCTGGCGCACAATCGGCGATCATGAGTACGCGGCTGCGGGCGATCGCCCGCGAGCACGCCTGGCGGAACAAGGCGCTCAAGCGGCTGGTGGCGGCGCACGACACCCGGTAGTTTCGCGCCCGCGCCGGCCGGGGAGAGAGGCGGGCATGAAGTGGGCCAGTCGCGCCGTACCCGTCGTCTCCGCCGCCGTCGCCGCCCTCGCCGCGCGCGACCTGCTCCAGCGCGACCACGCGCTGCTGCGCAACTTCCCGGTCATCGGGCGGGCCCGCTACCTGCTGGAGGCGATCGGTCCGGAGCTGCGGCAGTACATCGTGGCCGGCAACAACGAGGAGCGGCCGTTCACCCGGGACCAGCGCCGCTGGATCTACGCCTCGGCGAAGAAGGAGAACAACTACTTCGGCTTCGGCACGGACAACGACATCGAGTACACGCCCGGGTATCCGATCATCAAGCACCGGACGTTCGGCCGGGCGGTGCCGCCGTCGACGCCGGCCGCCGGGCACGAGGTGGAGCTGCCCTGCGCCAAGGTGCTCGGCGGGCCGCGGGGCCGGGCGAAGGCGTTCCGGCCCGGTTCGGTGGTCAACATCTCCGGGATGAGCTTCGGCTCGCTGTCCGGCCGCGCCGTGGAGGCGCTGAACAAGGGCGCCGCGCTGGCCGGTTGCCTGCAGAACACCGGCGAGGGCGGGCTGTCGCCGTACCACCGCAACGGCGGTGAGCTGGTGTTCCAGCTCGGCACCGCGTACTTCGGGTGCCGGGACGAGCGGGGGCGGTTCAGCCTGGACCGGCTGAAGGAGCTGATGGCCGGCGCGCCCGTGCGGGCGTTGGAGATCAAGCTCAGCCAGGGGGCGAAACCGAGCCTGGGCGGGCTGCTGCCCGGGGCCAAGGTGTCGGCGGAGATCGCCGCGACCCGGGGCATCCCGCAGGGTCAGGACTGCGTCAGCCCGTCCCGGCACGCCGAGTTCTCCGACTGTGACAGCCTGCTCGACTGGGTGGAACTGCTCGCCGCCGAGACCGGGCTGCCGGTCGGCATCAAGTCCGCCGTCGGCGACCTGGGCTTCTGGGACGAGCTGACGACGCTCATGCGGGACACCGGCCGCGGCGTGGACTTCGTGAACGTGGACGGCGGCGAGGGCGGCACCGGCGCCGCGCCGCTGATCTTCACCGACTCGGTGTCGCTGCCGTTCCAGCAGGGCTTCTCCCGGGTCTACCGAACCTTCGCCGAGAAGGACCTGCACGAGCGGACCGTCTTCGTCGGCGGCGGCAAGCTCGGCCTGCCCGACAACGCGATCGTCGCGTTCGCGCTCGGCTGCGACATGGTCAACGTCGGCCGGGAGGCGATGCTGGCGATCGGCTGCATCCAGGCGCAGAAGTGCCACACCGACACCTGCCCGACCGGCGTCGCCACCCAGAACCCCTGGCTGGCCCGGGGCCTCGACCCGACCCTGAAGTCCGTACGCGCCGCCAACTACCTCCGTACGCTGCGCCGGGACCTGGTCAAGGTCGCCGAGGCCTGCGGGGTCGAGCACCCGGGCCTGATCGACACCGACGCGGTGGAGATCCTCGACGGCCGGACCGCCGCCACCCCGCTGCGCGAGGTCTACGGCTACCGGCCGGGGTGGGGTCTGCCGTCGGCGGCCGACCGGGCGGAGATCGTCCGGCTGATGACCGCCGAGGCCCCGCAGGGCGGCAGCGCCCCGCCGTCGCCGACCGCGGTCGGCTGACCCGTCACTCCTCGATCGCCCCGCCTACCGCGCAGGTGCGCGCGGAAGGTCAGCGCGGGATCCTCGGCCCGCCCGGCGAGGTAGGCCGCGAAGCGCACCTGGTCACGCAGCGGGACGCCGGCGCGGATGCGTTCGGCCTGCCGCCGCTCGGCGTCCCGGATCGACTCGGCGAGGGTGAGCAGGTCACCGGCGCGGCGCCCGGGCACGAAGAGCACGCCGTCGTCGTCGCCCAGGGCGACGTCCTCGGCGTCCACCGTCCACTCCCCCACCGCCGCCGAGATCAACGCCTGGGCCGGACGGGCGTCGAGGCGCTGCGGGCCGGTGGGGATCGCGCCGAGGCTGAACACCGGCAGCCCGACCGCCCGGATGTCGGCGGTGTCCCGGTGCAGACCCCAGACCACCACGCCGGCCAGGCCGGCGGCCTGCGCCTCCAGCACCACCAGGTCGCCGACGCAGCTCTCGTCGACGCGGCCGGCGTTGTCGACGACCAGCACGTCGCCCGGGGCCGCTTGGTCGATCGCCTCGAGGAAGATGTCGACGCTGCCGGCGTGCCGGGTGGGCGCGACCCGGCCGGCCAGCCGCACACCCGGCTGGACGGGCCGTACGGCGGCGGGCGCGCAGCGGACCGGAACCGCCGCCCGCAGGCAGGCGTCGGCGACGTGCGCGGTGCTCAGTGACGCGAACCGGCGGCGCAACTCGGGCGGATCGAGGCTCATGGCCCGACCGTAGTCAGCGGGGCCGGATCCGGTGGCGGGCCACTTTCACACTCGTGGACTGCGCCGGCCCCGGCGTCGGCCGTGGGTCTGGCGGGACCGCCGGTGCCGCCGGGTGCGGGGCGCTCCGAGGTGCGGGTGCGGCCGGTGCAGGTGGCCCCGTGCCGGCGGTCGCACTTCCGCCTGCCCCCGGCCGGCCGCTTGCCGCACCATCCGGTTGGCGTCGTCCGGCTCGCACCCGGTCGCCCGGAGCAGTTCGCTGTCCGCCGTGCGCAGGTCGGTGATCAGCGCGTCGCCGTAGGACCGCACCCCCTCGGCCCAGGCCCGGCCAGCGAGCTCGGCGCTCTCCCGGGTGAGCTGACGGGTGCGCTCGGGATCCAGGTCCGCGTGACACTCGCGGCGGAGCTGCCGTAGCGCGTCGCCGAGCCGGTCGATGGCCTTCGGCAGCGACGGCGGGATCGGCTCGCCGTACTGCAGGGCGGTGGCGGACCGGCGGGCCACGGACCGGACGTACAGGATCAGGCGTTCCAGGTGTTCCGCGCCGCGAGCGTACCGCTGGTACCGCGCCCGGCGGTGCCAGCGGGCCGGCGCGAGGGTGACCACCTCACCGGCGCCGCTCAGCGCCTCGTTGAGCCGCCCGACGTCGGCCTCCACCCCGCGCAGCCGGTCCAGGGCGCGGATCGCCGCGTCGGCGTCCCGCGCGGTCAGGGCCCGCGCCACCGCACCCAACTGCTCGGTGACGGTGTTGAAGATCGGCGCCGCCGCCCGGTCCAGCACCCGCAGCGGGTTGACCGGCAGCAGCAGGGCCACCACCAGGATGCCGACCACCGCGCCGACCAGGGCGTCGAAGATCCGTGGCACCTCCAGGCCGGGCTGCATCGGGGAGAGGGTGGAGATCAGCACCGCCGTACCACCGGCCTGGCCGACCAGGGCGCCACCCCGGCCGGCGACCAGCAGCGCGGTGGCGATCGCCAGGGCGACCACCAGGCCGGTCTGCCAGGGCCCGGAGCCCAGCATGAAGCGCAGCAGGTCCCCGAGGACGATGCCGAGTCCCACGCCGCCGAGCAGCTCGAACGTCCGGCGGGCCCGCTGACCGATGGCGGTGGCGATCGTGCCGACCGCCGCCGCCGGGGCGAAGACGTGCGCACCGGGGCCCAGCAGCTGCTGGGCGATGAACGCCGCCAGCGCCGCGGCCAGCCCCGACTGCACGGCGATCACGACGGTGACTTCCAGCTGGCGCAGCCGGATCCGACCGGCCTGCCCGCCCTGCCGCCGGGCCCGGGCCACCACGCGGCCACCCCGCTCGGCGACCTCGTCGAGCGGCGACCGGACGGAGTCGGCGGCGGGGCGGTCGTCGGGCATGGCGGCGGTTACCCGGCCGGTGGCGGGTGAATCGTGCCCGGTCGGGTCATCTGCGTCGGGCGGCGGCCCCGCCACCGGCGCGGGTCAGCGGCGGAACGTGCGGTCGAGCAGGTCGAACAGGGCGGCCCAGTGCCGCTCGGTGGCCTGCTCGTCGTACATGGCGGTGTCGGCCATGGTGAAGCCGTGCGGCGCGCCCGCGTACCGCTCGGAGCGGTAGGTGACCCCGGCGGCGTCGAGCGTCTTCTCCAGGGCGGCGATCTGCTCGGCGGTCATCGACTGGTCGTGGTCGGCGTGGGCGAAGTACACCTCGCCGGTGACCGACCCGACGCCCAGGTGCGGGCTGTCCGGGGCGTCGGTGACGACCCGGCCGGCGTGGAAGCTCGCCAGGGCCGCGATCCGGTCCGGGTGCGCCTCGATCGCGCGCAGGGCGTTGGTGCCGCCCATGCAGTAGCCGGTGATGGCGACCGGCCCCGCCGCGACGTCCTCCCGCGCCGCCAGGAAGTCCAGGTACGCACCGGCGTCGCGGGCGACCACGTCCGGGGTCAGCGCCCCGATGAACGGCATGAGCTGCCCGAAGATCTCGCCCCGGCGCTCCGGGTCGGCGAGTCCCGACAGGTCGACCAGCGGCGCCCGGCCGGCCCGGTAGAACAGGTTGGGCACCAGCACCACGTAGCCCTGGGTGGCGATCCGTTCGGCCATCTCGGCCAGCCGGGGCCGCAGCCCGAACGCGTCCATGAAGACCAGGACCGCCGGGAACGGCGCGTCCCCGTCCGGCCGGGCCAGGTACGCGTCGGCGACACCGTCGCTGGTCGGCACGTCCACGGTCGTCGTTCCCACCCGCAAACCTCCTCGTGATCGTCCCGCCGTGCACGCTACCCCCGGCCTTGCGGCCGGGCATGTCGAGGTGACCCTCGCGGGCCGCCGCCGAAAATCGGGCGCGTGCCCCGTCCCGGTGCGCCTATCGTGTCCGCGATGCTGATCAGACGCGAAACCCCCGCCGACGTCGACGCCATCCGCGCCGTGCACAGCGCCGCCTTCGCCAAGGCCGACGCCCCGGAAGCCGTACCCGTCGAGGCGACGCTGGTCGACGCGCTCCGCGCGGACGACGGCTGGCTGCCCGCGCTCTCCCTCGTCGCCACCGATTCGGGCGGCGAGGTCGTCGGTCACGTGGTCTGCACCCGGGGCACGGTGGCCGGCGCGCCGGTCGCGCTCGGGCTGGGACCGCTCGGGGTGCTGCCGGCCTGGCAGCGCCGCGGCGTCGGCTCCGCGCTGATGCACGCGGTGCTGGGCGCCGCCGACGCGCTCGGCGAACCCCTGGTGGTGCTGCTCGGGCACCCGGAGTACTACCCGCGGTTCGGGTTCCGGCCGGCGGTGGAGTTGGGGGTGACGCCGCCGGGTCCGTGGGGGCCGAGGTTCTTCATGGCCCGCCCCCTGGGCGCCTGGCAGCCCACGATCCGGGGCGAGTTCGCGTACGTGAAGCCCTTCGCCGACCTCTAGTTCACGGCATCGGGTTGGGGCATGCTGGGTGGATGGGAGAGGTGCGACCGATGCCCAGCTTCGGTGACCTGTTCACCGACCTGCGCGGCGACGACCGGACGATGCGCGTCAGCTACCACCCGGACCGCGGCGCGGTGGTGGTGTCCCTGTGGAGCGGCATGCTGTGCCGCGGCTCCTTCCGGATGCCCGTCGACGACGTGCGCAAGCTGACGGCACTGCTCACCGAGATCGAGACGTCGGTCGCGGCGGCGGCGCCGACCGGACCATCGCCGTCCGCCCCGGTCGGCGGCGGCCCCGTGGCGGGGACGGCCGTCGCGGGCAGGACCGTGCGGCCGGCGCCGGCCGTCGACCAGACCGGCGACATCTCGGGTACGCACCACCGCACCGCCCTGCCGATCCTGCCCGCGCCCCGGGTGGCGTAGCCACCGACCGCCGGGCCGCAGGACAAGCGCCCGGAGCGCCCACGTGTGTGATCGGTCCGCCAGCCGTTGTACATGGGCCGGGCCCGCGCCGATCGATCGGCGCGGGCCCGGTGATCTCACACCCCGGTCAGCAGGTCTCGGGGCGTAGGGCGAAGTCGGTGGTGACCGTCTTGCCCGCCTTGATCGTCACCGTCTGGGTCTGCGGGATCCAACCGTCCCGGGCCGCGATCACCTGGAACGGGTTGGCACCCTGCGGTGCCCAGATGGCGTACCGGCCGTTGGCGTCGGCCTTGAGGGTGAACGTCCATCCCTTCTTGCCGTTGACCTGGACCGTGGCACCGCGCAGCGCAGCGCTCTTGCCCTGGCAGTCGACCCCGGTGACGGTGCCGGCCAGCTTGCCCCAGTCCTTGGGCGGCTGCACCACCATCGTCACGTCGATCGGCGCCACCGCGTACGGGGTGTCGGACTTGACCCCGAGCTGGGCGGTGTAGGTGCCGGGCTGGGCCACGCCCTCGGCCGCGGCGTCGAGCGTGACGGTCACCGTGACGCTCTGCCCGGGTTGCAGCGTCGCCGTGGTCGGGGACGCGGACAGCCACGGAACGTCGGTGACGGTGGCGCACTGGTCGAAGCCGGGCAGCAGTTCGCTCTCCGGCGTCGGGGTGAACCCGCCGGTCGATCCACCGACCTTCACGAACCCGCAGGCCGCCCCGGCCCGGTAGCGGGCGAAGTTGGCGTTGGGCAGCGCCGACCAGGAGTTGGCCGCCGGATCGTACGCCCAGCCCTGGTTGGTGACGATGGTGGAGTTGTTGATGACGCCGGTGGACAGCAGCAGCAGGCCGTTGGCGGTGTCGGCGGCCACGCCCCAGAAGTCGACCGGCAGGTCGGCCAGCTGAGTCCAGGTGTTGCTGCCCGGGTTGTAGCCGTAGGTGCTCTTCAGGGTCGTCGGCCCGTTGCCGCCGGCGCAGTAGACCGTGCCGTTGATGCCGCCGCAGCCCTGCCAGGCCACCGCGACCGGGTACGGCGCGACGGTGGTGAAGGTGTCGGCTCCCGGGTTGTACCGGACGACGGCGTTGGACTTGGCGCAGGTGCCGTCCACGCACCCGCCGACCAGGTAGATCTGGCCGTCGACGACGGCGATGCCGGGGGCTGCCCTCGGTGCCGGGTTGGCTGTGGCCCGGGTCTGCCAGGCGTTGGTGGTGGGGTCGTAGACGTGGACCTTGGCCGACGGGTTGCCGGCGGCGTCCCAGCCGCCGAACACGTACAGCTTGCCGTCGACGAACGCCGCCGCCGGCTTCTCGAGTGCCGCGGGCAGGTCGGCGATCCGCGTCCAGATGTTCGTCGCCGGGTCGTACACGTAGCTGTTGGCGAGGTTGGCGGTGGCGGAGGCGCCGCCCACCGAGTACACCTTGCCGTCGTACGCGGCGACGGCGTTGTCCATGACGGAGATCGGGTAGTTGGCGGTGTTGACCCATGGCGGTGCGTACGGTGACGGTTCGACCGGATCACCGGCCTTGCTGTCGCCCCGCCAGGCGATCGAGGTGCCGCTGCCCTTGACCAGGTTGTTCTGCAGTGGCGCGCCGCGCGGTCCGAGGATCTCGAAACCGCCGCGCCGTTCGGACAGTTCCACGCTGGCCGGGGCGTTGCCGGTGTTGCTGATCGTCGTCTGCACCGTCGTCTTCTGTCCGAGCGTCTGGGTGCCGGTCAGCGATGGTGGGGTGATGGTCAGCCGGCCGGCCTTGAGCGCGTAGTCGGCCCGGGTGGCCCGGTCGGCCGCGACGTTCACGGTGGCGGTGGCGGACCCGTAGTTGCCGCTCGCCGCCGTGAACGGGTGGTCCCCGGTCAGGGAGGAGAACAGCCAGTAGAAGCCGTCGCCGAGGTTGCCGTCGTCGGGGGTCGGCCCGGCGGTGGCCTTCTCGGCGGGCTTGTCCACGCTGGTCACCGTCGCGCCGTTGAGGCCGGTCGAGGTGTTGCCGTCGAGCACCTGGCCGAGGACGAGGCCGCCCGGCACCGGGTCGCAGGCCCGGTTGACGACGGAGACGTTGTCGACCTCCCACCACCAGGCGAAGCTGCCGCGGTAGTGGAAGCGGATCCGCACGTCGGCCTTCCCGGCGGCCTGCGGGACCTGCAGTTCCACGAGCACCGGTCCGCGCCGGCTGGCGGTGGTCCAGTTCGCCACGGTCACCCAGGTGGTGCCGCCGTCGACGCTCACGTCGACGTTGGCGAAGCCGTTGAGTGCCCGGTAGTCGCTGTTGAACCTCAGCACCGGCGACGGCACGGCGGTCAGGTCCAGCGCCGGGGTGACCAGGTCGGTGTCGATCGTGGTGCCGGAGCCGGCCGCGTCGCTGTCGGCGATGGCGTACTTGCCGGTGCCGCCGGTGAGGTTGCCCCGGTTGCGCGGGTCGGTGAACACCCACCCGCCGCTGGCGGTGCGGTTGGTCACGGTCCAGCCCGGCGGAATGGTACCGGAGTCGAACTGCTCGGTGAGCTGCGGATCGCCGTAGTTGAACCGGTACCCGGCGGCGGTGCAGGTGTTCTCGACGGCGAGGCCGAAGTCCTTTGTCTGGTCGCCGTCGCCGACGGTGACTTGCGCGGCGCCCTGTTGGTAAGCCGGGTACATCGCCTTGACGGTGAGGCCGTACTCGCCCCTGGGCAGGTCGACGGTGTACGCGCCGGTGGCGGGGTCGGTGAAGACCGGGCCGCCCGGCTTGCCGGCGACATCGATGCGCGCGTACAGCGGCCAGCCGTGCCCGGAGCCGTCCTTGACCATGCCGGAGACCCTGCGCATCGGCACGGCGTCGAGGGTGAAGTTCGCCGTCACGGTGCCGCCGTCGGTGACGGTGACCGTCTGGGTCTTCGGCGCGTAGCCGAACGCCGACGCGGTCAGCTCGTGCTGCCCGGCCGGCAGGGTCAGGCGGTAGCTGCCCTGGTCGTCGGTGACGGTGCCGCTGCCGCCGACGCGGATGGCGGCGCCGGCGATCGGCGCGCCACCGGACTTGGTGACCTTGCCGGTCACCTCACCTCGCGGCCCGGCGACGCAGTTCGGGAACTTCATCGCGCCGACCCGGGTCTGCCACGTGGCGGAGCTGGTGGTGGTCAGGTACTCGGAGGTGAACCAGAAGGTGCAGCCGTCGGTCGGGTCCACCGACATCGAACTGTAGTCGCCCCAGCGGGCCGCCGAGTGGGTCTGCGCGCCGGTGCCCGCGATCAGCGTCCGTTCGCTCTGCCCCAGTTGGCCCAGCGGGTCGCCGGAGAGCCGGCCGGCCATCCGGATCGACGGGTACGACGTGGTGCCCGACGCCGAGTAGCCGAACGCGATGTTGCCGGTGACGTCGATCGCCCCGCTGGCCATCCAGCGGTGTTCGGCGTCGGGGGCGTAGGTGCCCTGCTGGTTGATCCGCCAGTTGGTGGGCGAGGTGCTCTGCAGTTCGTACCAGCGCACGCCGGCGTGGTCGGTGCCGTCGGTGTCCACGGTGTGGTTGAGCACGATCGAGGCGTGGTCGCCGAAGTTGCGGTACGCGGCCCGGTACATCAGCCGGTCGGCGATGGAGTCCAGCCGCGCCGAGGTGCCCTGCTGTGGGATGCAGGTGCGGGCGTAGTTGCACATGTTCGAGTCGAACGGTGCGGTCTCCAGGTAGCGGCTGGGGGCGAGGTTGTTGCCGAAGGTGGAGTTCGCCGGGTTGGCCCAGTCGACCGCGAAGTCCCACATCAACAGCCGGTCGGTGGGCGAGATGCCCCACGCGTCGTCGTCGAACATGACGAACGGGTTCGGTGCGCCGGCCGGTGGGGCGAGCCCTTCGGAGTCGGCGGGCAGCAGGCCGCCGAAGTCCGGGCCGAGGTGGAAGTAGACCATCCGGGCCGGTTGCCCGGCGAGCATCTTCTCCCGCTCGAACGCCACCGCGCCGGCGCCGACGAAGGACGGCGCGAACTCGTTGGTCGTCATGTAGTAGGCGTCCGGCCAGATCCCGTACTTGGGGTAGTCGTTCATCCGGGTCTGGTGGTAGAGGAAGTCGTACCGGTAGTAGGCGCCGGTCGGGTCCGGGGTCTGGGAGATGGCCATGCACTGGTGGTTGCCGGCCGATCCGCCGGGCAGGGCGAACTGGGTGATCATCCACCGGTCGGCAGTCTCGTCGTAGAGCACGACGGGGTCGCCGTCGTTCCTGGTCTCGCACGGTCCGCCGAAGCCTGCGAACAGCGCGTTGCCGGGCAGGGGCCCGAGCAGCAGATTGCCGGTCTTGCTGTAGACGGCGTAGTGCAGGTTCACCATCTGCACGTAGTGGTTGGGGCCCACGTCGCCGTTGGTGTCCGGCGGCAGCACCCCGTCGACGTTGCCGACGCCTTCGAAGTTGGCGGTGAACTCGGGTATTTGGCTGGCGGTGACGCCCTGTTGCACGGCGTCGCTTCCGGCCTTGGCTGCCCGGTCCGCCGCTTGGCGATCCAGCGAGCGAGCCGGTTGCGCCGCAGTTTTGGAGTCCTGGGCACGATTGTTTTTGGGTGAGATGTCGCGCAGTTTTCGAGATAGGTCATGCTTGACCGCTTGGCGCACCTCCGCTTTCGCGGCCGCGGGTGCGGGGGATTCGGTGTCGACGGGTTCGGCAACCGCCGGAAGGGGACTGAGGAGCAGGACCAGGGCAGCCAACGCGGCCACCGGGCCCGCCCTCAGCATTCCTTTTCGCGTTTCGCGCATCGGACGATGACCTCCTCGCTGGCGGCGGGCAAGGGTGCCTCGGCCCGCCGAGGGTGCAGGACGCGGAAACCGCTGGTAGGCGGCGTCCTGCGATCATCGTCGATGTGCTGTGATCTTCCTTCAAGGTCAAAAGGCGGGCAGGAATGGGGCAATATCGGTTCAAGATTGGGCCGCAGGTTTGAACGATCAACGGTTCATATTGACGGTGCCTCCTGCAAGTTGCTTTCCTTCAGGGCATGAGCAGTTCTGCGGGGGATTTTGACGAACAGCCGGTCATACTCTGCGTGACCGCCAGCCGCAACAAGCGGGCGCAGGTGGCTCGCCTGATGAGCGGCCGCGGAGTCGTGTTGATGTTTCCCGATCTGAAGGCAGTCCGCGCCGTGCTCTTCGACGGCACGGCGACATCCGCCACCGCCGGCCCGGCGAAAGGTGCGGTCGCGTTGGGCAGACTGACAGTCGACCAACACCTGCAACAGGTCAGCTGGGCCGGTGAGGTACTCCCACTGACCCGCCTGGAGCGGGAGGTCCTCGTCGCGCTGGCCAGCCCGCCACTGCGGGTCTGGACCTACCGGCAGCTCTACGAGCGGATCTGGCGCGCGGACTACCTGAACGACGCCTCGGCCGTCCGGGCCACCGTCAAACGACTGCGCGCGAAGCTACGCGACGCCAGCGCCACCATCGCCGTGGACTCGGTGCGCGGAGTGGGTTTTTCCCTGGTGGGCACCACGTCGCACAGCCGACAGTAAGCGCGCCCCCGCCGCGACCGTCACGATATCGGTATCAAGGGTCGCCAAAGGGCAGCGGCCCCTCGCCTCCCCGAACTACCGTGAAGTGCAGGAGTTCGGAAGGGAGGGACGATGGTTCCCATCTCGCCACACACCATCCACCAACGCCGCCCCGGCGCACGCACTGCGCTCGGGTTGGCCGCCCTCACGGCCGCCACCAGCCTGCTCGTTCCCGCCACGCCGGCGGCGGCAGGCAGCGCCGCAGCGGCCAGCACGTCGTTCGCCGCCCAGACGCTCGCCACGACGGCTCAGCCCGTCCTGCGGCAGGGTTCGCGCGGCACGGCGGTGGTCAACCTTCAGCGGCGGCTCGCGGCCCTGCACTACGACGTGGGCTCCGCCGACGGGATCTTCGGACCCTCGACGCATCACGCGGTCGTCGCCTTCCAGAAGGTGAACAGCCTGACCCGGGACGGGATCGTCGGGCCGCGCACGTGGGCAGCCCTCGGCCACCCGGTGGTTCCGAAGCCGAAGTACACGCACTCCGGGTACTCGCTGGAGGCGAACCTGACCAGGCAGGTGCTGTACCTGGCGCGCGGCGGGTCGGTGGTACGCATCCTGGACGCCTCGAGCGGGAAGTCCAGCACCCCGACGCCCACCGGCAACTACACCATCCAACGCCGCATCGACGGCTGGCGGCAGAGCGACCTCGGCCTGCTGTGGCGGCCGAACTACTTCTACCGCGGCTATGCGGTGCACGGCGCCACGTCCGTCCCGAACTACCCGGCCAGTCACGGCTGCGTCCGGGTGCCGATCCCGGCCATGAACCGGCTGTGGTCGGTCATCGGGGTCGGCGTACCGGTGCACGTCTACCGCTGACCGCGCCGACCCGGCCGGTTGGGTTGGGCGCTCAGCCGTTCTCGGTGCCTGCGGCGTCTGGCCCGCCGGCGGCCAGCCAGGCCAGCACCTCGGCGGTGTGCTCACCGAGCCGGGGCGGTGGCCGGTGGTAGGCCGGGGGCGCACCCGACAGCGTGATCGGGTTGGCGACCTGGCGCGCCGGTTGCCCCCGTTCCGGCCCGTCGATGTCCACGACCGGCGCCAGCCCCAGTTCCGTGGCGAGGCTGAAGGCTCCGGCGAGGTCGTTGACCGGCCCGCACGGCACGCCGCGGCGGCTGAGCGCCGCGGCCAGGTCGTCGGCGGACCGCAGCGCCGTCCGCTCGGACAACGTGGCGATGAGCGCTTCGCGGTGGCGTACCCGGTCGGCGTTGCCGGCGTAGCGCGGGTCCGCGGCGACGGCGGGGATGCCCAGCGTCCGGCACAGGGCGCCGAACTGCGCGTCGGTGCCGACCGCCACCGCGAGCGGCCGATCGGCGGTGGGCAGCAGCTCGTACGGCACGATGCTGGGGTGCGCGTTGCCCAGGATGCCCGGAACCACGCCGGCTGAGACGTACCCGGATGCCTGGTTGACCAGCGCGGACAGCAGCGACGACAGCAGGTTGACCTCGACGTGCTGGCCGGCGCCGGTGGCTTCGCGGTGGCGCAGGGCGGCCAGGATGCCGACGGTGGCGTGCAGCCCGGTGATCACGTCGACCAGGGCGACCCCGGCCTTGACCGGCTCGCCCGGTCGGGCTCCGGTCACACTCATCAGGCCGCCGACGGCTTGGACGAGCAGGTCGTATCCGGGTCGGTCGGCGCCCGCGCCGGAGCCGAAACCGGTGATCGAGCAGTAGACGGCACGCGGGTTGGCGACGGCGATGTCGGCGTAACCCAGGCCGTGGCGTTCCATCGTGCCGGGGCGGAAGTTCTGCACGATCACGTCCGCCCGGTGCGCCAGGTGACGAGCGGCGGTCAGGTCGCCCGGATCGGTCAGGTCGAGCGTCACCGACCGCTTGTTGCGGTTGAGGGACAGGTAGTAGGTAGCGGTGCCGTCAGGGTCGTAGGGCGGACCCCAGGCACGCGTGTCGTCCCCCGCGCCGGGCCGTTCCACCTTCACCACGTCGGCCCCGAGGTCGGCCAGCAGCATGGTGGCGTACGGCCCGGCGAGAACCCGGCTGAAGTCGGCGACGAGCACCCCGTCGAGAGACCCGGTCATGCGGCCCACTCCTTCACGACGACGTGGTGCGTCACCGGCAACGCCCGCCTGTCGTCGTCGCTCACCCTAGTGAGCAGGTCGACGCCGGCCGCCAGCCCTTCCTCGTTTGACGTGCCGGTGCGCGGGAAGACGCCGCTGACCATCCGAGAGAGAGGCCCTGAAGGTGGACGACAACGAGTTCATCGGCTTGGTGGCGAAACGCTCAGGGACGTCACCGGAGCAGGCGACCGCCCTCACCCGGGCCACGCTGACGACCCTGGCGGAACGGATCGACGGCGGCGAGGCGCGTGACCTCGCCGGCCAGCTTCCGGAGGGACTGCGGGCGTACGCCTTCGCCTCCGGCGAGACCGCCGAGCGGTTCGGCCTCGACGTCTTCGTGCAACGGGTCAGCGGACGCGCCGACGTCGACGTGACACAGGCGAAGGACGGGGTCACCACGGTGTTCGACGTCCTCCGCGAGGCCCTCGCACCCGAGGGGTACGACGACGTCGTGTCCCAACTCCCGGCGGAGTTCGCTGAGGTGGCCGACCCGACCGCGCCGTTCGTGCAGCGCACCCGCGGTTAGCGCGGGCGGAGGGCGAGATGCCGGGCTATCCGAAGGCGATCGCGGAGGTCGACCGCGTCGAGCCGGCGCCCCGCCGGATCCGCGCGTTCGTCGCCGGCGAGCAGGTGCTGGACACCACCGGCGCGCGGTACGTGTGGGAGTGGCAGTTCTACCCCCAGTACTACATCCCGGTCGCCGACGTGGCCCGTGCTCTCCTGGTCGACGAACAGCGCACGGAGCAGTCCCGGCGCGGCACCGCCCGGCTGCACGGGCTGCGGGTCGGCGACACCTCCCGTCCGTCGTGCGGGCGATGGTACGGAGACGACGCGCTGCCCGGGTTGCGGGACACGATCCGGTTCGACTGGGCCGCGATGGACGGCTGGTTCGAGGAGGACGAAGAGGTCTTCGTGCACCCCCGCAACCCGTACGCCCGGGCGGACGCGCTGCGCTCCACCCGCACCGTACGGGTGGAGCTCGACGGGACCGTCCTGGCCGAGTCGACGTCGCCCGTGCTGCTCTTCGAGACCGGGCTGCCGACCCGGTACTACCTCAACCGCACGAGCGTGGACTTCCGGCACCTCGTGCCGTCGGCGACGACGACCTCCTGCCCGTACAAGGGGCGGACCGGCCGCTACTGGTCCGTCCGCGCCGACGGCACGGTCCACCCGGACCTGGCCTGGTCGTACGACTTCCCCACCGGCGCGCTCCTGCCGATCGCCGGCCTGGTCGCCTTCTACAACGAGAAGGTCGACCTGATCGTCGACGGGGAGCGGCTGGCCCGACCGAAGACGCACTTCTCCTGACGCCCACGACGGCCGGTGTGCCTGTTTGGTCCACAGAGGGGCCGGCGGACCACTTCGGACCGGGGCGGCGAGCTGCGCTGTGTCAGGTGTGACTCCGGGCCAGTTCCCGCTCGTGCTGCGGCACATGGTCGTGTCGGGGCAGCAGGAGCGGGGTCGTCAGGATGAGGAGACCGGCGATCGCGATCGCGGTCCGGGGGCTGGTGAGACCGGCCAGCAGGCCCCACAGGGCGGTCATGGCCGCGATGGTGGCCTTGCTGGTGACCGACCACGCCGACAGGGCGCGGGCGACCCGGTCCGGCGCGGTCTGGTCGAGCCGGTAGGTGGCGAACACCGGGTTGAACACGCCCATGCAGGTGATCAGCCCGAGCTCGACGGCAATGACGAGCACGAGACCGGCAACGCCCGGGCGGATGAAGGCCAACCCGAGCGACCAGCAGGCGCGCAGCGCCCCGGCGGTGAGCATGACCCTGTGCCGCCCGAACCGCGCGACCAGTCGGTGGGCCAGTCGGGCGCCGACCAGACCGCCGAGGCAGGGCACCGCGAAGGCCAGGCCGTACTGCCAGGGGGCGAACCCGAGGTGGCCGAGCATGAGGACGGCGAGCAGTGGCGAGGTCGCCATGATCAGGCTGCTGACCAGGATCGTGTTGAAGAACAGCGGGCGCAGCACCGGGTGGGTGAGGATGTGCCGCCACCCGTCGAGCAGGTCGCCGGCGCGCAGCCGCGGCGGTGCCTCGGTTCGCACGGTGCGCGGTTCCCGGCCGCCGATCGCCCGGATCCCCACCGCGGAGAGCAGGTAGCTGACCGCGTCGGCCACCACCGTCATCACCGGGCCGAACAGCCCGATCGCGGCCCCGCCGAGCGGCGGTCCGAGCACGGTCGCGGTCCAGTTGGTGGCCTCGAACCGCCCGTTCGCGACGAGCAGATCCCGCGGCGGTACGAGCGCCTTCAGGTAGGCGCCGCCGGCCGCCGTGAACGTGATGTCGGCCGCGGCGACGACGACCGACACGACCAGGAGCTGGACGAATCTGAGCCAGCCGAGCGCGAACGCGACGGGGACGCTCATCAGTGCCGCGAACCGGGTCAGGTCCATCGCGACCATCACCGGCCGCTTGCGCCGGAACTCCATCCAGGGGCCCAGCGGCACCGCCACCGCCGCCCCCACCGCGAGCCCCGCGGCCGCCAGCACCGCCACCTCGGTGGGCCCGGAGTGCAGCAC
>NZ_QGKS01000141.1 GCF_003172935.1 Micromonospora sicca | reverse complement strand
ACCCGGTCCGGTACGGCCGCCGCGGCGCGCCGCACCCGGGCCAGCCGCTCCGCGCCGGCGGTCAGCTCGGCGTCCGCGGCGGACAACCGGTTGCGGGTCGCGCCGAGCGCCTCGGAGAGCATCACCCGGACCCGGGTGACCAGTTGACCGCGGACGTCAGGCATCGGAGCCCCGGGCCGGCTGCCGTTCGTCGGCGTCGGTCGGCAGGTCGCGGCCGAGCCGGGCGAGCAGCACCCCGGTCAGCACGCCGGCGGTGACCGCGGGGTCCGCGGCGTGCGGCTGCTCCTGGTCGCCGGCGCGGCGGGGCGGGGGCATCCGGCACACCCGGGTGAGCAGGGTGTCCAGCACCGGCGGCGGCAGCCCCGGCAGCAGGTCCCGGACCCGGCCGTCCAGCTCCCGGCGCAGCCGGCCCAGGTCGTCGGCTCTGGGCGGGTGGCCGAGCAGCTCGCCGGCCAGGCCGCGCAGCAGCGGCGGGGCGACCGCGGCGAGCCCGAGCCCGACGTCGGCGTGCGCCCGGCGCAGCTCGGTGTGCAGCCGGTCCCGGTCACCGGCGCGGACTCCGGTGACCACCCGGCGCAGCAGCTCGCGGGCGTCGCCGACCCGCTCGTCCGGCTCGTCCGGCGGCCCTTCCCGGCCGCCGGTCAGCTCCGCCACCCGCACCGACCACCAGCGCCGCATCGCCGGGTCGGCGCCCCGCTCCGGCCCGGCCCCCGGTGCCGTCGGCGCCGCGTCCCGGGCCGCGTCGTGCGTCGGCCGCCGCTCCTGCGGCTTCGGCGCGGGCGCGCCGTCGGCGGCCAGTCCGATCGCGGCCAGATAGCCGGCGAGCTGCTCCTGGGCGACCCGCAGCGCGTAGCCGGCGGTCTCGGCGTGTTCGGTGGCGGCGGAGAGTTCCGGTACGCCCATCGGGTTCGCGGACTCCTGCCGGACCCAGCGCAGCCGCTCGGTGGCCTGGCCGAACTTCTCCAACGCCAGCCCCAGCTGCGCCAGGGGCAGCTCCTCGGCAGCGGCGCGGACCTGCGCGCCGACGTCCTCGATGATGGACACGGCCGGCTCTACAGGGTCGACACGTAGAGCTGCGCCTGCTCGACCGCCACCAGTGTCGCGGCGAGACACTCCTCCAGCTCCTGGCTGGCCTGGGTCAGCGAGGCCTGCGCGGCCTCGACCGTCTCGTGCCCGCTGCCCTCCAGCGCGCCGGCCAGCGTCTGCTGCGCCTCGGCCAGCTTCTCGCCGGCCGCCTGCACGGCTGTCTGCCCGTCACCTATCTGCTGAAGGGCGACATCGATGGCTGCCTTCAGCTCGGCGACGCTCGCCACGGGGACCTCCTGGGGGCGGGGAGATCTCCATTACAACCCATCCCGCTCGGTGAGCGAAAATCCGCCCCCGCGGTGTTCCTGCCCGGCTGTCCGATTCGGCGTCTGAGGTGCGGAAAGGCCGGCCGGGCGCGGCGCGGTCCCGTCGACGGACCGGCCGGTCCGATCCACGAGTCGCCTCTCGGCGGCGGTGGCGGACCAGGGGCGCGCCGGTCAGCCGGCGGCCGGGCGGAGCCAGCGCGGGCCGTGCACCTCGGCCCCCAGCGCCGCCACCCGCGCGCGCAGCTCGCGGTCGGCCGTGACCACCACGCGGCGGCGGTCCGGCGCGGCCGCGACCAGCTCGACGATGGTGTCGTCACCCGAACGGGGCGCGGAGACCACCCGGACCCCCGGGACGCCCGGGACGTCCCGCGCCGCGCCCTCCACCACCAGCACCACCTCCACCGGCGGGGCCAGCTCCGGCGGCACCCCGCGCTCGGCCAGCGGGACGAGAGCGTCCCGCAGCCGGGCCGCCGCCCCGGCCCGGTCCCGCCACCAGCCGTTCGGGCGGGACCCGACCACGTTGGCGCCGTCGACGACGAGCAGCGGACTGGTCTGCATGCCCCCAGCGTGCCACCCGGGGGCGTTTGTCGCGCCGACCGCCGGGTAGCCACCGCCGACCGTGCCGCGCCCACGGGTTGCCCTCGGCGACCGTGCCGCGCCCGACTCCGGAGGACAGAGATGATGGGACCCGGCGACTTCGGCTCCGACCCGTGGGACGAATTCCTGGCCCGCTACTTCGGCCGGGGCGAGGGAGGACGCCGGCCGCCGCACCGGGTCGACATCACCCGGCTGATGACCGCCGACGCGCGGGAGATGCTGGCCGACGCGGCCCGCCGGGCGGCCCAGAAGCACAGCAACGACCTGGACACCGACCACCTGCTCTGGGCGGCGCTGCAACGCGAACCGCTGCGCGACCTGGTACGCCGTGCCGGCGCCGACCCGGACGCCCTGGTCAACGCCCTAGGCGGGCGCGGCGACGGGGCGCCCCGTGGCGAGGTGCCACCGAACCTGTCGCTCACCCCGGCGGCCAAGCGGGCGCTGCTCGACGCCCACCAGCTCTCCCGGGCGATGGGCGCCAACTACATCGGTCCCGAGCACATCCTGATGGCCCTGCCGCTCAACCCGGAGTCGCCGGCGGGCCGGATGCTCGCCGCCGGGCGGGTCCAACCGGAGTCGTTGCAGGCGGCCAGCGCGGAACGCGGCCAGGGCCCCAAGCCGGACCGCGGCACCCCCACCCTCGACCAGTACGGTCAGGACCTTACCGACCTGGCCCGCGCCGACCAGATCGACCCGGTGATCGGGCGGGCCGACGAGATCGAACAGGCGGTGGAGATCCTCTCCCGCCGGACCAAGAACAACCCGGTGCTGATCGGCGAGGCCGGCGTGGGCAAGACCGCCATCGTGGAGGGGCTGGCCGAGCGGATCTGCGACGGCGACGTACCGGAGACCCTGATCGGCAAGCGGGTCGTCCAGCTCGACCTGGCCGGGCTGGTGGCCGGCACCCGGTACCGGGGCGACTTCGAGGAACGGCTGAAGAAGGTGATCGACGAGATCCGGGCGCACCGGGACGAGCTGATCATCTTCCTGGACGAGATCCACACCCTGGTCGGCGCGGGCGGCGCCGGCAGCGAGGGCGGCATGGACGCGTCCAACATGCTCAAGCCCGCGCTGGCCCGCGGCGAGCTGCGGGTGATCGGCGCGACCACGCTGGACGAGTACCGGCGCAGCATCGAGAAGGACGCCGCGCTGGCCCGTCGGTTCCAGCCGGTCTTCGTCCCCGAGCCCACCGTCGAGGACACCGTCGCCATCCTGCGCGGCCTGCGCGACCGGTACGAGGCGCACCACCAGGTCCGCTTCACCGACGAGGCCCTGGTCGCCGCCGCCGAGCTCTCCGACCGGTACGTCACCGACCGGTTTCTGCCGGACAAGGCGATCGACCTGATCGACCAGGCGGGGGCGCGGGTCCGGCTGCGCACCCGCACCCCCGCCGCGGACGTGCGGGACCTGGAACAGCAGCTCGACGAGGTGCGCCGGGACAAGGAGCAGGCCGTCTCCGGCGAACAGTACGAGCGCGCCTCGACACTGCGCGACCGGATCAGCGAGCTGGAGGACCAGATCCGCCGCGCCCGGGGCGACGAGGGCCCCAACCAGGTGCCGGCGGTCGGGCCGAAGGAGATCGCCGAGGTGGTCTCCCGGGCCACCGGCATCCCGGTCAACCAGCTCACCGAGGAGGAACGCGACCGACTGCTGCGCTTGGAGGGGTACCTGCACGAGAAGGTGGTCGGCCAGAACGACGCGGTCAGCGCCGTCGCGGAGGCGGTCCGCCGGTCCCGGACCGGGCTGGCCGACCCGGACCGGCCGATGGGCAGCTTCCTCTTCCTCGGCCCCACCGGCGTCGGCAAGACCGAGCTGGCCCGGGCCCTGGCCGAGGCGCTCTTCGGCGAGGCGGACCGGATGGTCCGGGTGGACATGAGCGAGTTCCAGGAACGGCACACGGTCAGCCGGCTGGTCGGCGCCCCGCCCGGGTACGTCGGCTACGAGGAGGCCGGCCAGCTCACCGAGGCGGTGCGCCGCCGACCGTACGCGGTGGTGCTGCTGGACGAGATCGAGAAGGCGCACCCGGACGTCTTCAACATCCTGTTGCAGGTGCTCGACGACGGCCGGCTCACCGACAGCCAGGGCCGGACGGTGAACTTCAAGAACACCGTGCTGATCATGACGAGCAACCTGGGCTCGGAGTTGATCACCGGCACCCAGCGCACGGTCGGCTTCGGTGTCGGCGAGCCCGGCCGGGAACAGGAAGCCACCGAGCTGCGGGACCGGTTGATGCGCCGGTTGCAGGAGAACTTCCGCCCCGAATTCCTCAACCGGATCGACGAGGTGATCATCTTCCAACGGCTGGAGGCCGAGCAGCTGCGCCAGATCACCGGGCTGATGCTGGAGGAGACCCGCCGCCGACTGCACGCCCAGGACATCCAGGTCGAGTTCACCACCGCCGGGATCGACTGGCTCGCCGAGCACGGCTACCAGCCCGAGTTCGGCGCCCGGCCGCTGCGCCGGGTGATCCAGCGGGAGGTCGACAACCGGCTCTCCCGGAAGCTGCTGGAGAACGAGATCTCGCCCGGCCAGAAGGTCATCGTCGACGCGCGCGACGGGCAGCTCGCCTTCGACGTGACCGCCGGCGACTACACGGCGGCGACGACGTCCCACCCGCGATGAACCGGAGGGCGGACATGACCGAACCGGAGGAGTCCCGGGAGGACACCGAGCGCAGCGAACCGATCGTCGCGCCCCCGACGGCCAACCCGTCCCGGGTGAAGGTGCCGCCGGAGGGCGTGAAGCAGCGGACCGACGAGGGCGACCCGGCGCCGTCCGGGCCGCCGGCGGGAGAGGAGGCGTGATGGTACGCGAGAAGCGGCTGGATCCCGAGGTCGAGGTGATCTGGGACGACTTCCACGCCCAGGTGAACGTCCCCTCCGAGCAGCTGCGGCAGTGGCTGCTCACGCGGGGGTCGGGCGAGGAGGCGTTCGGCCCGAACCCGGACCTGAACCTGCCCGAGCCGGGGCGGCAGATCCTGCACGTGCTCAGCAAGCGGAAGGTGGACCTGACCCCGGAGGACATCGAGGTGATGCGGGACGCCATCGACCGCATCCAGTCCCTGGTGGACGAGAAGCCGCAGCGGGGCAACGCCGACGACGAGTGGCGGCACTCGCTGCTCGACCTCGGCCACGACGTCCTGGTCGAACGCTGAGCCACGACCGGAACGGCACCCGGCAAACCCCGGGTGCCGTTCCGCGCGGTCGGTTACTCGGACTCCATGCTGGGCAGCTGCAGGCCGGCGGCGTCGGCGGCGGCCTGCCGGTCGAGGCGGGCCCGTTCCTCGCGGGTGAGCAGGTTGGCGTACTCGGTGATGTCGGCCGGGTCCGGCACGTCGGGCAGCCGGCGCAGGTAGGTCTCGACGTCCCGGGAGGCGGCGGTGTGCGCGGCGGCCGCCTGACGCAGCAGCTCCCGCTGGTCGGCCGCGGGGTACAGATCGGTCATGCTGCCCTGATACCCGCCGTCACGCGGTTCGCACCCCGCCGGGCGGCCGGGCCGCCGATGGCTGGGCGCCGAAGTCGGGGTGGCGCAGCAGCCAGGCCAGGTAGTCCGGGTGCGGCGCCAGCGCGTCCGTGTACGCGGCCACCGCGGTCTCCAGCACCGCCTCGGCGACCCGGGCGGCCGGGGCGTCCGGGTGCCAGCCCAGCAGCAGCCGCCAGCGCAGCGGCGTCCCGGCCAGCCGGCGGGTGACCAGCCCGGCGACCGGGCGGAAGGTGGCCTGGCAGAGCGCCACCGCCTCGCCGGCCTCGACCAGGTCCATGCAGCCGCGGACGTCCGTCTCGTACAGCTTCCGCGGGGTGAAGCCGGCGCGGGCGCAGGCGGCGGCGAAGCAGTCGCCGAAGCAGCCGTCGCCGGGCGCCGCCACCCACTGCTCCCGCCGCAGGTCCGCCAGCCGCACCTCCTCCCGGTCGGCCATCGGGTGGGTCTGCGGCAGCAGCACGAGGACCGGGTCGACGGCGACCTCCCGCCAGCTCAGCGCGAACTCCGCCGACGGGGTCGCGTCGCCGCACACCCCGGTGAGCGCGAAGTCCAGCCGCCCACCGGCCACGAGCTGGGCCAGCTCGTCCACGGACCAGGAGGCGTACGTGGTGATCTGCAGCTGGGGCTGCTCGGCGGCGAGCCGGTGCACCAACCGGCCGAGGATCGGGCTGTTCACCCCGCCGAACCGGTACCGGCCCAGCGGGTCGCCCGCCCCGGCCAGCCGCGCCGCCTCGTCCTGCAGGCCCTTCATCGCCGGCAGCAGCACCCGGGCCCGGGCCAGCACCAGCTCGCCCAGCGCGGTGGGGCGGGCGCCCCGCCGGTCCCGCTCGAACAGCGGCCCGCCCAGGATCCGTTCGATGCGCTGGAGCTGGGCGGTCAGGGCCGGCTGGGCCAGGCCGAGCGTCGAGGCCGCCTTGGTCACGCTCCCCGTCTCCGCGATCGCGCACACCACCCGGAGGTGTCGCAGCTCCAGATTCATAGGGTGACGGTAGGGCCACGCACCGATGGACGGAAGGCCCGAACGGCATCGGCCTCCCCCGATGCGTACCGGCGTGGGGTCAGGTCTTCGGCTGCCGCTCCAGGTCCGCCAGCTGGGTACGCCGGCCGGTCACCGCGTCCCGGAGCTTGTCCACCACGCCCACCGCCGGTTCCACGATCTTGTTCCACGGCGGGGTGGCCGGGGTGCCGGGGTGCGGCCGGGTCGGCGCCGCCTCCTCGGCGATCTGCCACCGGTTGCCCAGCCGGATCAGCTCCGCGTCGGTGGCCACCGCCCGCAGCGGCGTCATCAGCGCGGCGACCCGGCTGACGTGCCGGCGTACCCGGTCGGCCACCTCGGCCAGCGCGGGGTCGTCCGGGCCGGACAGTCCCTTCAGGGCGGTGAGCAGCGCGGCGTCCGCCTCGATCTCCCGGTCGACCAGTTCGGCGCTGGCCGGCACGGCGGCCCGGGCGGCGGGGAAGAGGTACTGCTCCTCGGCGGAGAGGTGCCGGGACACCGCGGCGGTGAGCACGTCGATCACCTCGCGCCGGCGCTCCGCGGCCAGATCCGGGTCGGTGACCTGGTCGGCCAGACCGAGCAGCTGCCGGTGCTCGGCGTCGACGAGGTCGGCCAGGCTCCGGCCGCCCGGCCGGTACGCCTCGTCGGCGGCGGGTGGCAGCGGCGGCAGGGGGACGGTCATGGTGCCCTCCTCGACTGGTGGCCGGCGGGGGCCGGCGGCCCGCTGGGCGGTGCGGGGACGACTGCGGCGGTACCCGACCGCCGCGCGCGCGAAACCGGGCCGTCCGCCGTCCGGGCCGCCGGCGCGCCCCGGGGAGCGAGGCGGGGCGCGCCACCGGGTCGCCCCGGCTGGTATGAAGAGCCCATGACGAGCGACGCCGCCTCCGCCCGACCCGACCCCACCGACGAGGTCGTCGGCCTCTGCCGCGACCTGCTGCGGATCGACACCACCAACACCGGGGACAACGACACCAGCGTCGGCGAACGGCGCGCCGCCGAGTACGTGGCGGAGAAGCTGGCCGAGGTCGGCGTCGACGCGGAGATCCACGAGTCGGCGCCCGGCCGGGCCAACCTCGTCGCCCGGATCCCCGGCACGGACCCGGGCCGCGACGCGCTGCTGGTCCACGGCCACCTCGACGTGGTCCCCGCCGACCCGGACGAGTGGTCGGTGCACCCGTTCTCCGGCGAGATCCGCGACGGCTACCTCTGGGGCCGGGGCGCGATCGACATGAAGGACTTCGACGCCATGGTGCTCGCCGTGGTCCGCGGCTGGCAGCGCGCCGGGGTCCGTCCGGCGCGGGACATCGTGCTCGCCTTCACCGCCGACGAGGAGGCCGGCAGCGACTACGGCGCGCACTTCCTCGCCCAGCGGCACCGGGGCCTCTTCGACGGGTGCACCGAGGCGATCGGCGAGGTCGGCGGCTTCTCCTACTCGATCGACGAGTCCCAGCGGCTCTACCTCATCGAGACCGCCGAGAAGGGCATCGACTGGCTGCGGCTGCACGCCAAGGGCCGCCCCGGGCACGGCTCGTTCGTCCACGACGACAACGCGGTCACCGCGCTCGCCGAGGCGGTCGCCCGGGTCGGCCGGCATCGCTTCCCGGTCACCGTCACCGCGACCGTGCGGGCCTTCCTCGAGGAGGTCTCCGAGGTGCTCGGCATCGAGATCGACCCGAACGACCCGGAGACCGCGATCGCCAAGCTCGGCCCGATCGCCAACATCATCGGCGCGACGATCCGCAGCACCGCCAACCCGACCCGGCTGGCCGCCGGCTACAAGGACAACGTCATTCCCGGCCGGGCCACCGCCACCATCGACTGCCGCAGCCTGCCCGGCCAGTCGGAGCTGCTGGAGGCGCAGCTGCGCGAGCTGATCGGGCCGGACATCGACATCGAGTACATCCAGCGGCAGCCCGCCCTGGAGACCACCTTCGACGGCGACCTGGTCGACGCGATGTCCGCCGCGCTGCGCGCCGAGGACCCGGGCGCCCGGCCCGTGCCCTACATGCTCTCCGGCGGCACGGACGCCAAGGCCTTCTCCCAGCTCGGCATCCGCTGCTTCGGGTTCGCGCCGCTGCGGCTGCCCGCCGACCTCAATTTCTCCGGCCTGTTCCATGGCATCGACGAGCGGGTCCCGGTGGACGGGCTACAGTTCGGCGTGCGGGTTCTCGACCGGTTTCTCCGCAGTTGCTAACCGTGTCCGCGGCGTCACCGCCGACGCGGATCCTCCCCCATCGCGAAGGGACTGCCTCACATGACCGACCAGCACGGTGAGCTGGACGCCGCTCTCGAGCGCGTGATCGCCGCTGCCCGCGCCCACCTGGCCGCCGTCCGCGCCGCCGAGGGCCGGATCGACGACGACGACGTCTGGCAGGCGTACGTCGCCTTGAACAACGCCTCGGTCGCCTACGACGAGCAGCTGCTCGACGCGTACGGGGAGGTCACTCCCTGGGATGTCGAGTCGATCGACCCGGACGAGGCCGACGAGCGCTTCGGCGGCGCCGAGGGCGTCGAGGCGACCGACCCCCACCCGCGGGTGATCTCGGTGCGGCAGCGCCGCGACTACCGGGTGCCGAGCGTGGCCGCCCTGATCCGGGTGGCCGAGGCGGCCCGCCGGGAGGGCACGGAGGAGGACGAGCCGGCACCCGTCGAGGGCGTCGGCGAGGCGGTGCTGGAGCTGCTGCAGAGCGGCGACGGCTCGCTCAGCGCGCTGGACGTCCCGGAGCTCGAACCGCTCGACGGGGTGGTGATGGTCAGCGAGGTCGGCACCCCGGTCGACCTGGAGTCATTCGACGACGACGACCCAATGGGCCCGTTCCAGCCGGCCGCCGACGACCGTCTCGTGGGACGGCTCGACGAGCACCCGTTCCTGGAGCTGGACGAGGAGCACGACCACGCCCACTAGGCCGTGCCGCGCCCGGGCCCGACCACCCGGTCGGGCCCGGGACCGTACGTCCGCCGTCGCTCAGTACGACAGGCCCGGCTGCGGCTGGTTGATCCGCCGACGGCGCAACATCACCTGCCGCGTACCGTCCCGGAACAGCCGCACCCGGGCCAACTCCCATCCGGAGAACTCCGCCTGGATCGCCAGCTGCGCCGCGGCGGTCACCCGGTCGACATTCGGCGGCAACCGCAGCGGCGCGTATTCGTAGTCCATGCGTTCCATGCTGCCCAGGCCGGGCCCGGTTCGCCACCCCCTGCCGGTGATCCACGTCGCGTCCCGTGGACGGGTCAGCCGTCGCGTTCCGGGTAGCCGACCGGGACCGCGGAGACGTCGTCCAGCGCGGTGACGATCTCCTCGGGCAGGGTCATCCGCTCCACCTGGAGCGCGCCGAGGAGCTGGCCGACGGTACGCGCGCCGAGGATCGGGGCGGTCACCCCCGGCCGGTCCCGGATCCAGGCCAGCGCCACCTCCAGCGGGGAGACGCCCAGCCCGCCGGCGGCGGTGGCCACCGCCTCGACGATGCTGGAGCAGCGCGGCTCCAGGTAGGTGGCGACGAACCGCTCGAAGTGCGGCGAGGCGGCGCGGGAGTCCGCCGGCCGGCCGTGCCGGTACTTGCCGGTGAGCACCCCGCGGCCCAGCGGCGACCAGGGCAGCACGCCCAGCCCCATCGCCTCGCAGGCCGGCAGCACCTCCCGCTCCACGCCCCGCTCCAGCAGCGAATACTCCACCTGGGCGGCCACCACGGGGGCCCGGCCGGGCCAGGCGGCCTGCCAGGCGGCGGCCCGGGCGGTCTGCCAGCCGGAGAAGTTCGACACCCCGACGTACCGGGCCTTCCCGCTGGACACGGCGTGGTCCAGGGCGGAAAGGGTCTCCTCCAGCGGGGTGTCCGGGTCGTACCCGTGGACCTGCCAGAGGTCGACGTGGTCGGTGCCGAGCCGGCGCAGCGACGCGTCCAGGGTGCGCAGCAGGTGCCCGCGCGAGCCGTCCCGGCGGCGGCCGCTGCCCGGCCGCAGCCCCGCCTTGGTGGCGATGAGCAGCTCCTCCCGGGGCACCAGACTGCCCAGCAGGGAGCCGATGACCGACTCCGCGTCGCCGTCGGCGTACACGTCGGCGGTGTCGACGAGGTTGCCCCCCGCGTCGAGGTAGCTCTTCAGCTGGGCGGCCGCGTCGTCCGCGTCGGTGTCCCGTCCCCAGGTCATGGTGCCGAGCGCGAGCCGCGAAACCGCCAGCCCGCTTCGGCCGAGCGGTCGCTGTTGCATGCGTGAACCTTATTTCGAACCCGGCGTCACGGATATCCTCGCCCGAAGTCAAGTTCCTGCCCCACCGGCCGAACGGGTGTGACGCGTTCGAGGGCAGCCGGTGATCGTGGTCACCGCCCGCATTGCGTAACCTGATGCGACCTGTGGTGCGGACGGTGGGAGGACCAGTGCGACTCGGGCTCAGCCTCGGATACCAGACGGCGTGGAGCACGCCGGCCGACCACCTGGCGCTTGCCCAGGAGGCGGACCGGCTCGGCTACTCGGTGGTGTGGGCGGCGGAGGCCTACGGCTCCGACTCGCCCAGCATGCTGGCCTGGATGGCCGGCCAGACCCAGCGGATCGACGTGGGCGCCGCGGTGATGCAGATCCCCGCCCGGACCCCGGCGATGACCGCGATGACGGCGGCCACGATCGACGCGCTCTCCGGCGGCCGGTTCCGGCTCGGCCTCGGCGTCTCCGGCCCGCAGGTCTCCGAGGGCTGGCACGGCGTCCGCTTCGCCAAGCCCCTGGCCCGTACCCGCGAGTACGTCGACATCGTGAAGATGGCGATCGCCCGCAAGGAGGTCGCGTACGACGGCGAGTTCCACACCCTGCCGCTGCCCGACGGCCCCGGCAAGGCGCTCCGGCTGGGCTTCCACCCGCCGCGCGAGCACATCCCGATCTACCTGGCCGCGGTCGGGCCGAAGAACCTCGAACTCGCCGGTGAGATCGCGGACGGCTGGCTCGCCGTGTTCTACGCCCCCGAGTTCGCCGAGGAGCAGCTCGCCTCCGTGCGGGCCGGCCGGGCGAAGGCCGGCAAGGAACTGGCCGGCTTCGACGTCGTCCCGTCCGTCCCGGTCGTGGTCGGCGACGACATCGCCTCCTGCGCCGAGCTGGTCCGCTGGTACGCCGCCCTGTACGTCGGCGGCATGGGCAGCCGGCAGCAGAACTTCTACAACCAGCTGGCCGCCCGGATGGGCTACGGCGACGCCGCCCGCGAGGTGCAGGACCTCTACCTGGCCAAGCGGCAGCGGGACGCGGCCGCCGCGATCCCGATGGAGTTCATCGACCGCACCTCGCTGCTCGGCCCCAAGGAGCGCATCGCCGAGCGGATGCGGGAGTACGCCGCCGCCGGCGTCACCACCCTGTCGGTGACCCTCTTCGTCGCCGACCGGGACAGCGGCGTGCAGACCCTGCGGACCGTCGCGGAGGCGCTGGAACTCTCCGGAGTCGGAGAGTGACCTGGGTCGAGGCCATCGTCCTGGGCATCGTCCAGGGGCTCACGGAATTCCTGCCGGTCAGCTCGTCCGGTCACCTGCGCATCACCTCGGCGATCTTCTTCGGCCGGGACGCGGGCGCCTCGTTCACCGCGGTGACCCAACTGGGCACCGAGGCGGCGGTGCTCATCTACTTCTTCAAGGACATCTGGCGGATCGCCCGCACCTGGGTGCTCGGACTGGTGGACCGCTCGGTCCGGTCCAGCCTCGACTACCGGATGGGCTGGTACGTCATCGTCGGCACCATCCCGATCGGCATTTTCGGCCTGCTGTTCAAGGACCAGATCCGCACCGCCGGCCGGAACCTGTACCTGATCTCCTTCACGCTGATCTTCTTCGCGCTGGTGCTGGCCTTCGCCGAGTACTGGGGGCGGCAGACCCGCACGCTGGAGAACTTCCGGATGCGCGACGGTGTCGTGATGGGCTTCGCCCAGGCCATGGCGCTGATCCCCGGCGTGTCCCGGTCCGGCGGCACGCTCACCTTCGGCCTGCTGCTGAACCTCACCCGGGAGACGGCGGCGCGGTACTCGTTCCTGCTGGCCATCCCGGCCGTGGTGATATCCGGCGTGTTCAGCATCCCGGACGTGTTCGAGCCCTCCGCGCCGGGCACCGCCGCGCCGAGCGTGGCGCAGATGGCCGTCGCGACGCTGATCGCCTTCGGCATCGGCTACGCGGCCATCGCCTGGCTGCTGCGCTACGTCGCCCACCACACCCTGTACCTCTTCGTGCTGTACCGGGTGGCGCTCGGCACCCTGGTCCTGTGCCTGCTCCTCACCGGGCATCTCAGCGCTACCTGAGTCTTCCTGGTTGGGGTGTGGGGGCTGGGGGCGACCGTCCCCGGCTTCGGGTGGTCGGGCTTGATCCCTGCGCCGGGGACGGTCGCCCCCAGCCCTGACGTTGGTCACCGTCCGCCCGGCGGTCACGGTCTTGTGTTTGTACGTGGAAATGCCGCTGGCCGGCACCCCGTGTGTCCGGGGTGCCGGCCAGCGGCGTATTGCGTGTTGCTTGGTTGGGTCAGCTGTTCCAGTGCTGGGCGACGATGTGGGCGGCCTGCTGCTCCCACTGGGCGTAGGCGTCCGGGTAGGCCGACACCTGCACCGTCTGGGCGGCCTCGGTCAGCGGCATGTCCTGCCACCCGTCGACCTGCTTGAGACCCTTCTCGAACGCCAGGGTGGCGTACTCGGGGTCGGTGATCTGCTCCGGCGTGCCCCAACCACTCGACGGGCGCTGCTGGAACAGGCCCAGCGAGTCGTGGTCGTTGCGGTCACCCAGGTGACCCAGGTTCTCCAGCTTCGACTCCTGCAGGCTGGTGGCGATCGAGATGACCGCGGCCCGCTCCGGCAGACCGGCCTTCTTCGTCGCCGCGATGATCGCCTCCGCGTTGGCGGTCTGCTCGTCGTTCAGGTCAATCTTCGACTGGGCGCCCTGCACACCATGCGGGATCAGCTTGCCC
>NZ_QGKS01000210.1 GCF_003172935.1 Micromonospora sicca | reverse complement strand
GAAGGCGGGGGTGGGGTGTCAGAGGTCCAGGAGCAGGGTGCGGGGGCCCACGTTGACGCTCTCCACCAGCATGTGGGCGCGGAAGCGGCCGGTCTCCACCTTGGCGCCGCGAGCCCGGAGCGCCTCGACCACTGCCGTCACCAGGGGTTCGGCGACCTCTGCGGGGGCGGCCGCGGTCCAGCTCGGTCGTCTGCCCTTTCTTGCGTCGCCGTAGAGGGTGAACTGGCTGACCACCAGGATCGGCGCGCCGGTGTCGGCGGCGCTGCGCTCCGCGTCCAGGATGCGCAGCTCGTGGATCTTGCGGGCCATCGTGGCGGCGAGGTGCGGGGTGTCGGCGTGGGTTACCCCGAGCAGCACCAGCAGACCGTCGGCGATCTCGCCGACCACCTCGCCGTCGACGGTCACGCTGGCCCGGCTCACCGTCTGGACGACCGCCCGCATCAGTCGGTCACCGGCTCGATGATGCTCCGCTCCACCAGGTGCGCCACGATCGGGCCGGCCGCCTCGGCCAGCTCCCCGGGGGTGACGTCGTGCGCGGCGGCGAGCAGGGCGAGCTGGTCGCGCAGCGGCAGCCTTCCGTCCGCGCCGCCGACCAGGGCGAGGACCAGCGGGTCGATCTCCTCCGACCAGCGCAGCCCGCGCGGCATGGCCAGCACCTGCCGGTCCACCGCCCAGCCCTCGTCGCCCATGGTGGCCTCCTGCCGGAGCTGGAGCCCCTCGGCGGCCCGGTAGCGCGCGGCGAGCAGCGCGTCGGTGTCGCGTACCCGGAGCCAGTCCTGGCGGTCGAACCAGGCGGCGATGTGGTCGCCCATCGGCGGCTCCACCCGCTGGCGCAGGTCCTCCACCCGGACGATTGGCTCGTCGTGGCCGGCGCGGCGCAGCGAGACGATGCCGAAACCGATCGCCTCCACCTTGTGCGCGTCGAACCAGTCCAGCCAGGCCGCCATCCGCTGCGGGTCGGCCGCCTCGCCGACGTCGGTCAGCCACAGGTTGACGTACGCCATCGGGTCCGCCACCTCGCGCTGGATCACCCAGGCGTCCAGCCCGGTGCCGGCGAACCAGCTGGCCACCCGCTCGTCCCACTCCTCGCCGGTGACGTGCACCCAGTTGGCCAGGTACTGCATGGTGCCGCCGTCGGTGAGCAGGTGCGGCGCCGCGGCGGCCAGTTCGGCCCCGATCGCGTCGCCGACCCGGCCCGAGTCCCGGTAGACGTGGGTGGTGGTGCCCGGGCCGACCACGAACGGCGGATTGCTCACTACCAGGTCGAAGCGGCGGCCGGCGACCGGAGCGACCAGATCGCCGCGGAGCAGTTCCCAGTCCTGGCCGTTCAGCGCGGCGGTGGTGGCAGCGAAGCGCAGCGCCCGCTCGGAGACGTCGGTCGCGGTGACCCGCCGGGCGTGGGTGGCCAGGTGCAGGGCCTGCACGCCGGAGCCGGTGCCCAGGTCCAGCGCGGTCTCCACCGGACGGCGCACGGTCGCGCCGATCAGCGTCTGGGTGGCGCCGCCGATGCCCAGCACGTGCTCGGCGTGCAGCGGCTTTCCGGGCCGGGCGCTGGCCGGCACGTCGGCGAGCACCCACCACTCGTCCCCGTACGGCTCCAGGTCGACGCCGGCGCGCAGGCCGTCGCCGTACCGCTCGACCAGCCCGCCGGCGAGCGCCTCGGAGACGGTCAGCGGCGCGAGCGCGGCGGCCACCGCCGCGTCCGGCTCGGTCTGGTCGCAGATGAACACCCGGATCAGGGTGGCGAGCGGGTCACGGTCCTCGGTGGCGCGCAGCGCGGCCCGGAAGTCGTTGCGGGCCACCCCGCCGGTGGCCTGCGCGCCGAGCCGACCGGCGATGCCGTTCGAGGTGAAGTGCGCCCGGGTCAGCGCGGTTCGCAGCGCCTCGACGCCGGCGGGGGAGAGCAGCATGTCGTGTTCCACGTCGCCATCCTGCCTCGCGGCCGGCGCGGATCGGCCGGCACCCGGGACATCCCGCCCGGACGCACCCGGTAGCCGGTCAGACGATGTCGGCTGCTCTTCGTCGTCAACTGACGGCGCGCCCGCGGCCGGCCCAGCGGACCCCACGCCCGTTCCGTCGGGCGTTTGCCGTCCCGACTCGGGGAGTCGGCGCGGCCCGCGCCGCGCGGAGGCGGCAGGATGGGGACATGACGCTCTCGCTGCCCATCGACCTGGAGGCCAACCGGCTGCTGGAGCGCAGCCCGCTGGCGCTGCTCCTCGGCATGGTGCTCGACCAGCAGGTGCCGATGGAGAAGGCATTCTCCTCGCCGTACGTGCTGGCCCAGCGGCTCGGTCACGAGCCGGACGCCCGCGAACTGGCCGGGTACGCCCCGGAGGCCCTGGTCGAGCTCTTCGCCCAGCCACCGGCCCTGCACCGGTTCCCGAAGGCGATGGCGGCCCGGGTGCAGGAGGTCTGCCGGATCCTCGTCGACCGGTACGACGGCGACCCGGCCCGGCTCTGGGCGGACGTCACCGACGGCCGGGAGCTGCTGCGTCGGGTCACTGAGCTGCCCGGCTTCGGCAAGCAGAAGGCGCAGATCTTCGTGGCCCTGCTCGGCAAGCGCTACGGGGTGACCCCGCAGGGCTGGCGGGAGGCCGCGGGCGGGTACGGCGACGCGGACGCGTACCGGTCGGTGGCCGACGTCACCGACCCGGAGTCGCTGCGCCGGGTCCGCGAGTTCAAGCAGGCGGCCAAGGCCGAGGCGAAGTCGAAGGCCGGGAAAGCCTGACGCAACTGCCGCCCGCCCCCGTCGTTGAGATGCTCAGGCGACGACGGCGGGCGGGGGATGGCGGAGAAACGGGGGGAGCAGCTCCTCCGTGGCGAGCAGACCTCGCCACGGGCGACGTTCCTGGAGCTCTTCTTCGACGTCGCCTTCGTCTTCGCGCTCACCCGGGTGTCGAACCGGCTGGTCAACGACCTGACCGTGGAGCGGACGATCTTCCTGCCCGAGGCGGGACAGACGCTGTTGCTCCTGCTCGCGCTCTGGATGGTCTGGTCGCAGACCACGTGGACGACGAGCCGGTACAACCCGGAGCAGCCGACCCTTCAGCTGGTCGTGGCGGGCTCGATGTTCGCCAGCATGGTGATGGCCGTGTCGCTGCCGGAGGCGTTCGACACCCGGGGCCTCTCCTTCGCGCTCGGCTACGTCGCCGTCCAGGTCGGCCGTCCGCTCTTCCTCACCGTGGTGATGCGGCACCACCGGGAGCGGCACATCGCTGGCCGGGTCCTCGTCTGGGCGGTGGCGTCGGCGGTGCCGTGGATCGTCGGAGCGGTCGTGCACGACGACGCCCGCGGGGTGCTCTGGACGGCCGCGCTGATCATCGACTACGTCGCCGCCCGGCTGGGCTGGCCGCTGCCCGGACGGGGCCGATCGCCCGCCTCCTCTTGGACGGTCACCGGAGAGCACCTGGCCGAGCGCTACCAGCAGTTCATCATCATCGCGCTCGGCGAGATGATCATCATCAGTGGCTTCGGCTTCAGCATGAGCGAGTTCGCGGGTGCCCAGTGGGTGGCCTTCGCCATCACGTTCTCGAGCACCGTGCTGCTCTGGCGGATCTACTTCTACCGCGCCGGCACGGTGCTGGTGGAGGCGGTGGCCGGGTCGGCGCGACCCGGCCGGCTCGCCGAGTCGGCGACCTATACCCACCTGGTCATGGTGGCCGGCATCGTGGCCGCCGCGGTCGGCTACGAGATCGTCATCGCCCATCCCGGCGGGCACACCGACCCGGCCTGGCTCACCGTGATCGTCGGCGGTCCGGCGCTCTTCGTGCTGGGCCGGACGCGTTTCGAGTACGAGGTGTTCGGCCGGGTGTCCCGGTCCCGGCTGGTCGGCCTCGTCGTCCTGGTGGCGATGCTGCCCCTGGTCGTCCGGCTGCCTCCGCTGGCGGTCGGCGCGGCGACCACGGGGGTGCTGGCCGGGATGGCGGTGGTCGACGCGCTGCGGGCCCGGGGCCGGTCGCCGGAGCGGCCGGCCCCGCCGCTGTGACGGGCGGTCGACCGGCCGTCGGGCGGGACAGCCGACCGGTCAGGCCGCCGTCGGGCGGGAGAG
The DNA here is from genome assembly GCF_003172935.1 of Micromonospora sicca. Taxonomy (GTDB): domain Bacteria; phylum Actinomycetota; class Actinomycetes; order Mycobacteriales; family Micromonosporaceae; genus Micromonospora; species Micromonospora sicca. The sequence continues at coordinate 9,372 of NZ_QGKS01000210.1, read as the reverse complement.
CGCGGCCAGCGCGCGGCGCACGTCGGCGAGGGAGACGGTCGCCGAGTCGTCCAGCTCGGCCAGGCCCGCTTCGATCCACTGTCGCATCAGGGTGGTCACCCCGATGCCGCGGGCCTCGGCGGCCGCCCGGACCCGCTCGTACGTCTCCAGCGGGAGGCGCACCGAGCGGCTGACCATGGGCACGTCGGTGTCGGGGGTGGGCAGCTCCGCCGGCTGGCTCTCGTCGATCAGCTCGGCCAGCGCGTCGTCGCCGCCGTGGAAACGCTTGGTCGCCTCGTTCCGGTCCATCGTGACCGCCTCCTCATCGGCGAGATCTCCGTACCGCCTCGTCGTAGCGCTTCGCCTCGATGTCGCTCAGCTCGCGCGCGGACAGGACGTCCCAGTCGTGGTCGGTGCCGTCGGCCTCGGCGAGCAGCACGGCGAGTCGTCGGCCGCGGTGGGACACCGCGTAGACGACCATGACGTCGTCGCCGAGGTGCCGGATGACCCGGCGCGTGCTGTGCAGGGCCTCCCAGACTTCCCCGGGCCTGACGTCGTAGACCCGCAGGTTGTCCAACGCCTCGTCGGTGAAGCTGAACCGGCTGCCCACGGGCGGAGCGTACCACGTGCGTAACACGCAACCCGGGGTGAGTCGAACTTTCGCTGATCAAGGGCTTCGGGTGACAGGATGGGGCGTAATCTCCTCGAGGAGGTCCGTCGTGAAGCGTCAGGCGTACCAGCCGATTCTGATCACCGACGCCTCGCGCAGCCAGGACGACCAGCTCACCAGCCGACAGAAACGGTACGTGCTGATGATGGGCATCCGGGTGGCGTGCCTGGTGCTCGGTGCCGTCCTGGTCGGCGTGAAGGCACCCCTGCTCTGGCTGTGGCTGCCGCTGCTCGGCCTCGGGATGGTGCTCATCCCCTGGCTGGCGGTGCTGCTGGCCAACGACCGCCCCCCGAAGGAAGAGCATCGCCTCGCCAACAAGCTCCACCCCCGCCACCGCGACGAGACCCCCCCAATGAGCCTCACCGCGGAGGAACGCCCCCACAAGATCATCGACGTCGAACCCTGATCCCCGCGATCTTGCACTTGGCGCCCGGGCGAACCCGGTCGAATCGGACCGAGTCAAGGCCCCAACTGCAAGATCGCCGCGAGCCTGGGTGAGGCGCGGGTCAGGGGGTGGGGCGGGCGCCCACGGTGGCTACCGCGGTGGCGCCGAGGTCCGCTGCGCGGTCGAGGGCGGCGCGGGGATCCGCGCCGGCGAGCCAGGCCGTGAGCAGGCCGGCGGCGAAGGCGTCGCCGGCGCCGGTGACGTCCACCACCGCCACCCGGCGGGCCGCCGCCACGCTGACCGTGGCCTCCCGGTCCACCCAGACCGCCCCGGCCGCCCCGCGCTTGACCACCACCCGACGGGCCGCCGCCGACAGCGCCCGCGCCTGCGCCGCCGGGTCCAGGCCGCCGGTCAGCACCGTCGCCTCGTCCGTGTTCACCAGCAGCAGGTCGACGTCGCGTACCCAGGTCAGGAAGGCCGCCGTGCCGACCCGCCGCAGCGGCGCCGCGGAGGCCGCGGAGGCCGCGTCGACGCTGGTGGTGAGCCCGCGCTCGCGGGCGGCGGCCAACGCCCGCAGTCCCGCGCCGCGCGACGCGGCGTCCAGCAGGGTGTACGCGGACAGGTGCAGGTGCCCGACGTCGGGCGCCCCGGCCAGGGCCCGGTCGACGTGCACGGCGCTCAGCCGCAGGTTCGCCCCGCGCTGGCTGACCATCGTCCGCTCGCCGTCGGCGGTCAGCACGATCACCGTGCCGGTCGGATAGCCCTCGTGGCGCTCCACCGCGCAGTCGACGCCGATCCCGGTCAGCTCGGCCACCCGGTCGCGGCCCGCCTCGTCGTCGCCGACCGCGCCGACCAGCGTCACGCCCACCCCCTGGGCGGCGATCCAGGCGGCCGTGTTGGCCGCCTGCCCGCCGCCGCTGAAGCGGATCTCGGCGGCCGTGTCCGAGCCGGTCGCCAGCGGCCCGGAGAGCACCGCCACCACGTCGGTGATGATGTCGCCGACGACGAGGATGCGGGACCGGTGGCTCATGCCGTGGCGGCGGAACGACGGGCGGCGGCGACGGCGATCCGGGCGGCCAGGTCGGCGTTGCGCAGGATGATCCGCACGTTCACCGCCAGGCTGGCGCCCCGGGTGGCGGAGTGGAAGTGGGCCAGCAGGAACGGCGTCACGGCCTTGCCGGTCACCGCGTCGCGGGCCAGCATGGCCAGGCCCTCGGCGAGGGTCCGGTCGTGCAGCTCCGGGTCGAGCTGCTCGTCGACGGGGAGCGGGTTGGCCACGATCAGGCCGCCCTGGTGCACGCCCTGCGCCGCCCGCGCAACCAGCACGTCGGCCACCTGCTCCGGCGAGTCCACCGACCAGTCCAGGTCGAAGCCGGCGTCGGTGAGGTAGAAGCCGGGGAAGCGGCGGGTGCGGTAGCCCACCACGCCGACGCCGAGCGTCTCCAGCCGTTCCAGCGTGGCGCCCACGTCGAGGATCGACTTCACCCCCGCGCAGACCACCGCGATCGGCGTACGGGCCAGGGTGACCAGGTCGGCCGACTCGTCGAAGGTCTGCGCGGCCTCCCGGTGCACCCCGCCCAGGCCGCCGGTGGCGAAGACCCCGATCCCGGCGGCCGCGGCCACCGCGCTGGTCGCGGCCACGGTGGTGGCGCCGTCCGCGCCGGTGGCGGCGGCCACCGCCAGGTCGCGTACGGAGAGCTTGCTCACCCCGTCGACGGTGGCGAGCCGGGTCAGCTGCGCGTCGTCCAGGCCCACCACCAGCTCGCCGCCGACCATGCCGATGGTGGCCGGCACCGCGCCGGCGTCCCGGACCGCCTGCTCGATCTGGCGGGCGACCAGCAGGTTGTCCGGCCGGGGCAGGCCGTGCGAGACGATGGTGCTCTCCAGGGCGACGACGGGACGCCCGACGGCCAGGGCGTCGGCCACCTCGGCGCCGAAACCGATGTGAAAGTTGGTCACTTCCGTTACGGTACCGTCGCCCTCCGGGCGGCCTGCGGTGGACCGGTCCCCGACGACCTGCGAAACTGGGAAGGTTGGAGGTGTAGACAGTGAGCACAGAGGTTCTCGAGCGTCCGGAACTGAAGGACGCCGACACCGGTCCCGAGATGTTCCACTACGTGCGCAAGGAGAAGATCGCCGAGAGTGCCGTCATGGGCACCTACGTCGTGGCGCTCTGCGGCGAGACGTTTCCGGTGACCAAGGCGGCCAAGCCCGGTTCGCCGGTCTGCCCGAAATGCAAGGAGATCTACGACTCGTACCGCGAGTGATCCCGGGCGATCGCCCCGGCCGCCCACGTAACCTGCGGCGGTGACCACCTCCACCGCCCTGCTCTTCGCCGACCTGACCGGGGTGGCGGTCTTCGCCGCCTCGGGCGCCTACGCGGCGGTGGCCAAGCGGCTGGACCTGTTCGGTGTGGTCTTCGTCGGGGTCGTCGCCGCGCTTGGCGGCGGCATCTTTCGTGACCTGGTGATCGACGAGGTGCCCCCGTTGGCCTTCGCCGACTGGCGGTACGCGGTCACCGCGGCGGTCACCGCCGCCGCCGTCTTCCGGCTCCACCCGCAGCTCGCCCGGCTGCGCACCACCGTGCTGGTGCTCGACGCGGCCGGCCTCGGGCTGTTCACTGTCACCGGCACGCTCAAGGCCCTCGACGTCCACGTGCCGGCGGTCGGCGCCTGCATGATCGGCATGCTCACCGCCATCGGCGGAGGGCTGGGCCGGGACCTGCTCACCGGGGAGATCCCGGTGGTGCTGCGCCGGGAGATCTACGCGGTCGCGGCGCTCGCCGGCTCGATCGTGGTGGCCCTGCTGTCCACGTACGGACACGCCACGGCGGCGCCGTTGACCGGGGCGGCACTCGTCGTCTTCGCGCTGCGCCTGATCTCGCTGCGCCGCCGCTGGTCCGCCCCGGTGCCCACCCTGCGGCCGCCGCGCACCGGCACCCGCGGCCCGCAGGGCTGAGCCGGCGGGCCCCGGTGGCGGGGGTCGCGGATGTGACCAGCGTGGCGTCGCCTGGGCCGAACCGGCCGCGCTGGTTATGCTGAGTCGGCCTTCGCGGCATCTTCTGCGCGGAGGCGTTTTCATGGGCGGCGGTACCCGTGGCCCTCGGTCCGGGTCCGCCCTTCGGTGCGGTCGGAGAGGAGCCTTCGCGTGGCAGCCCGGACGCCGGCGCTCGAGACGTTTCCGCCCCTGCGCGCCTGGCAACGCAAGGCGCTGGTGGAGTACCTGCGTCGCCGGACCGAGGACTTCACCGCGGTCGCCACCCCCGGCGCCGGTAAGACCACCTTCGCCCTGCGGATCGCCGCCGAGCTGCTCGCCGACGGCACCGTCGAGGCGGTCACCGTGGTCGCCCCGACCGAGCACCTGAAGACCCAGTGGGCCGTCGCCGCCGCCCGGGTCGGCATCCAGCTCGACGCCGCGTTTCGCAACGCGGACCTGCACTCCGCCGCCGACTTCCACGGCGCGGTCGTCACCTACGCCCAGGTCGGCATGGCCCCCCAGGTGCATCGCCGGCGCACCATGACCCGGCGCACCCTGGTCATCCTCGACGAGATCCACCACGCCGGCGACTCCCGTTCCTGGGGCGACGGGGTCAAGGCGGCCTTCGAGCCCGCGGTACGCCGGCTGATGCTCACCGGTACGCCGTTCCGCTCCGACGACAACCCGATCCCGTTCGTCAGCTACGAGCGGGGCGGGGACGGGCTGCTGCGGTCCCGCGCCGACTCGGTCTACGGCTACTCCGACGCGCTGCGCGACGGCGTGGTCCGGCCCGTGCTCTTCCTGGCGTACTCCGGCGAGACCCGGTGGCGCACCAACGCGGGGGAGGAGCTCGCCGCCCGGCTGGGCGAGCCGATGACCCAGGACCTGGTCGCGCAAGCCTGGCGTACCGCGCTGGACCCGGCCGGGGACTGGATGCCGCAGGTGCTGCGCGCGGCCGACGCCCGGCTGACGGTGCTGCGCAACGCCGGGATGGCCGACGCGGGTGGTCTGATCATCGCCAGCGACCAGCAGACCGCCCGCTCGTACGCCAAGCTGATCGAGCAGGTTACCGGCGAGAAGGCCGCGGTGGTGCTCTCCGACGACCAGGGCGCGTCCGCGCGGATCGCGACGTTCGCGGCGTCCGAGCAGCGCTGGCTGGTCGCGGTCCGGATGGTCTCCGAGGGCGTCGACATCCCCCGGCTGGCCGTCGGCGTCTACGCCACCAGCGCCAGCACGCCGCTCTACTTCGCCCAGGCGATCGGCCGCTTCGTCCGCGCCCGGCGCCCCGGCGAGACCGCCTCGGTCTTCCTGCCGAGCGTGCCGCACCTGCTCGGCCTGGCCAGCGAGATGGAGGCCGAGCGGGACCACGTCCTCGGCAAGCCCAAGGACCCGGACGGCTTCGACGACGACCTGCTGGAGCGCGCCCAGCGCGACGACCAGGCCAGCGGTGAGTTGGAGAAGCGCTTCGCGGCGCTCTCCGCCACCGCCGAGCTGGACCAGGTGATCTTCGACGGCGCGTCCTTCGGCACCGCGGCCCAGGCCGGCACCCCCGAGGAGGAGGAATACCTCGGCCTCCCGGGGCTGCTCACCGCGGACCAGGTCTCGCTGCTGCTCACCAAACGGCAGGCCGAGCAGCTCGCCGCCCAGCGCCGCCGGGCGGCCACCCGGGCCGCTGAGCCGGCCGCTGAGAGCCCCGCGGCGCCTCCGCCGCCCATGAGCGCCGCCCAGCGCCGGGTGGCCCTGCGGCGTCAGCTGAACGCCCTGGTGGCCGCCCGCCACCACCGGACCGGCCAGCCGCACGGCAAGATCCACGCCGAGCTGCGCCGGCTCTGCGGCGGCCCGCCCAGCGCCCAGGCGACCATCGAGCAGCTCGAAGAGCGCATCGCCACCGTCCAGACCCTCTGACCCACCCGCCCCAGGCGGCCCGGCGGCCCGCACCGGCTCGCACCCGTCGTCCCGCTCCGGCCGGGACGGGCACAGCGCACGAAAAAGCCGGCCGGAGGCTCCCCGTGGGGGCCTCCGGCCGGCTATGTCGTGGTTGCGGTTTTCAGTTCGCCATCAGATCGGCGCCACGCCAGCTGAACTCGGGGTCCGTCGCGTACCGCACGGTGATCTTCACGAGATCCTCCGCGTACTTGTTCGCGTGGTGCCCACAGAACACCAGCTCGCTCCCACCCGCCAGAGTGATCCGGAGCTTGCCGGCAGCATTGCAGCGGTCGCACCGTTCATCGGCGGCTGGGGGAGCCACCGTCTCGGGCGGCGGCGTGAGGGTCGGGGTCATCGCCTTCCTCCTCTGGTCGTCACCGATGAACACTCTCTTCGGTCGTTGCTCACCTATCGTGCAACATCCTTGTCGGGCCCTGCCTTCCCTGTGTGCCCGCGGGGGACCGAGGTCACACCTGGCGTGGAGACAGTGTGCCGTGCACCAAGGGTGCCACGTCAACGATCACAAACAGGCAACCGACCGATCACCATCGAGTGTTGTACGGCTGGTGATCAAAGCGACACGACTAGTTGACGGGTCGGGTCAGTCCAGGTAGTCGCGGAGCACCTGGGAACGCGACGGGTGCCGCAACTTGGACATCGTCTTGGATTCGATCTGCCGGATGCGCTCCCGGGTCACGCCGTACACCTGGCCGATCTCGTCCAGGGTACGCGGCTGGCCGTCGGTCAGGCCGAAGCGCAGGCGTACCACGCCCGCCTCACGCTCGGAGAGCGTCTGCAGCACCTGCTGGAGCTGGTCCTGCAGCAGCGAGAACGAGACCGCGTCGACCGCGACTACGGCCTCCGAGTCCTCGATGAAGTCGCCGAGCTGGCTGTCGCCCTCGTCGCCGATCGTCTGGTCGAGCGAGATGGGCTCCCGGGCGTACTGCTGGATCTCCAGCACCTTCTCCGGTGTGATGTCCATCTCCTTGGCCAGCTCCTCCGGGGTGGGCTCGCGGCCCAGGTCCTGGAGCAGCTCGCGCTGGATCCGGCCGAGCTTGTTGATCACCTCGACCATGTGCACCGGGATGCGGATGGTGCGGGCCTGGTCGGCCATGGCGCGGGTGATGGCCTGGCGGATCCACCAGGTGGCGTAGGTGGAGAACTTGTAGCCCTTGGTGTAGTCGAACTTCTCGACCGCGCGGATCAGGCCGAGGTTGCCCTCCTGGATCAGGTCCAGGAACGCCATGCCGCGACCCGTGTAGCGCTTGGCCAGCGAGACGACCAGCCGCAGGTTCGCCTCCAGCAGGTGGTTCTTGGCGCGCTCGCCGTCGCGGGAGATCCAGCCCAGGTCGCGCTGCATCTCGCGGGTGAGCTTCTCCTCACCCTCCTCGGCCGCGCGCAGCCGCTCGGCGGCGTAGAGGCCGGCCTCGATCCGCTTGGCGAGCTCGACCTCCTGCTCCGCGTTGAGCAGCGGAACCTTGCCGATCTGCTTGAGGTACGCCCGGACGGAGTCGGCGGAGGCGGTCAGCTCGGCGTCCCGGCGCGCCTGCTTCAGCGCCTCGGACTCCTCGTCGTCCCACTCGAAGTCGTTGTCCGTGGCGGAGGCGGCGGCGTCGGTCTCGGCGGCCTGGGTCAGCTCGGCCGGCTCCTCGACCACCACGTCCTCGATCGCGGCGGCGAGCTCCTCCGGATCGATCTCGCCCTCGGTGCCCTCACCCTTGGCGCCGGCGTTGGCCGGCTTCGCCGCGGCGTTCTTCGCGGCCACGGTCGCCTTGGTGGCCCGGGTCGCCTTGGTGGCCTTGGCCGGCGCGGCGGCCTTGGCGGCCACCTCGGCGGTGGTGCCGGCGGCCTTGCGCGCGGTCGCCTTCCGCGGGGCGGGGGCCGGGGCCTCGTCGGCGGCCGGCGCCTGCTTCGGGGCGGGCGCGGCGGCCTTCTTGGTGGTCTTGGCGGTGGTGGCCCGGGACGCCGGCGTGGCGGAGCGGGCCGCGGCCACCCGGCGGCGGGTGCTGGCGGAGCCGTCCACGACCACCGTCACGCCCGCCTCGGAGAGCGCGCGCAGGATCTTCTTGGCCTGGGCCGGGGTCACCTCAGCGGACTCGACGGTGCGCGCGAGCTGGGCCGACGTGAGCTGACCGCCGGCGCTCTGCGCGTGGGCGATCAGGGTGTCGGTGAGCGAGCGAACGTCGGCGCCAGGCTGGCGGGGTTCTGTCACGAATGACCTTCCGGAGGCGAAGAGCGAGCACGGCCGGGTCGTCCGGCGCAGCACGGAACGCCGTGCCGGGCGATGTCGTTGAGGGACCCCCGTGTCCCGGGCCGACCGGTCGCTGGCGGTCCGTGGCGCGTGGGCAGGGTGAATTGTAACGCCGTCTGCCGCGATCATCCTGCGCCGCACGGCGTACTGGCGATACCGACCGCCGATTGGGCGCAGATGTGGACTTTGTAAGGATGATACCCGCGCACGGCCGGGGAATCCGCGGTCGTACGGGAAGGGGACGAACCATGATCCGCTCGGCGCCGCCGACGCAGGAACTGCTGGAGATCGCGATCGACGTCGCCCGGGACGCGGCCGCCACCGCCCACCGGATGCGGGCCGAGGGGGTTTCGGTCGCCGCGACCAAGAGCACGGTCACCGACGTGGTGACCGCCGCCGACCGGGCCGTGGAGCGTCAGGTGCTCGACGCGCTGCGCAAGCTCCGCCCGGACGACGCGGTCCTCGGGGAGGAGTACGGCGCCGGGGACACCGGGCCGGTCGAGGCGGGCGGGGTGCGCTGGATCGTCGACCCGATCGACGGCACCGTGAACTACCTGTACGGGCTGCCCTACTGCGCGGTCTCCCTCGCCGCCGAGGTGGCCGGGGAGGTGGTGGTGGGCGTGGTCCGCAACGTGGCCACCGGCGAGGAGTGGACCGCCACCGCGGGCGGCGGCGCCTGGCGGGACGGCGAGCGGCTGCGCTGTTCCACCGAGACCGACCTGGGCCAGGCGCTGGTCGCCACCGGATTCGGTTACGACCCCGGCCGGCGGGCGCACCAGGCCCGGGTGGTCGCCGAGCTGATCCCGCACGTCCGGGACATCCGCCGGATGGGGGCGGCGGCGCTGGACCTCTGCCTGGCCGCCGAGGGTCGCGTCGACGCCTACTACGAGAAGGGGCTGGCCGCCTGGGACCAGGCGGCCGGCGGGCTGGTCGCCACCGAGGCGGGACTGCGGGTGGCCGGGTTGGACGGCCTTCCCGCCGGCCCCGACCTGGTCATCGCCGCCCCGCCGGCGCTGTTCGCGCCGCTGCACAGCCGGCTGGCCGCCCTGGACGCGTCCGGCGGCCCCTGACCGGCCCGATCCGCCTCCACCCGGGCGTGTCGCGGCCACCGGGCCATGATCCACGTCACGTCGGGGACCAGGGTCATCCGGTCCGTCCGGTCGTGCCACGTCGCCGACCCGGAGT
>NZ_QGKS01000158.1 GCF_003172935.1 Micromonospora sicca | reverse complement strand
CCCCCGCCCCCTGCGATACGGTCGCCTCGCCCGGTCCGCACGACTACCCCCTGTCGTAAAGGATTTTTTCCTACTAAGGTGCGGCGCAGAAGGTTAGTGCCAGACGGCGCGAGGGAGATATGGGCGTGAACAGGTGGAAGCGGCTGGCGCCGGTCACCGCCATCGTGGCCTCGGCCGCGATGGTGCTCGCCGGCTGCGGTGGCTCGGGTGACGACGACAAGGCCGCGGACAACAGCAAGCTGACGGTCTGGATAATGGGCGAGGGCGGCGACGCCCAGACCAAGTTCCTCGACGGAGTCGAGGCCGAATTCAAGAAGAAGCACCCCGAGACGGACGTGGTCGTCCAGTACATCCCCTGGCTCGAGGCGCCGAAGAAGTTCCAGGCGGCGCTCGCCGGCGGCGAGGGGCCGGACGTCACCGAGCTCGGCAACACCGAGACCCAGGGCTGGGCGGCGCAGGAGGCCCTCGCCGACGTCACCGACAAGTTCAACGGCTGGTCCGAGGGCAAGGACATCCTTCCCGACCTGGTCAAGAACGCCCAGCTCGACGGCAAGCAGTACGGCGTGCCGTGGTACGCCGGCGTGCGGGCCATCTACTACCGCACCGACTGGTTCGCCGAGGCCGGCGTGCAGCCGCCGACGAGCTGGGACGAGCTGGTCGCCACCGCGAAGGCCGTCCAGGCGAAGAAGCCGGGCACCTACGGCATCGCCCTGCCGGGCAACTCCGAGCTGCCGTTCTACTCCTTCCTCTGGGCCGCCGGCGGCGAGATCGCCACCAAGCAGGGCGACACCTGGAAGTCCGGCTACAACACGCCGGAGGCGCAGAAGGCGGTCAAGTTCTGGACCGACCTGGTGACCGTGCACAAGGTCGCCCCGCCGGCCGCCGCCGGCTGGAACGAGGTCGACGCCCGTACCCAGTTCGCCACCGGCAAGGCGGCGATGGCCTTCGCCGGCAGCTGGCAGGGCGGCGCGATGAAGAAGGACAACCCGGAGATCGAGAAGGTGTGGGGCACGTTCCCCATCCCCGGCCCGGACGGCAAGCCGGCCCCGGCCTTCGCGGGCGGCTCCGACATCGCCCTCTGGAAGGACAGCAAGCGGCAGGCCCTGGCCTGGGACTACCTGACCGTCCTGCTGAGCAAGCAGAAGGACCAGGAGTTCGCCAGCAGCCTCAACTTCTTCCCGGTCTACCAGGATCTGGTCGGCGGCGGCAACTACGCCAACGACAAGGTGATGGCCGCGTTCGCCACCACCATGCAGAACACCAAGCTGACCCCGCTCACCCCGAAGTGGGTCGAGGTCAGCCGGACCAAGACGGTGACCCAGGCGATGAACAGCTCGGTCATCAAGGGTCAGAAGACGGTCGAGAAGGCCACCGCCGACGCGGCCACCGAGATGGAAGGCATCTTGAACAGCAAGTGAGCTTACTGACCAAGAGCGCCGGCGAGGCCGCCGCGCGGGAGACCCCCGCGCGGCGGCGCCGCCGCGTCGACCGCCTGCCGTACCTGCTGCTCCTGCCCTGCCTGCTGATCATCGGGGTGCTGCTGCTCTGGCCCCTCGGCCAGGTGGTGGGCATGTCCTTCTACAAGCTGGACAGCGTCCGGCAGCTGCGCGGGGACCGCGAGTGGCCGTGGGTGGGGTTCCACAACTACGCCCAGATCCTCGGCGACCCGTTCTTCCGTACGGTGCTGCGCAACACGGTGCTCTTCGCCGCGGCCAACGTGGTGCTGACGATGATCCTCGGCACCCTGGTCGGGCTGCTGCTCAACCGGCTCGGCAAGCGGATGGCCACCTTCGTCGCCAGCTGCGTGATGCTGGCCTGGGCCACCCCGGCGCTGACCGGCACCATCGTCTGGAAGTGGATCTTCGACGACACCAGTGGCCTGGTCACCTGGCTGTTCAACAAGCTTCCCGACGGGCTCTCCACCGCCCTCTTCGGGCGCAGCGACTGGACCGGCTACGGCTGGTTCAACGATCCGCTGCTGTTCTTCTCGATCCTGACCCTGGTGGTGGTCTGGCACTCGTTCCCGTTCATCGCGGTCAGCGTGCTGGCCGGGCTGAAGAGCGTGCCGAGCGAGCTGCAGGAGGCCGCCCGGGTGGACGGGGCCGGGCCGTGGCGGGTCTTCTGGTCGGTCACCTTCCCGACCCTGCGACCGGTCTTCGGCATCCTGGTGGTGCTCTCCACGATCTGGGACTTCAAGGTGTTCACCCAGCAGTTCGTGCTGGCCGGCGGCACCCAGGACCGGTCGACGTTCATGCTCTCCATCTACTCGTACGCGGAGGCGTTCTCACCGCCGCCCAAGTACGGCCTCGGGGCGGCGATCGCCGTCATCCTCACCCTGATCCTGCTCGTGGTGACCGGTGTCTACGTCCGGATGGTGCTCCGGCAGGAGGACGAGTCGTGAAGAAGTTCGCCCTCAACGGCGCCGGCCTGCTGGTCGCGCTCTTCGCGGCCTTCCCGGTCTACTGGATGATCGCCACCTCGCTGAAGCCGAACCGGGAGATCTTCTCGGCCACGCCGCGCCCGGTGCCGGCGGAGCCCACCCTGGAGCACTACCGGGAGATCCTCACCGGCAACCTGATCCCGGGCGTGACCTTCGCCGACTTCTTCCTCAACAGCGCCCTGGTCGCGCTGGCGACGGTGCTGCTCAGCGGCCTGGTCGCGCTGCTCGCGGCGACCGCGGTGGCCCGGTTCCGGTTCCGGCTGCGCACCACGTTCCTGATCCTGCTGCTGGTGGTCCAGATGATCCCGCTGGAAGCGCTGGTCATCCCGCTCTTCCTGATGATCCAGCGGCTCGGGCTCTACAACACGCTGCCCAGCCTGATCCTCACCTACCTCGGCTTCTCGCTGCCGTTCGCCGTGTGGATGCTGCGCGGCTTCGTGGCGGCGGTGCCCAAGGAACTGGAGGAGGCCGCGGCCATCGACGGCGCGAGCCGGGCCCAGACCTTCCGGCGGATCCTTTTCCCGCTGGTCGCCCCGGGGCTGGTCGCCACCAGCATCTTCTCCTTCATCACCGCGTGGAACGAGCTGATCTTCGCGCTGACCTTCATCAACGACCAGGACAGGTACACCCTGCCGGTGGCGATGACCTTCTTCTTCGGGCGGGACGACACCGCCTGGGGGTCGGTCATGGCCGCCTCGACGCTGTTCACCCTGCCGGTGATCGTCTTCTTCCTGCTGGTGCAGCGCCGGATGGTCTCCGGCCTGGTGGCCGGCGCCGTCAAGGGCTGATCACCGGCTGTCCCGCCGATCCGCGCCCGACTCGGCTCACCGCCATGACGGGCAGGCTGGCGGCGGTGAACCTCGGCGTGGTCACCGAGGCGGAGTGGGCGGGCGACCCGAGCGGTCGCAGCGGCATCGACAAGCGGCCGGTCGACGGTCCGGTGCTGCTGCGGGTCGACGGGGTGGCCGGCGACTTCATCGGCGAGCGGGCCCACCACGGCGGGCCCGACCAGGCCGTCTACGCCTACGCCGAGGAGGACGCCGACTGGTGGGCGGCCGAGCTGGGCCGGGGCATCCGGCCCGGCGGCTTCGGCGAGAACCTGACCACGTACGCGGTGGACGTCACCGGGGCGGTCATCGGCGAGCAGTGGGCCATCGGCGACGCACTGCTCCAGGTCACCAAGCCCCGCACGCCGTGCACCACCTTCGCCGGCTTCTGGGGGATGCCCGACCTGATCAAGCGGTTCACCGCGCGGGCCGCGCCCGGGGCGTACCTGCGGGTGCTGCGGGAGGGTGAGGTCGGCGCCGGCGACCCGGTCGAGGTGGTGGCGCGCCCGGCGCACGGGGTGACGATCGGCGAGGTGTTCCGGGCGACGAGCCTGGAGCCGGCGCTGCTGCCCCGGCTGCTGGACGCCCCGGAGCTGCCCGAGCCGATCCGGGAGAAGGCCCGCCGCCGGCTCTCCGGCAGCCGCCCCTGACCGTGGCCGGTTGGCCGGCCTACGTGTCGGCGAAGACCTCCGCCAGCACCTGGGTCGGGGTCGCCCGCCCGTCGGCCACCTTGGTCCAGGTCCCCTGCTCGGCGGTCCACTCCAGGCCGCCGAAGCGGACCCGCTTCACGCCGTGGTCGTCGGCGTGCGACACCAGCCAGTGGGCGTACCGCCAGCCGTTGCGGCTGTCCGTCGCCGACACCGCCAGGCCGGTCAGGTCGGTCGGGGAGGCCACGCCCGGCAACCCCCAGTCGAGGGTCAGCCCCTGGATCAGCGCGGCCGCGGCGGCCTGGCCGCGCATCGCCGGCGTCGGCCCGACCGTGCAGGCCACCGCGCCGGTCGCATGGCCGAGCAGCGCGCGGGTGAGGACCTGCGACTCGTCCGCCCACTTCTGGTACGCCTCGGGATAGGCCGACCGCTGCACCCGCTGGGCGGCCTCGGTGACCCGCAGCTCCTCCCAGCCCTTGACCTTCTTCAGCGCCGCGTAGAACCGGTCCGCCGCGTAGCGCGGGTCCTGGATCTGCTCGGCGGTGCCCCAGCCCTGGCTCGGGCGCTGCTGGAACAGGCCGAGCGAGTCCCGGTCGCCGTGGGCGAGGTTCTTCAGGTGCGACTCCTGGTACGCCGTCGCCAGCGCCACCACCACGGCCCGCTCGGGCATCCGGCGCTGTGCGCCGATTGCCGCGATGGTGGCCGCGTTGGCCATCTGGTCGGCGCCGAGCACGACCCGGCCGTCGGCCTGGACGGTGCAGGTGCGGCTGGCCGCCGGGAGGCGGAGCTGGGGCGCGACGTGCCGGGCCACGAACCAGATCCCGAGGAGGGCGACGACCGCCACCACCACACCGGCTGCCCCGATTGCCCGAGTTCGCACCCGCACCTCCTGTTCGACAGTCCGCCAAGCGTACGTCCCCCGGAGCGCCGCCCGGGTCGTCCGACCGGTTGCCTCCCGTTCCGTCACCACTCGGCCACCGCGAGCGTCCGTGGTCAGCCGGCGGCGTTCCCGGTCGGCACCCAGGCCGCGTCCCTTTTCTCGCGGAAGGCGAGAACGCCCTCCCGGCCCTCGTCGGAGAGGAAGTACCCGGTGGAGAGGGCGGCCAACTCGGCGATCTCGGCGCGCAGGTCGGTGGGGGCCGGCCGGCGCAGCAGCTCCTTGGCGCCCGCCAGGGCCCGCGGCGCGCCCCGGACCAGCGAGTCGCAGTAACGGGCCACCGCCGCGTCCAGCCCGGCCGCCGGCACGGCCGCGGTGACCAGACCGATCTCGGCGGCCCGGCGGCCGTCGAAGGTGTCCCCCGTCAGGTACAGCTCGGCGGCGGCCCGGGGATTCAGCCGGGGCAGCACGGTGGCCGAGATGACCGCCGGGATCACCCCGATCCGCACCTCGGTGAAGGCGAAGGTCGCCTCCTCGGCGCAGACCGCCAGGTCGGCCGCCGCGATCAGGCCCAGCCCGCCGGCCCGCGCCGGCCCGGCCACCTTCGCCAGCACCGGCTTCGGGCACTCCCGCACCGCCACCAGCACGTCGCCGAGCATCCCGGCCGGCACCGTCCCGCTGGCGTACGCGGCGGCGGTCTCCTTCAGGTCCGCGCCGGAGCAGAAGACCGGGCCGGTGTGGTCCAGCACGATCGCCCGGACCGCGTCGTCGGCGACCGCCGCGGCCAGCCCGGCCAGCAGCCCGGTCATCAGCGGGGTGGAGAGCGCGTTGCGGTTGTGCGGGCTGTCCAGGGTGAGGGTGGTCACCCCACGGGCCGTGGCGACCCGCACGAGAGCGTCCGGAGAGGTCATGCCGGGCACACTAGTTGCCATGCCCGGCGCTCTTCCAGAAGGTGAATCCGTCCCGCGTGACGGGTCGCTGCCCGCCGCCGCCACCCGCGCGGTCGGCGCGCGCGGTTTCGGCGTGTACGTGCACGTCCCGTTCTGCGCCAGCCGCTGCGGCTACTGCGACTTCAACACGTACACGGCGGCCGAGCTGGGCGGCGGGGCCAGCCGCGAGTCGTACGCCGACACCGTGCTGGCCGAGCTGGCCCTCGCGGGCCGGGTGTTCGGTGACACGCCGCCGCGACGGGTCGACACCGTCTTCGTCGG
The DNA here is from genome assembly GCF_003172935.1 of Micromonospora sicca. GTDB lineage: Bacteria > Actinomycetota > Actinomycetes > Mycobacteriales > Micromonosporaceae > Micromonospora > Micromonospora sicca. Next base: position 7,490 of record NZ_QGKS01000158.1, on the reverse strand, counting down.
CGGCGGCACGCCGACCCTGCTCCCCGCCGACGACCTGGCCCGCATTCTGGCGGGGATCGACCGCACCTGGGGGCTCGCCGCCGACGCCGAGGTGACCACCGAGGCCAACCCCGAGTCGGTCACGCCGGAGTCGCTGAAGACGCTGCGGGCCGCCGGCTACACCCGGATCTCGCTGGGCATGCAGTCCGCCGCGCCGGGCGTGCTGGCGATCCTGGACCGCAAGCACAGCGCCGGGCGGGCCACCACCGCCGCCCTCGAGGCGCGCGACGCCGGGTTCGACCACGTGAACCTGGACCTGATCTACGGCACGCCGGGGGAGCGCGCCGAGGACTTCGCCGCCTCGCTGGAGCAGGTCGTCGCGGCCGGGGTCGACCACGTCAGCGCGTACGCCCTGATCGTGGAGGACGGCACCCGGCTGGCCGCGCGGATGCGGCGCGGCGAGCTGCCGTACCCGAGCGACGACGTGGCGGCGGACCGCTACCTGGCCGCGGAGGCCGCCCTCGACGCGGCCGGTTTCTCCTGGTACGAGGTGTCCAACTGGACCCGCTCGGCGGCGGCCCGGTGCCGGCACAACCTGCTCTACTGGACCGGCGCCGACTGGTGGGGCCTCGGACCGGGGGCGCACAGCCACGTCGGCGGGGTGCGCTGGTGGAACGTCAAGCACCCGACGACGTACGCCGAGCGGCTCGCCGCCGGGGGGTCGCCGGGCCTGGCCCGGGAGGTGCTCACGCCCGACGAGGCGCACATGGAGGACGTCATGCTGCGGCTGCGGCTCGCCTCCGGGCTGCCGCTGGACGTGCTGGACGACGCGGGGCGGGCCGGGGCGGAGCGGGCCCTGGCCGGCGGGCTGCTGGCCGCGCCGGAGTACGCGGCCGGCCGGGCGGTGCTCACGCTGCGCGGCCGGCTGCTGGCTGACGCGGTGGTCCGCGACCTGCTGCCCTGACCGCCGATCGCCCGGCCGACCCGCGGGCCGGCCGGGCGGGGCGTCACTTGACCAGGCTGATGCTCATCGGATAGCGGTAGAGCTGGCCCTCGTTGGCCTTGACGCCGGCGAGGATGCCGAACAGGACGCCGATGATGACCGCCGCGCCGACCGCGAGGAACCCGATCACGATGCAGGCCAGGACCCAGCCGACCAGGCCGACGATCGACCAGAGCAGCTGGAAGTTGAGCGCCGCGACCGCGTGCTGACGCACCGTCGGCGACTGGTTTCCCCGGGCCAGCATGGCGACCAGCGGCGGGAGCCAGCCCAGCACGCCGCCGCTGACGAACATCGCCGCCGCGCCGCCGAAGTGCGCGACCAGCGCCCAGGTCTTGTCCTCGTTGTTGGCCCAGCCGCCGCTGGCGCCGTACGCGCCGCCGGTCGGATAGCCGCCGCCCGGCGGCGGATAGCCGCCCGGAGGTGGGTAGCCACCCGACGGCGGCTGGCCGCCGGAGGGCGGGGGATAGCCACCGGGCGGGGGATAGCCGCCCGCGCCCGGCGCCCCGGACAGTGGTGCGGTGGGTGGCTCGTCCGCCGACGAGCCGTACGGTGCCGACGGCGGGGTCGGGTCCGGCGGCTGAGCGCCGGCGTCCCCCGCTCCGGGAGGGCGAGGTGGTTCAGTCATGGACGTCACGGTAGGGGTTGCCCGCAAGGCGGCACCAGAGCGAGATCGCCCGGGATGTCCGGCTGAACGGCTCTGGCGCCGTGCTGGGTGGCGGGCCGGACCCCCGTGGTCCGTCGCTGATCATCGCGTCAGGGGTGGCGCCGACGTAGACTGGCACTCGCTACAGTCGAGTGCCAGGTGCCCGGCCCGCCCCGGACCACCGGCGGGTCGAGGTGCTTCAGGAGGTGGGGAGATGGGTCTCGACGACCGCAAGCTCGCCGTGCTGCGCGCGATCGTCGAGGACTACGTCGCCACGCAGGAGCCGGTCGGCAGCAAGGCCCTCGTCGAGCGACACCAGCTGGGCGTCTCCCCGGCGACGGTGCGCAACGACATGGCGGTGCTGGAGGAGGAGGGCTACATCCGGCAGCCGCACACCAGCGCGGGCCGGGTGCCCACCGACCGCGGCTACCGGCTCTTCGTCGACCGGCTCTCCCGGGTCAAGCCGCTCAGCCCGGCCGAGCGCCGGGCCATCGAGCGCTTCCTGGTCGGCGCGGTCGACCTGGACGACGTGGTGCACCGCACGGTCCGGCTGCTGGCCCAGCTGACCCGCCAGGTCGCCGTGGTGCAGTACCCGAGCCTGGCCCGCTCCTCGGTGCGCCACCTGGAGCTGGTGCCGATCTCCACCACCCGGCTGATGCTGGTCATGATCGCCGATACCGGGCGGGTCGAGCAGCGGCTGGTCGAGCTGCCCGCGCCGATCGCCGCCGACGACGTCATCGACCTGCGCCGGCTGGTCAACGAGAAGCTGGTCGGCAGCCGGCTCTCGGAGACCCCGCCGCTGGTCCAGGCGCTGGTCGAGGAGTCGGCCCCGCACCTGCGGGGTGCCATGACCACGCTCTCCACCGTGCTGCTGGAGACGCTGGTGGAGCGGCACGAGGAGCGGATCGCGCTGGCCGGGACGGCCAACCTCACCCGCGGTGGACTGCTCGACTTCCAGGGCTCGCTGCGCCCCATCCTTGAGGCGCTCGAGGAGGAGGTCGTGCTGCTCAAGCTGATCGGCGAGGCCGAGCCCAGCACCACCCGGGTGCTGATCGGCGACGAGAACGAGATCGACAACCTGCGCGCCGCCTCGGTGGTGAGCACCGGGTACGGACCGGGGGCGACCATCGTCGGTGGCCTCGGGGTGCTCGGGCCCACCCGGATGGACTACCCCGGCACCATCGCCACGGTGCGGGCCGTGGCACGCTACGTGGGCGAGCTGCTGGCCCAGAACTGACCAGTAAGGGCCGACGGCCGGCTCCGGCCGCCGACCGGCGCAACGCGAGACGAACATGAGGACACGGAACGCAGTGGCCAGGGACTACTACGGCATTCTCGGCGTGAGCCGGGAGGCCTCCGACGACGAGATCAAGCGCGCCTACCGCAAGCTGGCGCGGCAGTTCCACCCGGACGTCAATCCGGACCCGGAGGCACAGGAGAAGTTCAAGGACATCAACGCCGCGTACGAGGTCCTCTCGGACGACCGGAAACGGCAGATCGTCGACCTGGGCGGCGACCCGCTCGCGCCGGGCGGCGGGGGCGCCGGCGGTCCGGGTGGTCCCGGCGGGGCCGGCCCGTTCGTCGGCTTCCAGGACATCATGGACGCCTTCTTCGGCGGCGCCGCGGGCGGCGCCCGGGGGCCGCGCCCGCGGACCCGGCCGGGCGCGGACGCGATCCTGCGGCTGGAGCTGGACCTGCACGAGACCGCGTTCGGCGTCGAGGCGCCGATCACCGTCGACACCGCCGTGCTCTGCACCACCTGCTCCGGCGCCGGCACCGCGGCCGGCACCCACCTGGCCACCTGCGAGGCGTGCGGCGGCCGGGGCGAGGTGCAGTCGGTGCAGCGGACCTTCCTTGGCCAGGTGGTCTCCGCCCGGCCGTGCACCGTCTGCCAGGGCTACGGCACCACCATCCCGCACCCCTGCCCGACCTGCGCCGGCGACGGCCGGGTGCGGACCCGCCGCTCGCTGACCGTCAAGATCCCGGCCGGGGTCGAGGACGGCATGCGGATCCGGCTGGCCCAGCAGGGCGAGGTCGGCCCGGGCGGCGGCACCGCCGGCGACCTGTACGTGGAGATCCGCGAGCGGCCGCACGACGTCTACTCCCGCAAGGGCGACGACCTGCACTGCCGGGTCACCGTGCCGATGACCGCCGCCGCGCTCGGCACCCGGCTGACCATCAAGACGCTGGACAGCGAGGAGACGGTCGACGTCAAGGCGGGCACCCAGCCGGGCAGCACGCTGCGGCTGCGCGCCCGGGGCGTGCCGCACCTGCGCGGCACCGGCCGCGGCGACCTCTACGTCCACCTGGACGTGCGGACGCCGACCAAGCTCGACGCCGACCAGGAGCGGATGCTGCGCGACTTCGCCAAGACCCGGGGCGAGGAGGTTGCCGAGCTGACCAAGCAGGGCGGCTTCTTCTCCCGGATGCGCGACGCCTTCAACGGGCACGCCTGACGTGTCCGCCCCGCTGTTCCTGGTGGAGGCGCTGCCCACCGGTGACGCACTGACGCTGGACGGCCCCGAGGGGCACCACGCCGCGAACGTACAGCGGCTGCGGGTCGGCGAGGAACTGCTGCTGGCCGACGGTCGGGGTGGCACGGCCGCCGCGGTGGTCACCGCCGTCGGCAGGGGCACCCTCGACCTCCAGGTCACCTCCCGGGGGTACACCGACGCGTCCGTCCCGCGTGTCGTGGTGGTACAGGGCATCGCCAAGGGCGACCGGGGTGAGCTGGCCGTGCAGGCGATGACCGAGGTCGGGGTCGACGAGATCGTGCCCTGGGCGGCGTCCCGCTCGGTGGCCCAGTGGCGCGGCGACCGGGGCGTACGGGCCCGGGAGAAGTGGGCGGCGACCGCCCGGGAGGCGGCCAAGCAGGCCCGCCGGGCCTGGCTGCCGGTGGTGGCCGGGTCCCCGGACGAGTCCACCCAGACGGTCGTCCGGCGGATCGCCGGGGCGGCCGGCGCGTTCGTGCTGCACGAGGAGGCCGAGGAGCGGCTGACCACCGCCGACCTGCCCGCCACGGGCGAGATCGTGCTGGTGGTCGGCCCGGAGGGCGGCATCGCCCCGGCCGAGCTGTCGGCCTTCCGCGAGGCCGGCGCCCGCCCGGTCCGGCTCGGGCCGTCGGTGCTGCGCACCTCCACGGCCGGCGTGGCGGCCCTCGCCGTCCTCGCCACCCGCCTCGCGCGCTGGTGACCCGCGCGTCCGCAGCCGGCTTGCCGTCCGCGTGATGAGCTTCGCCGTCTCCGCCCTTCCCGCCGTCTCCGCCGGTCGGCTGGCTGAAGATCCACACGATGTTCCGGAAACTACGGTGTGTCCGGCGCACGTGATGCCGCCGTCTCCCGCAACTCGCGTGAGTCGCCCCGCCCGCCAGAGGAGTTCCAGCACGCCCTTTGCTCTGCTGCAGCCCACGCAACACTCACGGCCCGGGAGTGTTGCGTGGGCTGCAGCAGAGCAAAGCGTGCGTAGGGAATGTCCGCGCCCGCATCGAGCGCTCGCATCGAGCACCGGGCATCGAGCACCGGGCCTTGAGTGCAAAGCCCTGAGTGCCGCGCCTCAAGTGCCGGGCGTCGAGTGCCGGGCCGCGAGCGGCGGGGTCAGGTGCGCAGGTAGGAGGCGCCGTTGAGGTCGACGATGGTGCCGGAGGCCCACTCCGCCTCGGGACTGGCCAGCCAGTGGACGGCGGCGGCGATCTCCTCGGGGCGGGCGACCCGGTTGAACGGGCTCTGGGCGCGGATGGCGGCACCGTTCTCGCCGGTGAGGTGTTCGGTGGTCATGTCCGTCTCGACGAAGCCGGGGGCCACGGTCGCCACCGCGATGCCGTACGGGGCGAGGGCCAGGGCCAGCGACTGACCGAGCGCGTTCAGCCCCGCCTTGCTCGCCCCGTACGCGGGCTGCTGCGGCTCGCCCCGGAACGCGCCGCGGGAGGAGACGTTGACGATCCGCCCGCCCCGCTCCCGCATGTGCTGGGCGGCGCACCAGGTCACGTTGGCGGCCCCGGTCAGGTTGGTCTCCAGCACCAGCCGCCACTGCTGGCGCCACTGCTCATAGGTGTTGCCGAAGACCGGGTGCGGCAGGTCCGCGGCCCGTACACGCCGGCGTTGTTGACCAGGACGTCCAGCCCGCCGAGCCGCTCCGCCGCCTCGTCCACCATCGCCCGGACCGCGTCCGGGTCGGCCAGGTCGGCGCGGACCACCACGTGGCCGTCGCCGGGCAGTTCGTCGCGCAGCTGCTCGGCCAGCTCCGCCGAGTCCCGGTGGTGGATCGCCACCCGGTCCCCGCCCGCCGCGAACGCCCGCGCCACCGCGCGGCCGATGCCGCGCGAGGCCCCCGTCACCAGTACCGCCCGAGAAGTCACGCCGGACATCATGCCCGGCGCGGCCGGTGGCGGCGCGGCGGGTCCGGGCAGCGCTTAGCATGCCCGGATGGGAACCGACTGCCTGTTCTGCCGGATCGTCGCCGGGGAGATCCCGGCCACCATCGTGCGGGAGACCGCCACCACCCTCGCCTTCCGGGACATCGACCCCAAGGCGCCCGTCCACGTGCTGGTCATCCCGAAGGAGCACTACGCGGACGTGGCCACCCTCGCCCAGGGCGACCCGGGCCTGGCCGGTGAGGTGCTGGCCACGGCCGCCGTGGTGGCCGAGGAGGAGGGGCTGCTCGCGGACGGCTTCCGGCTGATGTTCAACACCGGGTCGTACGCCGGCCAGGAGGTCTTCCACGCGCACGCGCACCTGTTCGGCGGCGCCCCGCTCGGCCCGATGCTCGCCCGCTGAGGGCTCCACGGCGGCCCGCTCCTTACACTGCTGGCATGATCACCGTGAACGACCGGCTGGAACGGATGGTGCGGCAGGCGCAGGCCCGGGGCCGGGTGCCGGCGATCTCGGCCGCCCTGCACCGGGCCGATCGCCCGCTCTGGAGCTGCGCGGTGGGCGACACGGGCAACGACACGCCGGTCGGCCCGGAGTCGGTGTTCCGGATCGGCTCGGTCACCAAGACCTTCACCTCGGTGCTGGTCATGCAGTGCCGGGACGACGGCCTGCTGGACCTGGACGACCCGATCGGCCGGCACCTCGACCTGCCGGCGCACGGCGAGCTGACGGTACGCCGGCTGCTGTCGCACACCGCGGGCCTGCAACGCGAGCCGTACGGCGACGTCTGGGACTCGCTGCGCGCGCCCGGCGTGGACGAGCTGCTCGCCGACCTGGCCCGGGTCGAGCGGGTGCTGCCGACCGGCCGGCGCTACCACTACTCCAACCTCGGCATGGCGCTCCTCGGCGAGCTGGTCGGCCGGCTGCGCGGCGGCACCTGGGCGGAGGTGCTGGCCGAGCGGGTGCTCGTCCCCCTGGGGCTGACCGCCACCGGCCCGACGCCCGGCGACCGGGCCGCGACCGGGTTCCTGGTCGACGCGTACTCCGACGAGGCCCACCCCGAGCCGCCGACCGACTTCGGGGCGGTGGCCCCGGCCGCCCAGCTGTGGAGCACGGCCCCGGACATGGCCCGCTGGGCGGCCTTCCTCGCCGACCCCGCCGCGCTCGATTCGACCGGCGCGGTGCTCGCCCCGGCCACCCTCGATGAGATGCGCTGGCCGCTCACCACCACCGATGAGACGCTCTGGGTGGCCGGTTTCGGGCTCGGCCTGATCCTGGTGCCGCAGCCGCAGCGCGTGTTGCACGTGGGGCACGACGGGGCCATGCCCGGTTTCCTGGCCGCCGTCTACGGCCGCCGCGGCGGCGAGGGCACCGCGGGCGCGATGGGCTGCGCGGTGCTCGGCTCCTCCGGCACCGGCGTGGCGGTCTTCGACCTGCCGCACCAGTTGCTCGCCGCCGCGGCCGAGCACGACCCGGCGGACGTCGAGCCGTGGCGGCC
>NZ_QGKS01000084.1 GCF_003172935.1 Micromonospora sicca | reverse complement strand
CCGCAAGCACGCCGGCTGACCCCAGCCCCCGCACCACCCACCGGAGCCCGGGCCGCGTGGGGCGGTCCGGGCTCCGGTGGGTGGTGCGGGGGCTGGGGTCAGCCGGCGTGCTTGCGGCGGGCGGCCATCCGGCCCCGCTGCGTCTGGTCGAGGACGACCTTGCGGATGCGCACCGCGGTCGGGGTCACCTCGACGCACTCGTCCTCGCGGCAGAACTCGAGGGCCTGCTCCAGCGACAGCTTGCGCGGCGGGATGAGCTTCTCGGTCTCGTCCGACGTCGACGCCCGCATGTTCGTGAGCTTCTTCTCCTTGGTGATGTTGACGTCCATGTCGTCGGAGCGGGAGTTCTCCCCGACGATCATGCCCTCGTACACCTCGGTGGTCGGCTCGACGAAGAGCTGGCCGCGCTCCTGCAGGTTGATCAAGGCGAACGCGGTGACCGCCCCCGCCCGGTCGGCCACCAGCGACCCGTTGTTGCGGGTGCGCAGCTCGCCGAACCACGGCTCGTAGGACTCGAAGACGTGGTGCAGGATGCCGGTGCCCCGGGTGTCGGTGAGGAACTCGGTGCGGAAGCCGATCAGGCCGCGCGCCGGGACCAGCCACTCCATCCGGATCCAGCCGGTGCCGTGGTTGACCAGCTGCTCCATCCGGCCCTTGCGGGTCGCGAGGAGCTGCGTGATGGCGCCCAGGTACTCCTCCGGGGCGTCGATGGTTAGCCGCTCGACCGGCTCGCAGGTCTTGCCGTCGATCTCCTTGGTGACCACCTGCGGCTTGCCCACGGTCAGCTCGTAGCCCTCCCGGCGCATCTGCTCGACCAGGATGGCCAGCGCCAGCTCGCCACGACCCTGCACCTCCCAGGCGTCCGGCCGCTCGGTCGGCAGGATCCGCAGCGAGACGTTGCCGACCAGCTCCTTGTCGAGCCGGTCCTTGACCATCCGCGCGGTGACCTTCGAGCCCTTGACCCGGCCGACCAGCGGCGAGGTGTTGGTGCCGATGGTCATCGAGATCGCCGGCTCGTCGACGGTGATCAGTGGCAGCGGCTGCGGGTTCTCCGCGTCGGCCAGCGTCTCACCGATCATGATCTCCGGGATGCCGGCGACCGCGATGATGTCGCCCGGGCCGGCCGAGTCGGCCGGCTTACGCTCCAGCCCCTCGGTCATCAGCAGCTCGGAGATGCGGACCCGCTGGGTGCTGCCGTCGGTGCGGCACCAGGCCACCGTCGCGCCCTTGCGGATGGTGCCCTGCCGGACCCGGCACAGCGCGAGGCGGCCGAGGAACGGCGAGGCGTCGAGGTTGGTGACGTGCGCCTGCAGGGGCGCGTCCTCCTCGTACGCGGGCGGCGGGATGGTGTCGAGCAGGGTGCGGAACAGCGGCTCCAGGGAGCTGCTGTCGTCGGGCACCGAGCCGTCGGCCGGCTGGGTCAGCGAGGCGATGCCGTCGCGGGCGCAGGCGTAGATGATCGGGAAGTCGATCTGCTCCTCGTCGGCGTCCAGGTCGAGGAAGAGCTCGTAGGTGTCGTCCACGACCTCCTTGATCCGGGCGTCCGGCCGGTCCACCTTGTTGATCACCAGGATGATCGGCATCCGGGCGCTGAGCGCCTTGCGGAGCACGAAGCGGGTCTGCGGCAGCGGGCCCTCGCTGGCGTCGACCAGCAGGATCACTCCGTCGACCATGGTCAGGCCCCGCTCGACCTCGCCGCCGAAGTCGGCGTGGCCGGGAGTGTCGATGATGTTGATGGTGACCGGATCGGACCCGTCCGCCGGCAGGTAGTGCACGCCGGTGTTCTTGGCCAGGATGGTGATGCCCTTTTCCCGCTCCAGGTCCCCCGAGTCCATCACCCGCTCGGTCGTCTCGCCGCGGGCGCCGTAGGCGCCGGCCTGCCGCAACATGGCGTCGACCAGGGTCGTCTTGCCGTGGTCGACGTGGGCGATGATGGCGACGTTGCGGAGGTCGGTGCGAAGCTGCATACCCTCCATACTCCTGTCTGCGGTTGCCGGTGCGCGTGTCGGGGTCACCCCGAGATCGCCCGGATCTCTGCCGAAACTGCTGTTCCGACCGTTCCTGCGGCTGGCATGCTGGCCCCCGTGCTGCTGGGGACCGGATGCCTGACCTGCTGATGTCGCTGCAGGGCCTGCCGTCCCTGTTGATCTACCTGGTCGCCGCGACGATCGTCGCAGGCGAGACGGCGGTGATCTTCGGCTTGCTGGTGCCGGGAGAGGCGACCCTGTTGCTGGTCGGCTTCTTAGCCTACGCGGGGACGCTGCGGATTATTCCGGCGCTGCTGGTGATGACGGGTGCTGCCGTGATAGGCGACACACTGGCCTTCCGGGCCGGCCGCCGGTACGGCCCACGGCTGCGCGCCTCCGGCCTGGGCGCCCGGATCGGCCCCGAGCGCTGGCACCGGGCGGACGCGATGCTCGCCCGACTCGGCGGGCGGGGGTTCTTCGCCGCCCGCTGGGTGGCCTTCGCCCGCACCCTGGCGCCCCGGCTGGCCGGCGCGGCGGGCCTGCCGTACCGGCGGTTCGCGCCGTGGAACCTGGCCGGGGTGGTCACCTGGGTGGGCGGCTCGGTCCTGCTCGGCTACCTCGCCGGCGAGTCGTACGAGCGGGTCTCCCACCTGCTCGGCCGGGCCACCGGTGCGGTGCTGGTGCTGCTGCTCTGCCTGGTGGCCGTGGTGCTGGCCGGCCGGTGGCTGGGCCGCAACCCCGACCCGGCGCGGGCCCTGGCGTCGCGGGCCGCCGGGCTGCCGCCGCTGCGCTGGCTGCGGGCCCGGTACGGGGTGCTCTTCTTCCTGCTCACCACGCGGTTCGGACCGGCCTGGACGCTGCTGCTCAACCTCGCCGCCGGCCTGCTGCTCCTGTTCACCGCCGGGCTGGCCATCGCCTTCGCGCTGGAGGCCGGGGTCCGGTACAGCGGGCTCGCGGTGGTCGACGGCCTCCTCGCCGACTGGTTCGCCGACCGGCGTACCCCCGGGGTGGTCCACGCCGCGTCGACGGCGGCCTCGGTGCTGCGCGGGTCCGTCCTGATCGCGCTGGTCGCGCTGCTCGCCGCCGTGCTGGCCTGGCGGCACCGGCCCTGGCGGGCCGACCTGCTCAGTGTCGTCGGCACGGCGGGGGCGTTCATGCCGCTGGTGGTGCTGGCCGTGGTGGCCGATCTCACCGGACCGGGCGGGCCGGGCGACGCCGGCGTCCTGTTTCCCACCCAGAACGCGGTGGTGACGGCGAGCCTCGGCACGCTGGCCTGGCTGCTGTCCCGGGGAGCGCCGTGGCCGGCGGCGGTGGCCGCCTGGACGGTCGCGGTCGCGGGCGTGGTGGCGATCGGCGGCGCCCGGCTCTATCTGGGCTGGAGCACGGCCAGCGGCACCGCCACCTCCGTCCTGCTCGGGATGGCCTGGACGGCGGTGTTCATGGTCGCCTGGGCCACCCGGGACCGGGCGGTCGGCGACGGGGGGACGGCGGACGGCCCGACCGGCGACGAACCGACCGCGACCGCCGGCGCGAGACGCGCCCGATGACGATCCGGCCGGGAGCTGCGGGCGCGCCGGAGCCGACCGACGTCGATGGGCCGGGCGGTCGCGGCGTCGTCGGGTCCCCGCGACCCGGCCGGTCCTTGCTAAGGTCCGGCCGACAGCCACGGGGGAGGGGCCGGATGCGTCGAGGGATGAGCCGGATGGGCGCCGCGATGGTGGCCGGACTGCTGCTGGCCGCCGGGATCACCGGGTGCGGCGGCGCGGAACCCGAGCCCCGGGAGCTGGCCGCGCCGGTCGCGCTGCCGACGGACGGGTCCGTCGAGGCGCCGGCCGACCAGCCGAGCGAGGCGCCGCCGGGGGTCGAGGCGATGGGGGTGGCGCCCAGCGTCAAGGCCAGCCCGACCGCCGGCCCGACGGCGAAGCCGAAGCCGAAGCCCACCCGGACGGCGGCGGGACCGCTCACCACCCCGAAGCCGCCCACCGAGACGCGGGTCCCGCCGCCCCCGCCGAAGCCGGCACCGAGCGGCTGTCAGCCCACCTACAAGGGCACCCAGGCGACCCGCAGCCAGGTCAAGGCGGCGCTCGGCGACGCCGCCGCCCGCACCTACTGGCCGACCTCCGCGCCGGACATCGCCATCCCGCTCAGTCTGCTCAAGGCGACCGCCTGGCAGGAGAGCGGCTGGCAGTCCAACATCGTCGCCTGCGACGGCGGGATCGGGCTGATGCAGATCATGCCGGCCACCGCGGACTGGATGAACCAGCGCTTCGGCCAGTCGTACGACATCGGCGACTACCGGGACAATGCCTACCTCGGCGCCAACTACCTGGCCTGGCTGACGAAGTACATCGGCGACATGTACTTCGAGTCCGACTACCGGCTGGACGCCTCGCTCTGCACCGACGAGCTGAACTCCTGCCTGCTCAACGCGATCATCTCGGCGTACAACTACGGGCACAACGCGGTGGCCCGGGAGGGCGAGCCGCTGACCATCCCCAACCCGCAGTACGTGCGCAACGTGCGGGCGCTGATGACCGAGTGCGTCTGCCTGACCTACTGACCTGACCGATGCGGACGAGGTGACGGCAGCTCCCAACGCGAGCATCTTGACCGGCGAGATTGTCGGCGGCGTTCTATGCTGCTGTCCCGGCCTGTTCGACAGGGGAATCGACAAGACGTGGCAGCGCACGGCATGTACCGGCGGCGGGACGACCCGCGCGGGCGGCTGGTCTCCGACATCGCCGACGACCTGCGGCGTTACTCCGTGGACGCGCAGCACGTCGGGCACGCCTTCGCCGCCCTGCACGGGCTCAACGCCACCGACCTGCAGGCGCTGATCGCCGTGATGGACGCCGAGCTGGCCGGCGACCCGATCACCCCCGGCCGGCTGGGGGAGCAGCTCAACCTCTCCTCCGGCTCGGTCACCGCCCTGATCGACCGGCTGGAGCGGGCCGGACACATCCGGCGTGACCGGGACACCGCCGACCGGCGCAAGGTCTTCCTGCACCACGCCGACCGGGGCGCCGCCCTGGCGACGGAGTTCTTCCAGCCGCTCGGCGCGCGGACCGACCAGGTGGTGGCCCGGTTCAGCGACGAGGAGCTGGCGGTGGTCCACCGGTTCATGACCGAGATGCGCGCCTCCCTGCGCGAACACCGCGACGCGGTGCGGGCCGCCCGCCCGGAGTCGCCGCCCCGGACCGCGGACTGACCGACGTGCTCGACCGGCTCGCCACCCGACTCGCCACCGCGGTGCTGCGGTTGCCGGCCGCCCGGAGCCGGCGGGTGACCGTGACCCGGGACATCCCGGTCCGGGTCCGCGACGGGGTGACGCTCCGCGCCGACCACTACGCCCCGGACCTGACCGGCGCGCCCACCGTGCTGATTCGTACGCCGTACGGGCGGGGCGGGCCGGTGCGGCTGCTCGGCCGGCTCGCCGCCGAACGCGGCTTCCACGTGGTCATCCAGTCCTGCCGGGGCACGTACGGCTCGGGCGGGCAGTTCGCGCCGCTGGTGCACGAACGCGACGACGGCCTGGACACCGTCGAGTGGCTGCGCCGGCAGCGCTGGTGGTCCGGGGCGTTCGGCATGTTAGGCGCCAGCTACCAGGGCTTCGTGCAGTGGGCCGTCGCCGCCGAGGCGGCTGACGAGCTGAGGGCGATGGTCGCGGTGGTGACGGCGTCGGGCACCCGCGACTCGACCTACGCAGGCGAGTCGTTCGCCCTGGACACGGTGCTGACCTGGGCGGAGCTGCTCCAGGCGCAGACCGTGCCGTGGCTGGCCCGGCAGTGGGAACTCAAGCGGGGGCAGCCCCGGCTGACCGCGGCGCTGGCCCACCTGCCGCTGGCCGAGGCCGACCGGATCGCCACCGGCGTCACCGTGCCCTTCTTCCAGGAATGGCTGCGCCACCACACGCCGGACGCCGACTACTGGCGGTCCCGGGTCTTCGGCGACCGGATCGCCGAGGTGCGCGCGCCGGTGGCGATGATCAGCGGCTGGCACGACATCTTCCTCCCCGCCCAGCTCGACGACTACGCCGCGCTGCGGGCCGCCGGCGCCCACCCGCGACTGACCGTCGGACCGTGGACCCACGGCAGCCCCGGGCTCTTCGTGGCCGCCCTGCGGGACGGCCTCGACTGGCTCGACGAGCACCTGGCCGGCCGCCCGGGCACGCGTACCGCGCCGGTGCGGGTGCACGTCGGTGGAGCGGGCGGCGGCTGGCGGGACCTGCCCGACTGGCCGCCGCCGGCCGGGTCGACCCGCTGGCACCTGCACGCCGGGGGCGCCCTCGCGAAGGACCCGCCGGCCCCGTCCGCCGGACCGGATCTGGTACGACCCGGCCGACCCGACGCCGTCGCTCGGCGGTCCGCTCCTGGTCGCCCAGCGGGCCGGCGCGGTGGACAACCGGCCCGTGGAGGCCCGGCCGGACGTGCTGACCTACACCAGCCCCCCGCTCGACGCGCCGGTGGAGGTGGTCGGCCCGGTCCACGCCGAGATCCACGTCCGCAGTGAACTGTCCTACCTGGACGTCTTCGTGCGGCTCTGCGACGTGGACCGCCGGGGAAGATCCTGGAACGTCTGCGACGGCCTGGTCCGCGTGGCGCCGGGCCGCTTCCCGACCGGTCCGTCCGGCGTGGTGCGGGTGCCGGTGACCCTCTGGCCGACCGCACACCGGTTCGCCCCCGGGCACCGGTTGCGGGTCCAGGTCTCCGGCGGCGCCCATCCCCGGTACGCGCGCAACCCGGGCACCGGTGAACCGCTCGGTACGGCAGTGACGCTGCATGCCGGGGGCCGGGAGATCCTGCACGATCCGGAGCATCCGTCAGCGATCGTCCTGCCGCTCCTCGACCTCGGTCCACAGTCTTCTCTCAGTTCCAGATAGTGCCTCTGACCTGGGCAAACTGGTGAACGACCAGATATGGTCGGGTCAACTGCCCGGTGCCGTGCAGCACTCGCCGGGCGCATCCCCGGATCACCCCGCCGCCTACGCGGTGTGATCACCGTGCCCGGCCGCGAACGATCGGGAGGGGGGCACCCCATGACGCGGGCTCCGGCGAACCTGTTGGCGGTACGCACTCTGCTGCTCAGTCATCTGAACGTCGATCCGAACGTCGTACGGCCGGAGGACCTGGAGCCCGCGGAGGTCGGCATCGTCGGCGACCCCAGCCACCGCGGCGGCTATCACTGCGGTTCCGACCGGGTCGTGGCGAACGACTACTCCGTGGTGGAGTCCAGCCGGGACTCCTCCGGTCTCACCCTCGACGCGGCCGCCCTGGACGTCGGCACCTTCCAGGTCTCGGCGGGCGGTCGCGCCCACAACCTCTACACGTTCTCCACCTGGTGCGTGGCGGAGTGCGTCGCCGGCGCCCCGGACACCGGGGACCTCCGGGAGATCATCTACTCGCCGGACGGCGCCGTGGTGCGGCGGTGGGACCGGCTCGGCAAGCGCAGCACCGGCGACAGTTCCCACCTGTTCCACACCCACTTCAGCTTCTTCCGCGACTCGATCAAGGCGAACCGGGACCAGACCCCGCTGTTCCGCCGCTACCTGACCAGCATCGGACTCCTGGAGGACGACATGAGCGCCGCGGCCGAGAGCCAGATCGCCAACCTCTACTCCGCCATGTTCTACGGCGGGCCGAGCATGGGGCGGAGCGTCGACCCGGACGGATCCGGGCCCCAGTCGGCCAGCAACAGCGTGGTGGCCAAGCTCGACTATCTGATGCTGCGGGTGGACGCGCTCGGCGTCGCGCTGACCAACCTGGCCAACAGGGACTTCACCAACGAGGAGGCGATCATCGCCGGCGTGCTCGCCGGGCTCACCCCGGAGAAGATCGCGGCGGCGCTCCCGCCCACCATCGCCAAGGACGTCGCCGACGAGATGGCCCGCCGGCTGGCCGCCTGACGGAACGCGCCACCGGCCGGGCCCGATCCGGCAACGACAGTTCCGCAATAGTTATTGCGCAACTGTCGTTGCTGGTGTCAGAGTGGGCGTATGCCGAACCCCGACGTCCGACAGGTGACCGACTCCCGCGTCCTCGCCGCGCTCGCCCACCCGCTCCGCCGCCGCCTGATGGACGTGCTCAAGGTGCACGGTCCGGCGACGGTCGGCCTGCTCGCCGAGCGGACCGGCCAGGCGCCGGCGAACGTCAGCCACCACCTCAAGGTGCTGGCGAGCGCCGACCTCGTCGCCGAGGCACCCGAGCTGGCCCGGGATCGCCGGGAGCGGTGGTGGCGCCTGCAGAGCCGCGGGGTGCGCTGGTCCAACAGCGACTTCGACGCCGACCCCGCCGCCCGGGCGGTCGCCGATGCCGCGACCTCGCTCAACCTGGACCGACAGGCCGCCCTCGCCCGCGCCTGGCACGCCGCGCCCGACGAGGCCCAGGCCGCCTGGGGCGACGGGCCCTTCTCCACCGACCGCTGGCTGCACCTCACCCCGGAGGAGCTGGCCGAGCTGGGGCGCGAGGTGATCGACCTGTTCGCCCGCTGGGCGGACCGGGAGGTTCCCGACGACGGTCGGCGGCGCGAGCCGGTCTTCCTGTTCGCGCACGGCATCCCGGCGCAGCCGTGAGCGCGCCGACGACGAGCCGACTGCCCGACCCGCCGGTACGCCCACGCGGAGGGCTGTTCCGGCACCGGGACTTCCGGCTGCTCTGGACCGGGCAGGCCGTGAGCAGCATCGGCAGCAACGTGACCACCGTGGCGCTGCCACTGGTCGCGCTGGCCGTGCTGGACGCGACCACCTTCCAGGTCGCGGTCCTCACCGCCGCGGCGTGGCTGCCCTGGCTGCTGGTCGGCCTGCCGGCCGGAGCCTGGGTCGACCGGCTGCGCCGCCGCCCGGTGCTGATCGTCTGCGACCTGGTGTCGGCCCTGCTGTTCCTCAGCGTCCCGGTGGCCGCCGTGCTCGGAGTGCTCACCATCGGCCAGTTGCTGGCCGTGGCGCTCGGCGCCGGCCTGGCCCGGGTCTTCTTCGAGACCGCCGACCAGGCGTACCTGCCGACCCTGCTACGGCCCGAGGAGGTGCCGGAGGGCAACGCCAAGCTGCAGGCCACGCAGACTGCGAGCTACGTCCTCGGTCCGGGGCTGGCCGGCCTGGTCGCTCAGCTCGCCGGGGCGGTCACCGCCCTGCTGCTCGACGCGCTGAGCTTCCTCGTCTCCGCCGCCTGCCTGGGGCGGATCCGCACGGTCGAGCGTCCGGTGCCGCGCCCCGACGGGCCCCCGTCGCTGCGCCGGGAGGTGGCGGCCGGGATCCGCTTCGTCGCCCGGGACCCCTACCTGCGGGTGATGACCCTCTTCGGTGCCGCCAGCAACATCGGTCTCACCGGCTACCAGGCCGTCCTGGTGGTCTTCCTGGTCCGCACGGCCGGACTGTCGCCCGGCCTGGTCGGGCTGCTGATCGGCCTGGCCAGCGTGGGCGGGATCGTCGGCGCGACCGTGGCCACGGCCGTCGCCCGCCGGGTCGGCACCGCCCGCGCGATGCTGCTGGCCGCCCTGGGCAGCGGGCCACCCGCCCTGCTCATCCCGCTCACCGTGCCCGGCGTCGGGGTGGTCTGGCTGCTCCTCGGCGGAGTCGCGATCAGCCTCGCCGTCGCCGTGGGCAACGTCGTCAAGGGCAGCTTCCGGCAGACGTACACCCCGCAGGCGCTGCTCGGCCGGGTGACGGTCAGCATGCAGCTGCTCAACTACGGGACGATCCCGCTGGCGGCCGTGCTGGCCGGGGCGCTCGGCGCCGCGTACGGGCCGGGCCGGGCGATGTGGGTGATGACCGGCTGGCTGGCGCTGACCCCGCTGATCCTGCTGGTCGGGCCGCTGCGGTGGCGACGCGACCTGCCGGCGGCGCCGGAGGTGGCCTGAGATGCGCTGCGGCGGCGGTCGGAAACCGACCGCCGCCACCGGCACAGAGCTACATCGGACGGACGTTGTCCGCCTGCGGCCCCTTCTGCCCCTGGGTCACCTCGAACTCGACCTTCTGGCCCTCGTTGAGTTCCCGGTAACCACTGCTCGCGATGGCCGAGTAGTGGACGAACACGTCCGGGCCTCCGCCGTCCTGCTCGATGAAGCCGAAGCCCTTTTCCGAGTTGAACCACTTGACCGTGCCGGTTGCCATGCAATCTCTCCCTGTTCAAAGCGGGTGAACACCGGCCGCGCGGCCGGGTGATCGCCCTGTACCACCCTGACAGTAGCGGTCCGGGCCGCAATCCGCTGCCGGAAGTGCCGGCGCGCCCTCGAAATCCGCTCGCGGAGCGGGAAATCCACCCGGTCCCGGCCGACCCGGGGCATGCTTGCCCCGGTGAGGGAACGCGCGGCGCTGGCCGACCTGGAACGGGAGATCGCCGTGCCCGGCTTCGGTCTGGACCGGCTCCAGCTGGTGGAGACCCCGTTCGTGCCCGAGGTGCGGCTGCACCTGGCCGAGGACGCGATCGTCTGGTGGGCCCGGATGGAGGCGGCGGCGGGTCACCCCCTGCCGCCGCCGTACTGGGCCTCCGCCTGGGCCGGCGGGCAGGCCCTCGCCCGCCACCTGCTCGACCACCCCGAGCTGGCCGCGGGCCGCCGGGTGCTCGACCTGGCCGCCGGGTCGGGGCTGGTGGCCATCGCCGCCGCGCTCGCCGGCGCCGACCAGGTGGTCGCCAACGACATCGACCCGTACGCCGTCGCGGCGGTCACCGTCAACGCGCGAGCCAACCGGGTGGTCGTTGCCGCCACCGCCGACGACCTGCTCGACTCCACGGTGACCGCCGACCTGCTGGTGGCCGGGGACATCCTCTACGACGCCGCGCTGGCCGAACGGGTGCTGCCGTTCCTGCAGCGGGCCGCCGCCCGCGGCGCCGAGGTGCTGGTCGGCGACCCCGACCGGGGGCACCTGCCGCTGGGGCGGCTGAAGGTGGTGGCCAGCTATCCGGTGCCCACCACCGAGCCGTCCGTGGACTCCCCGGTGCGTCGGGTGCAGGTGCTGCGCCCGGCCTGACCGTCGACGCGAGTCGGGGTCGACCCCGAGTCGGGATCAGGGGCCGGTGGGGGATCGGACCCGATGTGCGCAGGGTCGGGGCGGCCATAGCGTACGGGCATGACGGATCTGCTGGCCCAGTTCGGTGAGCTGCCCACCGCCCTGCTGATGAGCACGCTCGGGATGGTCATGCTCGCCGACGCCGTACCGCTGCTCGGCGTACTGGTGCCCGGCGACGCCGCGGTGCTGGCCGCGGTCGGCGCCGGCCGGCCCGCGACCGGGCTGGCGACCGTGGCGGCGGTGGTGGCCGGCTGCCTCGCCGGTTGGTCGCTCAGCTTCCTCGCCGGTCGGCGCTGGGGCGACCGGCTGCGGCACAGCCGGGTGGGCGGCTGGATCGGCGAGTCGCGGTGGGCGGCGGCCGAGGTGATCCTGCGCCGCGGCGGCGGCCGGATGGTGCTGGTCGCGCCGTTCCTGCCGGTGTTCAACGCGCTGCTGCCGCTGGCCGCGGGCGGACTGCGGATGTCCTACCGGCGATTCGCGGCCTGCGCCGCGCTCGGCGCGACGGCCTGGGCGGGCCTGTACGTGCTGCTCGGCACCGTCGCCCGGGCGTTGGCCGGGCTGCTGCCCGGGGCGCCGAACCCGACCGTGCTGACCATGGCGGTCGGCCTGCTGCTCGCCGGTCCGGTGCTGCTGGGCACCCGGCACCGGCTCCGCGCGTTGGCCGGGGTGGGCACGTCCGCCTGACCGGTCACGCCGGCGACGGGGGCCGGCGGTGGCCGCGGCGCGCGGCCACCGTCGGGGTCGGACCGGCGGCCGGTACGGGCGGTCGGGCCCGCACCGGCGGGGGACTCACCAGCCGCGGGCGCGCCACTGGGGCACCGAGGGACGCTCCGCGCCGAGGGTGCTGTCCTTGCCGTGGCCCGGGTAGAACCAGGTCTCGTCCGGCAGCCGGTCGAAGACCTTGTGCTCGACGTCGTCGATGAGCTGCCCGAACCGCTCCGGGTCCTGGTCGGTGTTGCCGACCCCGCCGGGGAAGAGACTGTCGCCGGTGAACAGGTGCGGGGTGCCGGCCGGGTCGCGGTAGAGCAGCGCGATCGAGCCGGGGGTGTGCCCCTTGAGATGGATGACCTCCAGCGGGCAGCCGCCGACCGCGACGGTGTCGCCGTCGGTGAGCGTCTCCGCGTCGATCGGCAGCCCGTCGGCGTCGTCGGCGTGCACCAGCGGGCGGGCGCCGGTCTTGACGACCACCTCCTCCAGGGCCACCCAGTGGTCCATGTGCCGGTGCGTGGTGACCACCGCGGCCAGCCCGCCGTCGCCGACCAGTTCGACCAGCCGGGGCGCCTCGTTGGCGGCGTCGATCAGCACCTGCTCGCCGGTGTCCCGGCAGCGCAGCAGGTAGGCGTTGTTGTCCATCGGGCCCACCGACACCTTGGTGATGGTGAGCCGGTCGAGTTCACGGACGGCCGGCGCACCGCCGGGCGTGACGTCTCCGCTGTAGGTCATGGCTCTGCTATATCCATTCCGGTGGGGTCGGCAGGGGGCCGTCGGGGGTGACGGCGAGCACCTCGCCCGCGCTGCGTCCGATCAGCCAGGCGGCGAGTTCGGGCGCCGGGCCGGTGATGGTGGGCGCCCCCTCGGGATCGCCCACGACGAGTTCCTGGCGGACCCCGTCGAAGCGCAACACCATGGCCGGCGCCTCCGGCCGGCCGGCCAGCCCGGTGGCCACCTCGTGCAGCAGCCGCTGGGCGAACGCGTCCGGCCACTCGGCCGGCCGGTAGCCGGCGGCCAGGTCCACGTGGTGCACCTCGATCTCGCGGAGCCGACCCCAGACCAGCAGGGCCGCCGGCCACGGGCCGCGCCGCGTCTCCACGCTCGTCGCCCACGCCTCGACCGGCATCGCGTCGACTGCCTCGACGAACCGCTCCGAGCTGCGCCGCAGGTCGTCCAGGAGGGCGGCGGGCGGGCGATCGGCGCCGGCCTCGATGTCCGCGGTACGGGCGTCCGCGCTGGCGTACATCGGGATCTGCTCGCCGGTGCGCGCGGCGGTGAGCAGGTTGACGAAGCCGTCGGCATTTCGGGCCAGGTGGGTCAGCACGTGTCCCCGGGTCCAGCCCGGGAGCAGGGATGGGGCGGCGACGTCCGCGGCGTCGAAGGCTGCCACGGTACGCAGCAGCCGGGCCGTGGCGTCGTCCACCTCGCCGGTCAGCAGGAGCGGATCGGTGGTCACGCGTCGACCCTAGCGGTCCGGCGCCCCGCCGTCGCCGTGGAAATCGCTTTCGGCGCGTCGGCGCGCCACCTACCGTCGGCCTGGAACGCGGCACCGGACGTCGGAGGAGGTGGTGGTGATCATGCCGGTCGTAGCGCGCGTGTTTTGCCAGGTACCGCCTCGACACCGATGAGGATGCCATGACCATGGATCTGACCGCCCTCGGCTGGGACGCCGGCTGGGCGGCACACGTACGACGGGGCAGCGACCACCGGCCGGGCCGGGTGGCCCGGGTCGACCGGGGGGTCTGCACCGTGCTCTGCGCCGACGGCCCGGTCCGGGCCAGCCTGGGCGGCGGGGTGCTGGCCGCCGCCGCCCGGGACCTGAGCGCGCTGCCCTGCGCGGGCGACTGGGTGCTGGTCGGCACCTGGCCCGACCGGCGGCGGACCGTCGAGGCGGTGCTGCCGCGGCGCACGGCGCTGGTCCGCCGGACCGCCGGCAAGGACGCCAGCGGGCAGCTGCTCGCCGCCAACCTCGACGCCGCCGCGGTCGTCGAGCCGGTGCACCCGACGCCGGACGTCGGCCGGATCGAGCGGGCGCTGTCCCTGGTCCACGAGTCGGGGGCCCGGCCCCTGATCGTGCTGACCAAGAC
>NZ_QGKS01000061.1 GCF_003172935.1 Micromonospora sicca | reverse complement strand
GTGCGGTCGCGAGGGTGTCCAGATCGACGTGCACGTGGCCTCCATGGTCTCGTTGCCTAGGCAACGCCGATCATGGATGCCCTTGCGCTTACTCGCTACCCCACACCCCTTGGAATCGATCATCTAGTACCGCCACCTGCCGCGCCTGCGTCATCCCGACCCCCGCTCCTCCTACCGGGGAGCGTAGGCCAGCATGCGGCGCCGGCGGACCGATCCGGCCGAAGCCGGCGCGGGGAGCGGCCCGGCGGTCACGATCGTGCGGCAGGTGGCGAGGCCGGCTGCCCGGGTTTCCATGACGGCGGGGAGACCGTGGCGCGGACCCGACCCGCTGAAGGATGACACGCAGTCCCCGCGTGCTCGACAGTGCTCAGTCGCGTCGGGTGACCGGCCTGGACGATCCGATTTGGCGACCCCTTTCCGGCGGCTGATCGCGGCGGCGGGGCCTGGAGCCGGGCCTGCGCCCCACTCCTGTCGTTTCGACTCTCCGCTGGCCCCCGCTTTTGTAGGTTGGCGGGGAGCACCAGGTTCCCGCGCCTCCGGCCCGCGGTACGGGCGTGCCAGAGGAGGCAGACGCGGTGACGTCCAGTCCGCTACCCCGGATCCTTCGCCGGCGCGGCGAGCCGGACTATCCGACGTTCCTGGAGCTCTTCTTCGACCTGGTCTTCATCTTCATGCTCTCCCGGCTCTCGGCGGGGCTGGCCCAGGACCTCACCGTCCGGGGCGCCGCCCAGACCGCCGTCCTGCTGCTGGCCGCCTGGTGGGTCTGGGTGCTGACCGCGTGGCTCACCGACCTGTTCAACCCGCGGCTGCCGATCATCCAGGCCACCGTCCTGGCGGTCATGTTCGGCACCATGCTGATGGCGATCGCGGTGCCGTACGCCTTCGCCGACTACGGGTGGCTCCTCGTCGCGGCGTACTTCGGCATCCACCTCGTCCGGGACGCCGTCCTCATCCCCGGTACCCGGGTGAACCGCCCCATCCAGGCCAGGAGCATCCGGGTCTTCTTCTGGTTCGGCGTGACCGCCGCGCCGTGGGTGGCCGGGGCGTTCGTACACGGAACGGCCCGGCTGCTGCTCTGGTCGGTCGCGGTGGCCGTCGACCTGGGATCGGCCCGGATCGGCTGGCCGACGCCGAGGCTCGGCCGCACCGAACTCGCCAGTCAGATCTTCACCGGCACCCACCTGTCCGAGCGGCACCGGGAGATCTTCATCGTCGCGTTGGGGGAGCTGATCCTCAGCGTCGGCACGGGGCTGGCCGGCAGCGGCTTCCAGGCCGGCCGGGTGGCCGCGAGCGCGCTCGCGTTCGGCAGCGGCGTCGTGCTCTTCCAGCTCTACTTCCACCGGGTGCGGCAGCTCCTGGCACGGCCCGCCGTCACGGTGGTGGAGCGGGTCCGCCCCGGCACCTCCACCTCGTACAGCCACCTGGTGATGGTGGCCGGGGTGCTGCTCGTCTCGACCAGCGTCTCGCTGGTCATCGACCGGCCGTTCGGTGCGGCGCCGGCCGCCTGGACCGCCGTCATCCTCGGCGGGCCGGCCCTGTTCCTGCTCGGGGGTTGCCTGTTCGACGCCGTGCTCACCGGACGGGTCCTCTGGTCCCGGGCGCTGGGGGTGGTGCTGCTGGGCGCCGTCGCGCCGGCGGCGGCCCTGCTCCCGCCGCTGGCCATCCTGGTCGTGGCGAACCTGGTCCTGCTGCTCACCCTGGTCTGGGAGACCCTGCCGGCACGCTCACGGCTG
This sequence comes from Micromonospora sicca, assembly GCF_003172935.1. Taxonomy (GTDB): domain Bacteria; phylum Actinomycetota; class Actinomycetes; order Mycobacteriales; family Micromonosporaceae; genus Micromonospora; species Micromonospora sicca. The sequence continues at coordinate 12,060 of NZ_QGKS01000061.1, read as the reverse complement.
GTCCGGGTCACCGTGCCGACCGGGTGAGGGTCGCCCGAGCGCCGGTGGCATCGGCGTGCGGGCGTGCAACCGGGTGCTAACCAGGTTCGCGGCCGCGACCAGGGCCAGGACGGTCGTGGCGAGCAGCGCGACCAGCACCGGCGGCAGCAGGGACGAGGCCGGCGCCACGCCGGCCAGCAGGACCAGCCCGGCCAACCGGGACCGGGAGATCCGACCGAACACCGTGTAGTCGAGCACCCCGCGGCCGACCAGGAACAACGCCGGTCCGCCGAGGATGACCGCAGCCCACGAGGCCGGCGTGTCCCCGAGCGGACGCGCCACGACGAGGTGGCTGGTGACCGCCATGCCGCCGATGCCGGCCACCATGATCAGGTGGGTGATCGCGGCCGACTGGGTGAGCAGGGACGGGTTCGTCGATTGCGCGATGGCGTCGGTCAGCAGCTCGCCGGCCCGGTAGATGTAGATTCGCCAGGCCAGCACCACGATCAGGAAGACCACCAGCAGGGCCCAGGCCCGATCCATGGTGTATTCGTTCATGCTGAACGTCGTCCCGGTCACGAAGACAGCCGCGCCGAGCGCGACGATGACGAACTGCCGGTACCGCTCGGCCACCCGCTCGCCGACCAGCCGCCACTCCTGCGGCTGGGCCCGCCCGAGTCGGGGCGCCGGCCAGCCGAGCGAGGCGGCGACGTACTCCACGCCGACAGCCGCCGCCCAGAGCACCAGGCGGGCGGGGCCGACGGCCAGCCCGCCGCCGATCCAGCCGACCGCGGCGATGAGGTACCAGAACAGGACCCGGCCGCTGCGGCGCGGCTCGGACGCATCCGGCAGCAGCAGGAGGTAGTAGCTGCTCGAGCCGAGGTGGATCACCAGGTAGGTGACCGCGAAGAGCAGGCCACGCTCGCCGTACGCGTCCGGCGCCGCGGCCGCCAGCAGCAGGCTGGCGGCCGCCACCCCGATGAGCTGCACCTGGACCGCGGGCCGGGCCAGGTCGAGGGTGTCCGCGGCCCACGTGGTCACCGCCCAGACGAGGGTGAACGCGAGCAGCAGGACCAACGTCTCCCCGACGCCGGTCCCGGTCAGGTCGACGGCGAGCGTCTTGGCCAGGGTGATCAGCGCAAAGACGTAGACCAGGTCGAAGAAGAGTTCCAGGTACGCGGGCCGCCCCGGATCCCGCTGGGCCGGGGCCGCCGCACCGGCGCTGCCTTCCGCTGCCATCGACCTCCTCCCGGACCGCCGCACCGTCGTCGCCAGACGACACTACGGGCACCGGTTCGACGGCAGCCACACATCCGTCTCATACCCTGCCATAGCGGGACCTGTCGCGCCCCGCGCTGGTCAGCCACCGTCGGGACCGCTGACGGCTCGCAGGAGTTCAGCGCGGGCGGCCTGCAGGGCGACGAACAGTGCTCCCGTGAGGGACGCCGCCTCGCCCAGGGCGCTGGTCTCGATCCGCGGTGGAAACGGCGCGTACGCGTTGACGGTGTCCCGGACCGTCGGCAGCAGCAGCGGGTTGCGGCCGACGCCCCCGCCGAGGACCACGAGCTCGGGGTCGAAGATCGCACACGCGCTGGCGATCGTCAGGCCGAGTTGCCGGGCCTCGGCCTCCACCAGATCGCGCGCGGCGGGCACGCCCGCGGCGGCCTGGGCGAACAACTCCTCCACCGAGGACGGCCGGGTGCCCGGCCAGGACCTGCGGGCGTCGAGCGCCGCGAGAACGCCGTACGCCCCGGCCTCGTCCGCCAGCTGCGCCTTGCCGCGTCCGGCCCGCTGTCCAGGGGGCACCGAACCCGGTAACGGCAGGTAGGCGACCTCTCCGGCGGCACCGTGCGCGCCGCGTACGAGTTCGCCGTTGTGGACCAGACCCATGCCGATGCCGGCACCGACGGCCAGGAACGCGAACGTCGCGACATCCAGGGCGTGCCCACGCCAGCGCTCCCCCAGCGCCGCGAGGTTGACATTGTTCTCCAGCACGATGGGCGCGTCGACGCGCGCCTCGAGCGGGGTGATCAGGTCGAACGGGCCGTCCTCACCGAGGTTGCGGGCGGCCGACATGGTGCGCCCGTCGGCATGGACGGCACCGGGCGCCGACACGCCGACCCTACGAAGCCGCCCCAGCTGCTCCCCCACCGCGTTCGTCGCGGACGCGATCATCCGGGCGACCTGGGCGGCGACCCGGCCGGCGCCGGCCCCTCTGGTGGCCTGGCGTTGCTCGAAACAGACAGTGCCGCTCATGTCCGCCGCCGCGACCCGGAGGTTGTCGCCACCGACATCGACGGCGACCACGTACCCGGCGGTGGGGGCCAGCCGGTAGTAGGTGGGCACCCGACCCGGTCGACCGCGGCGCACGCCGGCGTCGACGATCAGGCCGATCTCGACGAGCCGGCGTACCACCTCGGAGATGGTGGGCCGGGACAGGCTCGTCCGGCTGGCAAGCTCCGGCCGGGTCATGGGCACGCTGTCGAGCAGTGCGGCCAGCACCATTCGGCCGGACGAGTCGACGGAGACCAAGCTGTTCCACTCCCTCGCCTGTGGGATCGGGAAGGCTGCGACGACGGCCTTGACCCGTGATCGCGAACCGAGTACAAGTTTTTGTTAAGCAGCCTACCTAATGCCCCCGGAGGGCGATCATGTCAGAGAGCATGAGCGAGCTGTCCAGGCGAAGACTCCTTCAATTGTCGGCGGTCACCGGTGCGGGCCTGCTTCTCGCGGCCTGCGACGTCGGCGGCGGCAGCGACACCGGCGCGGGCGGTGACAGCGGTGCGGCGGGCAACGGCGAGGGCCAGATCAAGGCCCTGTTCATGAAGCAGGCCGGCTACTCCGAGGACGACATCCGCGCGATGACCGACGAGTTCCACAAGAAGTATCCGAAGATCACCGTCGAGCCGTCCTTCGTCGCCTACGAGGCGCTGCACGACAAGATCGTGGCAGCGGCCCCGGCCAGCACCTTCGACGTGGTGCTGATCGACGTCATCTGGCCCGCCGAGTTCGGCAGCAAACGCATCGTCACCGACGTGACCGACCAGTTCCCGGCGGCGTGGAAGAGCGACATGCTCGGTGGGGCGCTGGCGACCGCCGCCTACCGGGACCGCTACTACGGCGTCCCGTGGATCCTCGACACGAAGTACTTCTTCTACAACACCGACATGCTGACCGGGGCGGGCGTCGAGCCGGCCGGCCTGTCCACCTGGGACGGCGTGCTCGCAGCCGCCCGGGCGCTCAAGGCGAAGAAGGTGGTCGACTACCCGCTGATCTGGAGCTGGAAGCAGGCCGAGGCGCTGATCTGCGACTACACGCAGCTCGTGGGCGCCTTCGGTGGCAAGTTCCTGTCCGACGACGGCAGGTCCGTCGCCTTCAACACCGGCGGTGGCCTGCAGGCGCTGGAGTTCATGAAGAACACCCTCGACAGCAAGCTCACCAACCCCAACTCGGTGGAGTCGCTGGAGGAGGATGTTCGCAAGATCTTCTCCGACGGCCAGGCCGCGATGGCGCTGAACTGGACGTACATGTTCAACGCCGCCAACGATCCGCAGCAGTCGAAGATCGCCGGCAAGGTCGGCGTGGCCGCGACGCCCGCGGGACCGGCGGGCGGCCCGGGCGTCAACGGCTCGATGGCCTTGTCGGTCAGCTCCGGCAGCAAGAACCAGAAGGCGGCCTGGACGTACGTCAGCTACATCACCAGCGCCGAGGTGCAGGCGAAGTACGCCAAGAGCTCGCTGCCGTGCTGGACGACGTCGTACGACGACGCGGCGGTGGTGTCCGCCCTGCCGCAGGTGGTGCCGGTGGCCAGGAAACAGCTCGCCACCCTCATCGCAAGGCCGCAGGTGCCCCGCTACAACGAGATCAGCCAGATCCTCCAGGTCGAGGTGCAGAACGCGTTGCTCGGCCGGAAACCGGCGAAGAAGGCACTGGACGACGCGGCCGACCAGGCCCGTACCTTGCTGTCATGACGGCGGCGCCACCGGCGCGCCCGGCAACCGCGCCACCGGCGCGCCCGCGAACCCCGCCGGCGCGCCGCTGGCCGTTCGCCCGGCGCGCCGGCGGCGGTCAGGTCCGGCTGGCGCTGCTGCTGCTCCTGCCCGCGGCGCTCGTCGTCTTCGGCGTGGTGCTGTACCCCGCGGGACGCGCCCTCGTGATCTCGTTCTACGACGTCGACAGCCCGTTCCCCGGTCGATACCCGTTCGTCGGCCTACGCAACTACACCCAGGTCCTTGCCGACCACCGGTTGTGGACGGCCGCCGGGCACACCGCCTACTTCACCGCCGTCTCCACCGCACTCGAGCTTGTCCTCGGCCTCGGTCTGGCCCAACTGCTCGCCGCCCCGTTGCGGCTGCGTTGGTTCTTCCGCGCGATCGTGATCCTCCCGTGGGCGTTGCCGACGATCGTCAACGGGGCGATGTGGCGGTGGATCCTCAACGCCCAGTACGGCGTGGCCAACGCGCTGCTCACCGAACTGCACCTGCAGGACGGTTATCGGTCGTGGCTGGGCAACGACCCGTTTCTCGCCCTGAACATGGTGGTCGTGGCCGACGTCTGGAAGAACGCCTCACTGGTCGCGTTCTTCCTGCTGGCCGGGCTGCAGACGATCCCGCGGGAGCTCAATGAGGCGGCACGGGTGGACGGCGCGGGGCCGATCCGCTCGTTCTGCCGGGTCACCCTCCCCCTGCTGGTGCCGCACATCGCGTTGGTGCTGGTGCTGCGCACCATCGAGGCGTTCAAGGTCTTCGACATCGTCTACGTGATGACCGGCGGTGGTCCCGCGGGCGGCACCCAGACGATCACGTTCTTCACCTACCTCGAGGCGTTCTCCGCCCAGCGGTTCAGCGCCGGGGCGTCGTTGGCCTACCTGACGGTCATCGCCATCCTCGTGCTGGCCCTGATCTACCTTCGGCTGCTTCGGCAGAGCGAGCTGAGGTCGCCATGAGAGCAAGCCTGCGCTACCGCCTGTTCATCCACCTCGCCGCGCTCGCCACGTCCGTGGTGATCCTCGCGCCGTTCGCGTGGCTGCTCTACTCGTCGTTCGTGGGCCAGACCGACCTCGTCTCCCGGCCGATGCGCTGGCTGCCCGAGCACGTCACGCTCGACCGGTACCGCGAGATCTTCGCGGGCGGCGGCACCAGCGCCGGCGCCGCGTTCCGCGGCGCGATGGTCAACAGCTTCCTGGTCGCCGGCGGCACCGTGGTCATCTCACTCACCGTCGGGGTGCTGGGCGGCTACGCGCTGGCCCGGCTGCGGTTTCCCCTGCGACGGGTGACGCTGCTGTCGTTCCTGGTCACCTACATGTTGCCGCCGATCGCCTTGATCATCCCGCTCTATCTGCTGATGTCGCGCTTCGGGCTGCTCGACACCAGGACCGGCCTCATCATCGTGTACTGCTCGCTGGCCACGCCGTTCGCCCTGTGGAACATGAGCACCTTCTTCGGGTCCCTGCCGGTGGAGCTCGAGGAGGCCGCCCGGGTCGACGGGTGCTCGCGACTCGGCGCCCTCGTGCGGGTGATGCTGCCGCTGTCCAAGCCCGGCATCCTGGCCACCGCCCTCTACGCGTTCCTGCTCTGCTGGGATGAGTTCCTGTACTCGTTGATCTTCACCTCCACCTCTCAGGCGAAGACGGTGCCGGTCGCGATCGCCGAGTTCACCGGGCGCAACGCCGTCGACTTCGGTCTCATCGCCGCCGGCGGAGTCCTCGCCGCCCTGCCGCCCGTGGCGCTCGCGGTGATGTTCCAGCGCTACCTCATCACCGGCCTGGCATCCGGGGCGGTCAAGGGATGACGTCGCCTTCCGCGACGGGGTGCGCAGCAGACAACCCGCGGCGCTGGGCTGAGCGGAGCGGGGGCGGCTCTTCCGCCGCCCCCGCCGCCGGCCGCTCAGCCTTGTGGTTACGGCACCGGGATCGACGTCGTCGGGACGTTGTAGCCCCGGGTTCGTAGGTGCGGGGCCTGGCCGCCCAGGTCGCTGGTCTGGTAGGTCGCCCTGATGGTGGTCGACTCACCCGGCCACAGTGAGACATAGTTGTCGCTGTAGTTCACCGGCAGCACCTCGTTGCCGCCGTTGCCGGCGGTGATCTCCGGCCGCAGGAAGAACGCGATGTTCGTCGGGCTGTTGTTGGTCATCGTGATCGTGGCAGTCTCCTGGCCGCCGGAAACTGTCCGGGTCACGCTCGTGGCCAGGTTGGGGTTCGACGGCAGGCTGTTGAGGCCGGTGAGATTGGCGTACGTCTTGACCGCCGTCATGTACCAGTTCTTCTTGTTCGCCAGCACGTCCGGCTGAGTCGAGTACCAGTAGAGGTTGTTGCTGACCACCGCGCCGGTGGCGTCCCTCAGCTGCAGTCGGATGAAGTACGTCGTGGACAGGCCGGTCAACGCCGGCAGCGTGAGCACCTGAGTGGCGGCGTTCGCCGCCGCGGTGACCGGTACCGTCGTCGTGTACGCCTGCGTCAGGTTGGGCACGTTGTACACCGTCGTCGTGGCGGTCAGGCCGCTGCGCCCGCTCAGGGTGGAGTTGACGGCGTACACGTTCCTGGTCTTGTAGTCGTACGCGATGTGGAGCGGTTCGTTCGCCTTCTTGCTGCCGAAGTAGCCGCCGGCGGGCTTGAAGTAGTAGTCGTACAGGTTCCAGTGCACCGAGGGCCAGGCGTTGTTGAGCATCCAGAAGATGACCCCGAACGACTGGGTGTACTCGTGCGAGTTCCAGGCCTCGAAGAACGACCTGCTGTTCTCGTAGTTCTGCAGCTCCGACTTGCGGGAGTAGTCCGCGGCGCTGGTGGTGCTGCCGTACCGCTTGTTGACGCCGTCGGTGAACACCGTGATGTTGTCGAAGACGCTCCTGGGCTTGCCGGCGTGGTAGTTCCAGGTGGCGCCGATGGGCCACAGGTCCGCTGCGGGAATGAACTTCTGCAGGCTCTCCAGTGGCGGCGGCGCCTCCGTGCCCTCCTCACCGGTGGTGCCGAACGCGCTGCCGGACTGGGTGGTGTCCCACCACAGCACCGGCGGCTCCCACTTGTAGGGGCCGTCCATCTTCATGCCGGCGTTGGCATTCGACCAGGTCGCCACGTTGTCCACCGTCGGGTTCTGCCAGTGCAGCTTGGCGGCGGTGTTCTTGTACATGCTCAGGTGGGCGGCCGTCGGCGGCTGGTCGCTGCCGTAGTTCCACATGAAGGGGCTGGCGTGCGCCCGCAACGCCCGCAGCTGGCTGTCCAGGGAGGCGTTGGCCACCTGCTCCTGCTCGATCGTCCAGGTGTTGTCGTTCTCCCACGCGCTGCAGCAGACGAACCCCGGCATGATCATGATGCCGGCCCTGTCGGCCAGGTCGTAGAGCTCCTCGTTGCCGAGCGTGCCCTCCAGCCGGATGGTGTTGAGGCCCATGTCCTTGACGTACTGGATGTGGGTGGCGTTGGTCTTCGTGTCCCAGCGCTGCAGCATGTCCCAGACGTAGCCGCCGCCACGGAAGAAGATGTTCTGCCCGTTGACCTTGTAGCCGACGAACGAGGTGCCGTTGACGGTGCTCCGGTAGTCGGTGAACTGGCGGACGCCGAAGTCGATCGACCTGGTGTCCGACGTGGCGCCGGCGACCGTCGCAGACGTCGAGAGCTGGTAGAGCTCCGGGCTGCCGAACTGGTAGGGCCACCAGAGTGCGGGGTTGGTGACGTGCAACTGCGGATAGCCGGCCGGGTCGAAGCTGACCTCGCGACGCTCGTTGGCGGCCAGGGTGACGTTCTGGCTGACCGAGACGGTCGGATAGCCCGCCTTGGTGATCGTGGCGCTGACCGTCGTGGTGACCGGGGCGTTGGTCGCGTTGAGGGCGTCGACGTAGACGGTCAGGTCCGCCGCGTTGGTCGCGGGCAGCGGCAGGACGGTCTTGACGTACGGGTCACGCAACGCCACGGGCCCGGTCGTCTCCAGCAGCGTCGTGCCCCAGATCCCGGCATTCATGTCCGGAGCCTCGGGGTTCCAGTCCACGGTGCAGAAGGAGAGATCCTTGCAGTCGTGCGCCGGCGGGGTGACCAGGATCGCCAGCGCGTTGAGCGCGCCGGGCCTGATCGCGTTCGTCGCGTTGTACTCGTGCACCGCCATGGTGCCGACCGCGTCGGCGTCGAGCTGGGTGCCGTTCAGCCAGATCTGCGCCCGGTAGCTGATGCCCTTGAAGCGCAACCAGTACGCCTGGTCGGGGGCCGCGGCCGCGGCGGTGAACTGCCCCCGGAACCACCAGTTCTGGCCGGTGAGGTCCGGCACCGACTGCAGGTTCGTCCCGACGTAGATGTTCTGGTACACGTTGTTCGCGACCAACCCCGCCAGGACGGTCGACGGAAGCGACACCGGGTTCCAGCCCGCGGTGCTGTAGCCGACCTGGGAAATGGTCGCGCCCGGGTCCGTGACGGTGTTGGCTGACCTGAACGTCCAGCCCGTGGAGAGTTCGGTGGAGCCGACGGTGGCGGCGCTCGCGCTCGGCACCTGCACGCCGCCGACGCCGGCCACGAGGGTCAGGGCCAGCAGCAGCGTCGCGTACCGCCGGCGCTTACGTTGGACAGGGTGGATGGCTGGGGGCGGTGACATGGGCGGCCTCCTCGATCCAGTCGAAGAAAAGCGGTGCGCCGCTCGGTGCGGCGCCTAGGAGCCGGTTGGCCAGGACACCTGCGTGGAGTGGTAGTAGTTGATCCCCATGACGCGCCAGCGCGGGCCCTGGGCACCGAGCCGCTGCTGGAACGAGGTCCAGTCATGGGTGCTCGCCGGCGACCAGCCCAGCTCGGCGATCGCCGGAAGGCGCGGGAAGGCCATGTACTCGACGTCGGCCAGCGTCTCGATCGTCTCCGTCCACAGCGGCGCCTCGACCCCGAGCACGGACGTTTCGCCGACGCCCGCCAGATAGGCCCCCGGGTCCCAGCCGTACGCGTCCTGGACGTCGATGTAGCCGGCCCAGCGCTGGCCGAGTCGGGTGCGGGAGTTGTACTTCATGTCCAGGTAGGCGTGGTTGGCCGGCGACATGATGACCTTGGTGCCGTGCTGGGCGGCCGTCGCCACCGCGGCGTTGGAGGTCGTGGTCCCCCAGAACTGGGCGACGGTCGACGGCAGGACCGACGCGTTGACGATGTCGTGCCAGCCGACGACGGTCTTGCCGTGCGCCGCGACGATCTGCTGTGCCCGGTTCATGAAGGTGGCGTAGTCCGCGGCGGTGGTGGAGCTGGCCTCGTCGCCACCGATGTGCAGGTAGGGCCCGGTCGTGAGCGCGGCGAGCTCGCCCAGCACCTGGTCGATGAACGTGTAGGTGATCTCCTTGCCCACGCACAGCGAACTGAACCCGACCTTGGTGCCGGTGTAGAGCTTGGGCGCCACGCCGTCGCAATTGAGGTCCGCGTACGAGGCGAGCGCGGCGTTGGTGTGACCCGGCATGTCGATTTCCGGGACGATCATGACGTACCGGGCGGCGGCGTACGCGACCAACTGCCGGAACTCGTCCTGGGTGTAGTAGCCGCCGGCGCCGCCGCCGACCTCGGTGCTCCCACCGTAGATCGCGAGATCGGGCCAGCTGTTGACGGCGATGCGCCACCCCTGGTCGTCGGAGAGATGCAGGTGCAGGCGGTTGACCTTGTAGAGCGCGATCTCGTCGATGTACCGCTTCACCACCGACATCGGGAGGAAGTGCCGTGCGACGTCGAGCATCGCGCCCCGGTGAGCGAACCGGGGTTGGTCGATGATCCGCCCGCCGGCCACGTCCCAGGGCCCGGGCTGCACGGTCGCGCTGTCGGCGGCGGGCGGCAGCAACTGGCGCAGCGTCTGGACGCCGGCGAACAGGCCGGCCGGCGCGTTGGCGCGTACGGCGATCGACACGTCGATCACGTCCAGCTGGTAACCCTCGCTGCCGATCCCCGTGGGCGCCCCGGAGAGCAGGAGCGCTATGCCGTCGGCCGGGGTGGCACTCGGTGCGTCAACCACCGGCATGGGATAGCCGGTCGAGCGGCGCAGCACGGCCGCGAACTGCTCGGCGATGTCAGCGACCGCCGTCGAGCCGGGCTCGGCGTAGATCTTCGTGGTCGCCGTGATGCGGTAGGTGACTCCGCCCGCCGGCGTGGCGAGGACCGGTGCCGGCACGACGGATGCGAACGACACGGCGGTCGTCTCGGCCGGGGCGACGGTGGCATCGGCGGGCGCGCCCCAGAGGCCGCCGGTGGTGACCACGAGCATCACGGTGGTGAGCAGACAACGTACGCCGCCGATGGTCATGGTTGCCTCCGGAGCCCTACCGATGCCGCGGAGAGCGGGATGCGACGCCAGCCGCGGATCGACCTTCATCGTTAGGGGTCAACGTAACCGGCATCTTTTCGTAAGGCAAGCTACCTAACAAATCTCCGGGCCCGACCGGGCGGTCGGGGCGCGGATCGTCGGAGGGCGGGCGTACGGTCCCGGGCGTGATAACCGTCGCCGATGTCCGTGCGCTGACCCGGACGCTGCCACGCACCACCGAGCACCTCATCCACGACCGGGTGAAGTTCCGCGTCGGCGCCATCGTGTACGTCGCGTTCTCCCGGGACGAGCAGACGATGGGTTTCGGCTACCCGAAGGAGCAGCGGGACGGCCTCATCGCGGCCGAGCCGGACCTGTTCTTCCTGCCCCGGGCCTCCGACCTGCGGTTCAACTGGGTGTGCTGCCACCTGGCCCGACTCGACCACGCCCAGATGACCGAGCTGGTGACCGAGGCGTGGCGGCTGGTGGTGCCGAAGTTCCTCGCCCGACAGCGGCTCGGCGACTGAGCCGTTTCCTCTCATGGTGCGTTGGTGAGCACATGATTGGATGTCCTACCTTGCGGTGGGACGATCCCGGTCTCGCCCGCCGTGGCGGTGCCGGGTTGACGTTTCACAGCCACCAGCCCGCCAGGGCGGGTCTTACGGTCGGCTCCACGTCCGTTTCGCGTCTCCGAGCCACTCCCGGCGACGGTGATCGCCAGCGCGGCCAGGTTCCGTGCGGCATTGACGTCCCGGTCCAGGACCAGGCCGCACAGGGTGCAGGTGTAGATGCGCTCGGACAGGGCGAGCTTGGTTTTCACCGCGCCGCAGCCCGAGCAGGTCTTCGAGGACGGATACCACCGGTCGGCCACCACCAGCCGCCCGCCACTCCACCCCGTCTTGTAGGCCAGTTGCCGCCGCAGTTCGGCGAACCCGACGTCGGCGATGCGCCGGGCCAGCCGCCGGTTGGCGAGCATCCCGGCCACGTTGAGGTCTTCCACCACGATGGTGCCGTACTCGCCGGTGAGCCGGGTGGTCAGCTTGTGCAGACCGTCACGGCGCAGATGAGCAACCCGGGCATGCGCCCGACCGAGCCGGACGCGCGCTCCCACCGCATCGACCCACGCCGACCGGTGCGCCGGTCCGGGCCGACCCGGCCAGAGGCCCGCGCCGAGCCAGACGCCGCAACCGGCGGGCGGCGACGTCCAAATGGCGCGGGTTGGGCTCCACCTCCCCGGTGGACAACACCGCCAGATGCGACACACCCAGATCGACACCGACCGTCGCATCCGGGCAGGCCGGCACACCCTGGACGCGCTGCACCGCGCAGGTGAACGACACGTACCAACGCCCGCCGTCACGGCGCACCGTCGCCGACACGACCCGGGCCGTGCCCGCCTCCAGCCGGCGGGCGAGCTTCCGGGCCGACTCGTGCAGCTTCAACCGGCGCAGCCGAGGCAACACCACATGCCTACGGTCCGGCTCCACCCGGATCGCCCCCGTGGTGAACCGCACCGACGGGGTCGACCGGCGCCGAGACTTGAACCGCGGGAACCCCACCCGCCGCCCGGCACGCTTACCGGTGCGGGAGTCCGACCAGTTCTTCAACCCCCGGGCCAGCGCGTCCAGACCGGTGTTGAACGCCTCCTTCGAACACTCCGCCCACCAAGGCGCCACATCCGCCTTCGCCTGATTCCACGCTCTACGCAGCGCTGGCAGAGACCAGCCCTGCGTCGGGGTCAGGTCCACCTCGTCGATGCCGTAGGTGCGTTCGGCGGCCCGCTGATCCATCACCGCCTTGACCCGGGCCAGCGCCCAGTTGTGCGCCACCCGCGCCGCCCCCGCAT
>NZ_QGKS01000064.1 GCF_003172935.1 Micromonospora sicca | reverse complement strand
GCGCGGCACGGTCGTCCGCGCCGCTTCCGGGCGTACGGCCTCCGCGCGCCGGCCCGAGCCGGGCCGGTGGAAGCTGCGGCTCATCCGACACGGCGTACCGTCCCTTCGCCCACCTCGTAGCGGGTGCCGCGCAGGGCCGCCGGCACGTCGTCGTCCACCGCACAGGTCACCAGGAGCTGACTCGCCCCGCCCACCAGCTCGGCCAGCCGCTCCCGGCGGCCAGCGTCCAGCTCGGCGAAGACGTCGTCGAGGACCAGCACCGGCTCGATGCCGTCCGCGCGCAGCAGGTCGTACCCGGCCAGCCGCAGGGCCAAGGCGTACGACCACGACTCGCCGTGGCTGGCGTACCCCTTGGCGGGCAGCGGGCCCAGGGTGAGCACCAGATCGTCCCGGTGCGGCCCGACCAGCGTGGTGCCGCGTTCGATCTCCGCCGACCGCGACTCGGCCAGCGCGGCGGTCAGCGCCGCGGCCAGCGCGGCCCGGTCCACGGTCGGGTCGGGCAGCTCCAACGACGGCCGGTACGCGATCCCGGCCGCCCCCCTGCCCGCCGCCACCGCGTCGTACGCCTTGGTCACGTGCGGGGCGAGCGCGGCGACCAGCTCCAGCCGGCCGGCGAGCAGCTCCGCGCCGTGCTGCGCCAGGTGGGTGTCCCACACCGCGAGGGTGGACAGGTCCCCGCCCCGCGACCCGCCCGTCTTGCGGGCCAGGTACGCCGTCCGGAGTAGGGCGTTGCGCTGCTTGACCACCCGCTCGTAGTCGGCGCGCACCCCGGCGTACCGGGGCTGCCGGGTGACCAGCAGGTCGTCGAGATAGCGGCGGCGCTCGGCCGGGTCGCCCCGGACGAGTTCCAGGTCCTCCGGGGCGAAGAGCACCAGCCGCAGCGCGCCGAGCACGTCCCGGGCGCGGCGGGCGGGGGACCGGCCGAGCCGGGCCCGGTTGGCCTTGCCGGGGACGATCTCCAGCTCGACCAGGAGCTCCCGCCCGTCGTGCACCACCGCGCAGCGGATCACCGCCGAGGAGGCGCCCATCCGGACCAGCGGAGCGTCCGTGGCGACCCGGTGCGAGTCCAGGGTCGCCACGTAGCCCAACGCCTCGACCAGGTTGGTCTTGCCGACGCCGTTGGCGCCGATCAGCACGTTCGGGCCCGGCTCCAAATCGACGCCGACCCGCTCGTACGAGCGGAAGTCGACCAGTTCGAGCCGGCGGACGTACACAGGCTGTGGATACCGGTCAGCGCTTGCGGACGGCGTGGCCGCCGAACTGCTGGCGCAGCGCGGCGACCGCCTTCATCGCGGGCGAGTCCTCCTGACGGGAGGCGAACCGGGCGAAGAGCGAGGCGGTGATGACGTTCAGCGGCACGGCGAGCCGGACCGCCTCGTCGACCGTCCACCGGCCCTCGCCGGTGTCCTCGGTGTAGCCGCTCAGCTCGGCCAGCTCCGGGTCCTCGTCCAGCGCGCGGTCGAGCAGGTCGAGCAGCCAGGACCGGACCACCGTGCCCTCACGCCAGGACTTGAAGACGCCCGGCACGTTGGTCACCAGCTCGGAGGCGGCGAGCAGCTCGTAGCCCTCGGCGTAGGCGTGCATCAGGCCGTACTCGATGCCGTTGTGCACCATCTTGGCGTAGTGCCCGGCGCCCACCGGCCCAGCGTGCACGAACCCGAACTCGCCCGCGGGCTTGAGCGCCTCGAAGATCGGCATCAGCCGCTCGACGTGCTCCTGGGCGCCGCCAACCATCAGGGCGTACCCGTTCTGCCGGCCCCAGACGCCGCCGGAGACCCCGGCGTCGAGGTAGCCGATGCCGCGCTCGTTCAGCCGCTCGGCGCGCGGACCGTCGTCGCTGAACCGCGAGTTGCCGCCGTCGATGATGATGTCGCCCGCGCCGAGCACGCCCGCCAGCTCGTCGATGGTGGCGTCGGTGACCCCCGCCGGGACCATCACCCAGACCGCCCGCGGCGACTCCAGCTTCTCGGCCAGCTCCGTCATGCTCGCGACGTCGCTCAGCTCCGCGTTGCGGTCGAAGCCGACCACCTCGTGACCGGCGGCGCGCAACCGCTCGCGCATGTTGCCGCCCATCCGGCCGAGTCCTACCAGGCCGAGCTGCATCTGCTCCTACCTCCGTGCGTCTGGATCTGCTGGGGCGCGATCAGCGGGACACGCGGATCGGCATGATGAGGTATCGGTACCCCGGGATGACCTCGCCATCCTCGCCGGCGGGGGAAATCACCGCGGGCTTGAAGGCGTCGACGAACGAGAGCAGGGCGTACTGGGCACCCAGGTTGGTCAGGCCGTCGATCAGGTACTGCGGGTTGAAGCCGATGGTCAGCGCGTCGCCGGTGAAGGTCGCCTCCATCGCCTCGCTGGCCCGCGCCTCCTCGGTGCCACCGGCCTCGACCACCAGCCCGTCCGCGCTGAAGCTCAGCAGCACCGGGGTGGTCCGCTCGGCGACCAGGGCGACCCGCTTGACCACCTCGATCAGCGTGCTCACCGGAACCCGCGCCTCGGCGTTGTGGCTGGCCGGGAAGAGCGAGCGCACCGGCGGGTAGTTGGCGCCGTCGAGCAGCCGGCTGGTGGTCCGGCGGGTGCCGCCGGAGAAACCGATCATGCCCTCGCCGGCGCCGCCCTGGGACAACGCCATGGTGACCTGGCCGCCGAGCGGGCCGAGCGCCCTCGCGGTGTCGTTCAGGGTCCGGGCCGGCACCAGGGCGTTGATGCTCACCTCGGGGTCGTCCGGGTTCCACTCCATCTCGCGCAGCGCGAGGCGGTAGCGGTCCGTGGCGAGCATGGCGAGCGTGCCGCCGGAGAGCTCGATGCGTACGCCGGTCATCATCGGCAGCGTCTCGTCGCGGCCGGCGGCGACGGCGACCTGGGCGACGGCGGCCGCGAACGCGGCGGCGTCGACCGTGCCGGTGCTCTCCGGCATCTCCGGCAGCGCGGGGTAGTCCTCCACCGGCATGGTCGGCAGGGTGAAGCGGGCACTGCCGCAGACCAGCTCCAGGTGGGCGCCGACCGCGGCGATGTCCACCGGCTTGGCGGGCAGCGCCTTGGTGATCTCGGCGAGCAGGCGGCCGGAGACGAGGGCGGCGCCGTCGGCGTCCCCCTGCACCTCGACGGTGACCTGGCTGGAGACCTCGTAGTCGAAGCCGGAAACCTGGAGGTTGCCGTCGGTGACCCGCAGCATCACCCCGGCCAGCACCGGTACGGAAGGTCGGTTGGGCAGGCTCTTGGCGGTCCACGCGACCGCCTCGGCGAGCGCATCGCGCTCCACTCGGAACTTCATCAATGCCTCCGCGTCGACGTCAGCGACAACTCTCTCATGCCGACCGCTGCCCACCGTCCCGCCCGACCGTGCGGGTACCCATCGCACCTTAGGGCGCGTGGGCATCGGCTGTGCGCCCGACCCCGTGGATCCAGGTGCCCGGGTGACTGCCGGCGGCAGTGCTCCGGCCCGATCCACAGGAAGTCCAACGGTGATGATTGGTTTTTGTTGTTTTAGAAGAGATAACTCATCGTCTTCATCGCACCTGTGCAAACTGTGGAGAACCGACGTCCGCCCAGGTCAGACAGGTTATCCACCGGTGGTTTGGCTGTGGAGAACCGGGGGTGCAACCGGTGTTCCGGTCCACAGGCGCCGTCGGCCCCCAGGTTTTCCACGGTTGTCCACCGGTTGTCCACCGGTAATCCACGGGGTTTCTCCCCAACGCTGTGGACGGGCCGGACGACGTTGATCGACGTCGTCCCCAGAACCTTCAACAGGCCGCCCACAGGTCGACCGTCGTCGGTGGACAACTCCGCCGTCGTCCCCAGGCGTCCACAGCCTCGTCCCCAGGGGTTGTCCACAGTCTGTGGGTAACCGGCTCCGGACGGAGCGTGGTTTTCCACCGTCTGTGGAACAGGGGATGTGGACAACCGGGCGGTCCTGTGGACGAACATGACAGCGATCCTGGGCCCTGAAGCCGGTGCAGGGTCAACCCCGGACGGCCAGGGACGCGAAAAACGCCGGGCCGAGGCTCGGCCGGGCGTTCCTGGTGCCGTCTCCGGCGGGCGCCGGGGTGGCGTACGACTCAGGTGTTCTGCTTGATCCGGTTGGTCAGCTCGGCGATCTGGTTGTAGAGCGACCGCCGCTCCGCCATCTGCTGGCGGATCTTCCGGTCGGCGTGCATCACCGTGGTGTGGTCCCGGCCGCCGAAGGCCTGCCCGATCCGGGGCAGCGACAGCTCGGTCAACTCCCGACACAGGTACATGGCCACCTGCCGGGCGTTCACCAGCACGCGCGAGCGGGACTGGCCGCGCAGGTCCTCCAAGCTCACCCCGAAGTAGTCCGCGGTGGAGGCCATGATCTGGTCGGCGTTTATCTCCGGTCCGGCACCGTCCGGCATGAAGTCCCGCAGCACCTCCTCGGCCAGCGACAGCTCGACGTTCGACCGGGTGAGGCTGGCGAACGCGGTGACCCGGATCAGTGCGCCCTCGAGTTCCCGGATCGAGTTCGACACCCGGGAGGCGATGAACTCCAGCACGTCCGGTGGGGCGTACATCCGTTCCTGCGCCGCCTTCTTCTGCAGGATCGCGATCCGGGTCTCCAGGTCCGGCGGCTGGATGTCGGCCAACAGCCCCCACTCGAACCGGGTCCGCATCCGGTCCTCCAGGGTGGCGAGCTGGCGCGGCGACCGGTCGGAGGTGATCACGATCTGCTTGTTGGCATTGTGCAGGGTGTTGAAGGTGTGGAAGAACTCCTCCTGCGTCCGCTCCCGGTTCTCCAGGAACTGGATGTCGTCGATCAGCAGGATGTCGACGTCGCGGTAGCGGCGCTGGAACGCGCTGGTCTTGTCGTCCCGGAGCGAGTTGATGAAGTCGTTGGTGAACTCCTCGGTCGAGACGTACCGGACCGAGCGGGCGTTGCCGAGCGTGGTGGCGTAGTGCCCGATGGCGTGCAGCAGGTGGGTCTTGCCCAACCCGGAGTGGCCGTAGATGAAGAGCGGGTTGTACGCCTTCGCCGGTGACTCGGCCACCGCGACGCTCGCCGCGTGGGCGAACCGGTTCGACGAGCCGATGACGAACGTCTCAAACATGTACTTCGGGTTGAGCCGGTTGCCGCTCTCCGCACCGGGCAACCGGCGGTCGTCCCGGCCGCCCGGTCGACGATCGACTCCACCGCGACCCGGGCCGCTGTCCGTACCGCCGTCCCGGGGCAGGCCGCGCAGCGGCTGCGGGTCGGCGTTCTCCCGGTACCGGGGCTCGTACCCACGGCTGTCGGCGGCCGGCGACTCGACCCGGGCGGCTCGTTCGTCGAAGCCCCGGCGCTCAGGGGCGGGCCCGGCGGCGCGCATCGGCTCCGCGAAGGCGGTGCCGAACAGCGTGTCCTGGCCGTCCCGGCTGGCCGGGATGAGCTGCTGCCGGCCGCCGTCGGCGGTGCGCTGCCGGGGCGCCGGCTCCTCGGTCGGCGGCTCGGGGCGCTCATCCGGGTAGCCGGGCTCGTTCGACCGGGACGGGTAGCCGGGCCGGGACGGGTAGTCGAGCCCGGGGAAGGCGGGGGCGTCCGGGACCGGGCCGGTCGGGCCGAAGCCGGCGAGCAGGTCCTGGGGGGCGTCCAGGTCGGCCTGTTCGGGACCGCTCCGGTAGACGGTGCCCGCGGGCCGGCCGGCGGGGTCCTCGGCGACGCGCACGGTGACGGCGACCTGGATGGACCGGCCGAGCCGGCGGCTGAGTGCCTCGGTGATGGCCGGGCGGAGCCGCGACTCGATCACGTCCCGGGTGAACGCGTCCGGGACGGAGAGCAGGGCGGTGTCCTCGACGATCGCCCGCAGCCGGGTAAGGCGCAGGTACGCCCGTTGCTGCGCGGAGATGATCTCGTCGGCGAGCTCTTCGGTCGCCGCCGCCCACACCGCGGCGAGGTCGGTCGCTCCGGTCACCGTCGTGCCACCCCCTCGCCTCTGCTCCCGGCCGCCGCTGCTGTCCAGCGACCGTTCCGGGCCCGCCACCGCGTTCGCGCGGGTGTGCGTCACACCCACCCGGACGGCTGACCGGTCGTCATCCACAAGTTATCCACAGCCTGTGTGTCGACCGATTGTGGCCGCCCACCGGACGCGGGTCGGACCTGCCCCCTGACTCACGGGAGGCGCTGAAGCGGGTTCACCGTGCCGAACGATTCACTACCTTGTCCGGTCTTGCCTGTCAGCGACAACCCGGACCCCCGACGCTGACCGCAATCGGGCACGCTAACAGCGCGGGCCCTGCGTCATCAACCGCCGACCCGGTGGCACCCTTGTCAACATCAGTGAAAACCGCCCCTTCGGTCGTGCTCCCGGTCCGACGGCGGGCGCGGATGTGATGTTTGACGGTCATTGCCCCCCTGCGTAGGCTGGAGCGGCTGCTCTCTCGCCCTCTGCTAGGGTGATGGGTGCTTGCTGTCCGCGGTCGCTTCCCCGCATCGCCGAGGTCCCGCGTCACCGGGCAGCACCGATCGGGGGCCACCGCCGAGGTGGCCTGGACCACCACACGACCCCGGGCGATCCCCCGCCTGGGGCGTACGAAAACGGAGAGCCTGACGTGAGCAAGCGCACCTACCAGCCGAACAACCGCCGGCGCGCGAAGACCCACGGCTTCCGGCTGCGCATGCGCACCCGGGCCGGCCGCGCCATCATCTCGACCCGTCGCGCCAAGGGCCGCACCGTCCTGTCGGCCTGACGCCGACCGGTCCGGGGACGTGGGCAGTCGTGCTGGCCGCCGCGCAGCGACTGCGGCGCAGTAGCGACTTCGCCGCAGCGGTCCGGGGTGGCCGACGCGCCGGCCGCGGCGCTGTCGTGGTGCACCTGACCCTTCCCCCGACCATCGGACCCACCGCGACAACCTCGCCGGAGCCGGCGCGGAACAGTGCGGAGACCTCCGCACCGAGCCGCGCCGGCTTCGTCGTGTCCAAGGCCGTGGGCAACGCGGTGGTCCGGAACAGGGTCCGCCGTCGGCTCCGGCACCTGGTCCGCGAGCGGCTCGACCAGCTCCCCACCGGGAGCACCCTGGTGGTACGGGCCCAGCCCGCGGCCGCCGAGGCGTCGTACGCCCGGCTCGGGGCCGACCTGGACGGCGCCATCGCCGCGGCGCGGGCCCCTCGGGGTCGGCGGTCCCGATGAGCGGCGGAAACGCCGCCCCGCGGCCCGTGACAACCGGTGGCCGAGTGCTGCTGGTGCCCATCGTCGCGTACCGTCGTTGGATAAGCCCGGCGCTGCCGGCCCGCTGTCGGTTCTACCCGTCCTGCAGTGCCTACGCCGTGGAGGCGATCTCCCGGCACGGTGCGCTCCGGGGAGCCTGGCTGACGGTCCGACGGCTGTCGCGCTGCCACCCCTTTCACCCAGGTGGCCATGACCCGGTGCCGGAGCCGGGCGGTCACCGCCGTGCCGATGTGACTGGAGCCTGAGAATTGAGTCTCGACTGGATCTACTACGCGATCTCGTGGATCCTGCTGACCTGGCACTCGGCCTGGGACGCCATCGGGGTGTCGATCGAGGCGGTGCTCGGGACCAACTGGTCCTGGATCCTCGCCATCATCTTCCTGGTGGTGACGGTCCGGGTGATCCTCTTCCCGGTCTTCGTCAAGCAGATCAAGTCGCAGCGGGCGATGCAGGCGCTCCAGCCGAAGGTCAAGGAGCTCCAGGAGAAGCACAAGGGTGACCGGGAGACGCTCCAGAAGGAGATGATGGAGCTCTACCGGAAGGAAAAGGCCAACCCGCTGATGGGCTGCCTTCCGATGTTCCTCCAGATCCCGGTCTTCCTCGGCCTGTTCCACACGCTGAAGCGGCTGAACCCGGCCAACCAGGGCAAGACCCTCTACGGCTGGACCGTCGACCAGTTCAACAGCGCCTCCAGCGCCAAGCTCTTCACCGCCCCGATCTCCGGTCGGTTCGGCTCCACCGCCGACGAGCTGGCCGGGCTCGGCGCGAGCGGCAACACCACGAAGGTCATCGCCGGCGTCCTGGTGCTCATCATGATCGCCACCACGTACCTCACCAGCCGGCAGATGATCCTCAAGACCGGCTGGGCGGAGGACCCGCAGCAGCGGATGGTGCAGCGCCTGATGCTCTACGGCATCCCGGTGTCGCTGCTGGTCTCCGGTTCGATCTTCCCGATCGGTGTGATCATCTACTGGGTCACCAACAACCTGTTCACCCTCGGGCAGCAGCAGTGGGTGCTCCGCAAGTTCCCGCCGCTGGTTCCGCCGAAGACCGGCACCGCGGCCCGCAACGGCGCCCAGCCGGCGAAGACCGGCGGCCTGCTCGGTCGCAAGGTCGCCCCAGCGCCGGCGAAGCCGCAGGTGACCACCCCCAAGGTGGCCGGCCCGAAGCCCGGCGCCAAGCCAGTCAACCCGAAGAAGACCCGCCCGGCCAAGCGGCAGGGCTGAGCCTCGGGCCGCCGTCGGGACACCGGCGGCGGCCCCTTCCGGTCCCGTGCAGCCACCGTACGGTCGGCGCCGGGCCGGAACCGCCGCGAGCAGCGCGGCCACGGGCGAAACTGCCCGTACAGACGTGCCCGTGGGCACCGGCGAGACCTCCCGCCGGCCCCGGGAGAGCAGCGGACCCGACGGTCCGGCCGAGCGAGTACGGAGATGAGACCGTGACCGACACCAGCATCCCCAGTGCCGAGCAGTCCCTGGACGAGGAGACCGCGCCGGCCGCCGTCGCCGAGGAGTCCGAGGAGACCGAGGCCGGGGCGGCCCGGGAGAAGAAGGCGCCGGCCGAGAGCGACCTGTTCCGGCAGAGCGAGATCGCGGCGGACTACGTCGAGGGCCTGCTCGACATCCTCGACTACGACGGCGACATCGATGAGCTGGTCTCCGGCGGCCGTCCGGTCGTCGAGGTGGTCGGTGCCAGCCTGCAGAACCTGGTCGGCCAGCGCGGCGCCACCCTGGAGGCCCTTCAGGAGCTGGCCCGGCTGGCGGTGTTCCGGCAGACCGGCACGCCGAGCCGGCTGCTGCTCGACGTCGGCGGCTACCGGGCCAACCGGCGCAAGGAGCTCGCCGCCGTCGCCAAGAACGCGGTCGAGAAGGTCAAGGAGTACGGCGAGCCGGTGCGGCTCGAGCCGATGTCCGCGTTCGAGCGCAAGTGCGTGCACGACGTGGTGAACGCGATGAGCGGCGTGGAGAGCGAGTCCGAGGGCGTCGAGCCGAACCGGCGCATCATCGTCCGGCCGGCGGACTGACCGGGTGACCCACGACGAGACAACGGCGGGTGCCATGTCCGGCCCGGGCGGTACGCCGTCCGGGCCGTCGCCTGTCCGGCCCGACCCGGCCGCCGAACCCGGCACGCCCGCCCCGCTCTTCTCCGACCGCACCACCGACGCCGCGACTCCACCCCCGGCCGGGCCGGCCGCGCCGGCCGACGCGCCGTTCTCGGGTACGCCGTCGGGCCCTGCGGAGGAGCCGGCCCCGGCCGCGCCGGCGGGCTCGGTCGAGCCGGCCTTCTCCGGTACGCCGACCGCCGATCCCGCTTTCGCCGACGCGCCGACCGGGTCGGTCGATCCGGCCTTCGTCGGCGTTCCGACAGAGCCGACGGCCGTCGACGTTCCGACAGAGCCGACCGAACCGGCCGTCGCCGACGCGTCCGCCGACGCCGTCGATCCGGCGGTGGCCGACCGGATCGATCCGGACCACCCGGCCGAGGAGCCGGCAACCGGCGTCGCGACTGAGGCGGAGGGTCCTGCCGGTCCCGACGACCGTCCGTCCCCCGCCGAGGTCACGCTTCCGCCCGAGCTGGCGGAGGCGGCCCGCACCCTCTTCGGTGACCGGCTCGACCTCGCCGCCGCGTACGCCGAGTTGCTGGCGACGGACGGCGTGGTCCGCGGCCTGATCGGCCCCCGGGAGGCACCCCGGATCTGGGAGCGGCACCTGCTCAACTGCGCCGCCATGGCCGAACGGATCCCCGAGGGCGCGACCGTGCTCGACGTGGGCTCCGGTGCCGGGCTGCCCGGCCTGGTGCTGGCGATCGCCCGGCCCGACCTGACCGTCACGCTGATCGAGCCGCTCGCCCGGCGCACCTCCTTCCTCATCGAGGCGGTGCAGCACCTGGGCCTGACCCGGATGGTGCGGGTCTTCCGGGGACGGGCGGACGAGGCGGCCACCGGCTCGCGCGACGTCGCGCCGCTCAGCGGCGACATCGTCACCGCCCGCGCGGTGGCCCCGCTGGACCGGCTTGCCGCCTGGTGTCTGCCGCTTGTCGTGCCCGGCGGCCGGCTGGTCGCCCTGAAGGGCGCCTCCGCCGCCGAGGAGGTCGCCGAGCACGCCGAGACGGTGGCCCGGCTCGGTGGCGGGCAGCCGGAGGTGCACCGCTGCGGCGTGGGTGTGATCGAGCCGCCCGCGACGGTGATCGAGGTGGTCCGCGAGCGGGTCGTCGGTCCGGTTCGCAAGAAGGCCGCGGCGAAGCGGTCCCGGGGCGGCCGTCGGGGTGGCCGCGGCGGTCGGGATCGCTGATTTCACAACGGCTTCCGGGTGACCGTTCGGTCGTTGGAGACGGTGCGAGGTAGCTGACCGATCAGAACCCGACGTGGACCCGCTGCGCCCGTGCGCCGTAGGCTGGCCGCGCGTCGATAGTGTGGAACGGCGGTGCCGGATGGCACCGGACCCCGACCGTTCCCGCCGGGCCGTACGCCGCGCGAGGTGAGCGCGGGACGGCCGATTGACGGGGTGCGGACCGACCATCCGGAGCGGGCAGGGATGACAGGTGCATGACGACGGCAGGTACGACGACCGACGGGTGACCGGGCCAGGAGGGCGATCCTCTGCTGCCGACCCCGTTTCACGTGAAACCGACAAGCAGGGCTGGCCCGTGGGCGCGGAGTTCCGCGACCCGTCGCCTCGTCCGCCGGGGCGCGAACCGGTGGTCGGCCGGGACGCTCCGCCGCCCGGCGGGCCCCACCCGATCTCCGGGGTCCCGGCCAACCTTCCGCCGGTGGCGGGTGGGCCGCAGCCGACGTCGGGCGTACCGGCGAACCTGCCGCCGATGCGGAAAGTGCCGGAGCCGACGGACGGTCCGACGAACGCGCCGGGCTCGCGGTCGATCCCGGCGCGAGGGAACCCCGCCGCCTCCGCGCGGTTCGAGCCGTCGGCCGCCGTATCCGGGCCGTCGGTGCCCCAGCAGCTGGCGCCGAACGCGGTTCCGGACGCCGGTCCGGCGGCGGTCTCGGCCGACACGCCACCGGTCGCCGACTACGAAGCCGAAGCCGCCCACAGCACGTACGTTTCACGTGAAACCCCGACGCGCGAAGAGGATGACCCACCGTTGGCTATGGAGGCTATGCGCGCCGTGCAGATCCTGAATCCCAGTGGCGAGGTGACCATGCCTCGGCCGGAACGGACGCGGGTCATGTGCGTCGCGAACCAGAAGGGCGGCGTGGGTAAGACCACGACCACGGTGAACCTGGCGGTGGCTCTGGCCCTGCACGGCAACCGGGTGCTCGTGGTCGACCTGGACCCGCAGGGCAATGCCTCCACCGGGCTCAACGTCCCGCACCACACCGGCATCCCCGACGTCTACGACTGCCTCATCGACAGCGTGCCGCTGGAGGAGGTGGCCCAGGCCGTCGAGGGCATCCCGAACCTGTGGTGCGTGCCGGCCACCATCGACCTGGCGGGTGCCGAGATCGAGCTGGTGTCGGTGGTCGCCCGGGAGTCCCGACTGGCCCGGGCCATCGCCGCTTACCCCGGCCACTTCGACTACGTGTTCATCGACTGCCCGCCCTCGCTCGGTCTGCTGACCGTCAACGCGCTGGTGGCTGCGCAGGAGGTGCTGATCCCGATCCAGTGCGAGTACTACGCGTTGGAAGGCCTCAACCAGCTGATCAACAACATCAACCTAGTCCGCCAGCACCTCAACCCGAAGCTCGAGGTCTCCACCATCCTGCTCACCATGTACGACCGCCGTACCCGGCTGGCCGACGCCGTGGAGCAGGACGTCCGGAACCACTTCGGCGACAAGGTGCTCCAGGCCGTGATCCCCCGGAACGTGCGGGTCTCCGAGGCGCCGAGCTACGGGCAGTCCGTGATGACCTACGATCCCGGTTCGCGGGGCGCGACGAGCTACTTCGAAGCCGCCCAGGAGATTGCCGAACGTGGGGTCAAGGAGCCGGTGCGGAATGCGTAGTGCGTTGAAGTCGCTGGGAGGCGTCGCATGAAGAACCGTCCTCGTGGCGGTCTGGGCCGAGGACTCGGGGCGCTGATCCCGACCGCACCGGTGGAGCCGGCCGTCCCGGCGGCCGGTGAGGCGGAGGCAGCCGCCCCGGCCACGGCCGAAACTGTCGCGCCGACGCCCTCGGTGGCCGGGGCGCCCATCGCCCCCGCGGCGGAGTCCGGGCCGCAGTTGAGCCCGGTGCCGGGCGCCCGGTTCGCCGAGATCCCGGTCGACGCGATCGTGCCGAACCCGAAGCAGCCCCGGCAGGTCTTCGACGAGGAGGCGCTGGAGGAGCTTAAGACCTCGATCCAGGAGGTCGGGTTCCTTCAGCCGATCGTCGTACGCCAGCTCGACGGCGAGAAGTACGAGCTCGTCATGGGTGAGCGGCGGTGGCGGGCGGCCCAGGCGGTCGGCCGGGAGAGCATTCCGGCCATCGTCCGGGACACCAAGGACGACGCGATGCTCCGGGACGCGCTGCTGGAGAACATCCACCGCGCCAACCTCAACCCGCTGGAAGAGGCGGCCGCGTACCAGCAGTTGCTGGAGGAGTTCGGCGCCACCCACGAGGAGTTGGCCCGGCGCATCGGCCGTAGCCGGCCGCAGATCTCCAACACCATCCGCCTGATGAACCTCCCGGCTCAGGTGCAGCGGCGGGTCGCCGCCGGCGTGCTCTCCGCCGGCCACGCCCGGGCGCTGCTCAGCCTCGACGACGCCGAGGCCCAGGAACAGCTCGCGCTGCGGATCGTCGCCGAGGGGATCTCGGTACGGGCGACCGAGGAGCTGGTGGCCCTGGCGCTGGCCGACGGGCCGGCGAAGACCCCGGCCGCGAAGCGCCGACCCAAGCCGCACGCTCCGGCGCTGACCGACCTCGCCGACCGGCTGTCCGACCGTTTCGACACCCGGGTGAAGGTCGACATCGGCCGCAGCAAGGGGAAGATCACCATCGAGTTCGCCACGGTCGACGACCTGGAGCGGATCGTGGGCATCATCGGTGTCGGGCAGGAGGAGCAGCCGGAGGAGTGAGCCTCGCCCCGGCCTCGGCCGCATTGTCCTGACACCGGACCGTGCGGCCGATCTGTTCGACAGGGCAGTCCCCGGGCGCTTCCGACCGCTACAGGGCTCCCCAGCGGTCCGACTCGCCGGTCTGCTGACCGGGGCCCTGAATCCACTCCTCGTGGCCGTAGCGGGCCACTCAGGGCCCTTTTGTTGAGGCTGGCGCGGCTCTCCTAGATCTCCGCGCCGATGATGCTGGCGTCCAGGCTAAGCCGGGACTGAGTTCGAGCCCTGACCCAGGTCCGCCCGCCCGCGAGTCGACCAGCGCTGATCGCCGTTTCACGTGAAACAGTCGCCACCGGCACCGCCAAGGCCACCGGCACCGCCACCGCCGCGGCCACGGGCACCGGCACCGGGCACCGCCACCGGCACCGGCACCGGGCACCGCCACCGCCACCGGGCGCCACCGGCACCGGGCACCGCCACCGCCAGCCGCACCACCACGACCACGACCACAGCCACAGCCGCAGCCGCAGCCGCAGCCGTCGCCGTCGCCATCACCGCCACCACCGCCGATTGGAGGTAGAGCCGTCGCCCCCGGCGCCGTTTCACGTGAAACGGCCTGGTCGCTAGATGATCGATTCCAAGGGGTGTGGGGTAGCGAGTAAGCGCAAGGGCATCCATGATCGGCGTTGCCTAGGCAACGAGACCATGGAGGCCACGTGCACGTCGATCTGGACACCCTCGCGACCGCAC
>NZ_QGKS01000191.1 GCF_003172935.1 Micromonospora sicca | reverse complement strand
TGCCCGGCCCCATCTCACCCGAACCCGCCAGCGCCGGCCCGCTCCCGTCCGCCTCCCGCCACGGGATCAGCCGCAACGCCAACCGCGCCCGCCCCGGACCCGCCAACCGGCGCGGCCCGTACTTCGCGTCGAACAACGCGAACACCCGCGCCCGCTGCGCGTCCCCGTCCACCCGCGCCAACCGGAACCGGGTACCCGACCAGCCGTCCACCGCCAACGGCCGCGACAACTGCACCTCCAGCGGCCCCGTCCCGTGATCGGTCAACTGGTCCACGATCGGCGAACCGTCGATGCACCACCCGTCGACCAACGCCACGAAGTGCACCTCGCAGGAGCGCAACACCACCCCGCCGTACCGCAACGCCATCGGCAGGCACACGTACTCCGCCAACCGCCGGGTGCTCGGATGCCGCCACAACTCGTCGAAGCGGCTCTCCACGAACTCACCCAACGGGCTGTCCTGCGCGACGACGCCGAGGAGCCGGGCGTGACCGGCCCGAACCGCACACCGCAGCCCGGCCGGCGGCAGCTCACCGAGCTGCTCGACGAGGCGCGCGACTCGACCGGGGCGGGCGCGCGGCTGCTCGTCAGCGGCCGGGTCGTCCCGCTCGATCCGGGCGTGCAGCTCACCACGTACCGGATCGTGCAGGAGGCGCCGACCAACGTCCGCCGGCACGCCCCCGGCGCCGCGGTCGACGTCGAACTGAACTACACCAGCGACGCCCTGCGCGTGCGGGTCCGCGACAGCGGCCCCGGACCGGTCCCCGGGCGGCCCCCCGACGCCGGACACGGGCTGCTCGGCATGCGCGAGCGGGTCGCCACCCTCAACGGCGAGCTGTGGACCGGCCCCGCGCCGGGCGGCGGCTTCCTGGTCGACGCGATGCTGCCCCTCCCCGAAGAGGTACCGTCGGCGACGCCGGTCGCGGCCGGGCCCGACGGTCACCCGAACCCTTGTCCGACCGAGCGAAACCATGGTGGACCAATGAGCGAGCGCAGCGAGCCAATCATCAGGCTCAGCGCGTTGGTGCCGCCAGACGGCGGCGAGCGTAGCGAGGCGCCGTCATGAGCGGGCCGGTGCGGGTCGTCGTCGCCGACGACCAGGAGGTCGTCCGCGCCGGCTTCGCCGCGCTCCTCGACACGCAGCCGGACCTCACTGTGGTCGGCAGCGCCGCCGACGGCGCCGAGGCGGTGCGGGTCTGCCGGGAGCGGCGGCCCGACGTGGTCCTCATGGACGTGCGCATGCCGGTGATGGACGGCATCGAGGCCACCCGGCACCTCGCCGCCCGCGACGGCCCCCGGATCCTCATCCTCACCACCTTCGACCTGGACGAGCACGTCTACGACGCCCTCGGCGCCGGCGCGAGCGGCTTCCTGCTCAAGGACGTCACCGCCGAGCGGCTCTTCGACGCCGTCCGGGTCGTCGCGGCCGGCGAGGCGCTCCTCGCGCCGACGGTGACCCGGCGGCTGATCGGGGAGTTCGCGCGGCTGCGCCCGCGACCGCCCCGGCACCCGGCCCGGCTCGGGGTACTCACCCCCCGGGAGACGGAGGTGCTGCGGCTGCTCGCCGAGGGCCTGTCCAACCCGGAGATCGCCGAGCGGCTCGTGGTCAGCGACGAGACCGTGAAGACGCACGTGAGCCGACTGCTGGGCAAGCTCGGCCTGCGGGACCGGACGCAGGCGGTCGTCGTCGCCTACGAGACCGGGCTGATCGTCCCGCGCGGCAACCAGGGCGGGCCGTGAACGACGACGCGCTCGCCGCCTCGCTCGCGGCGCACCTGGACCACCTCACGTTCGTGGACCGGCCGACCGACGAGGTCACCGCGCTGCTCGTCGACGCGGTCGCCGCATGGGGTGAGGCCCAGGGCTTCCGGGTGTACCGGCGCGCCACGAGTGTGGTCCCGCTGCCCGCCCCGTACCAGGACCGGCACTCGGTCGTGGACGTGGCCTGCGCTCGTCCCGTCGGCCGTCCCGTCGTGATCGAGGTGGACCGCACCGACCGCCGGCGTACCGTGGAGAAGCTGCTCGCCGAGGCCGACGCCGGCCGGGTCGCGCTCTGGGTGCGCTGGGGGCCGGGACCGTTCACCGCACCGCCCCCGCCGATCCGCCTCGTCACCTGCGAGGTGGCCGTGCGCAACCACCGGCACTCGCGACTGCCGACCCGCCCCGCGCCGCAGCACTCCGCGCCGGCCGGCGCCGCCGCCGAGCCGGTCGAGCTGCCGCTCCCCGCAGACTGAGCTTCATGCCCTCGTGGCCGGCGACGAACCCGAGCAGGTCGCGCGGGTCGGCGGTGATGCCAGCGGCAGGGCCTAGGCTGGGCGGCAGAGTGACCCACAACGCGGCCGAACGAGTACCGCTCAACCCAGCTTCTGGTCGGCGGCCCCCTGGACAGCCCGGGCCGCCGTCGGGATCGCCGCAGGTCCAGCGGCCTCCCACAGCAGACGACACCCGGGTCTACCCGGCGTTCAGATAGGTGGTGCGGCAGTGCGCGGCAAGACGCGTTCGTGGTGGGGATGGGGAAACATCGAGGACGCGGTGGCCGGCCCGGAGCGGGAGGAACTCAGCCGGCGCACTGCGGAGATGCTCCCGGGCGCGGACTTGGCCGTGCACGAAGCGCCGCCGGTCGAGTCGTTCGGGGTGGGTGCCAGCCGGGTCCAGGCGCCGCAGGCTCTGGCGCCGCTGGTCTCGCAGGACGTCCGCGACCGGCTGGCGCACAGCCACGGGCAGGCGTTCCGCGACGTGGTGCGGGCGCTGCTGGGGAAGCTGTCCGACGTTCCCGACCTCGTCGTGCGCCCGACCTCGGAGGCCGACGTCGTCCACGTGCTGGACTGGTGCACCGATGCGAACATCGCGGTCATCCCCTTCGGGGGCGGCTCTTCGGTGGTGGGAGGCGTCGAGCCCCGTGTGGGCGGCGGGTACTCCGGAGTGGTCAGCTTGGACCTGACCTCGATGAACCACGTCCTTGAGGTCGACTCCACCAGCCGGGCCGCGCTCGTCCAGGCAGGGGTTCTGGGCCCGCATCTGGAGGAGCAGCTCAGGCCGCAGGGGTACACACTTCGGTTCTTCCCCCAGTCCTTCGAGTTCTCCAGCCTCGGCGGTTGGCTGGCCACTCGGGCCGGTGGCCACTTCGCGACGCAGCTCACCCACATCGACGACCTCACCGAGTCGCTGCGGGTGGTCACCCCCGCCGGCGTCATCGAGACCCGCCGGGTTCCGGGCTCGGGCGCCGGTCCCTCCCCGGACCGGTTGTTCCTCGGCTCCGAGGGATCGCTCGGTGTCATCACCCAAGCCTGGGTCCGGCTTCAGGACCGACCCCGCTGGCGGGCCGGCGCCTCGGTGGGTTTCGCGGACTACGACGCGGGCGTTCAGGCTGTGCGCGCGCTGTCCCAGTCCGGGCTCCACCCGGCCAACTGCCGGCTCCTGGATCCGATGGAGGCACTGATCAACGCGGGCTCCTCGACCTCTGTCCTGGTGCTCGGCTTCGAATCCGCCGATCACCCCGTCACCGCCTGGATGGAACGGGCGCTGGAGCTGTGCCGTGACCACGGCGGAGTCCTGCCCGAGCCGCCGCGTTACACCGACACCGCCGACCAGGCCGCGCGCAGCGGAGCCGCCGATACCTGGCGCTCCTCGTTCGTGCGGATGCCGTACCGGCGGGACGCGCTTGCGGCTCAGGGCATGATTGTGGAGACCTTCGAGACGGCCTGCACGTGGGACCGGTTCGACTCTCTACGCGCGGCCGTCAACGCCGCAGCCGAGGACGCCATGCACCAGGTCGGCGCCACAGGAGTCGTGACCTGCCGCTTCTCCCACGTCTACCCCGACGGCCCCGCACCGTATTTCGGGATCTACGCCGCTGGTGGGTGGGGCAAGACGGTGGAGCAGTGGGACGAGATCAAGGCGGCGGTCTCCGAGGCGCTGATCGCGGGCGGAGCCACCATCACCCACCATCACGCGGTGGGCCGTGATCACCGGCCGTGGTACGACCAGCAGCGCCCCGACCTGTTCGCCTCCGCGCTCCAGGCCGGCAAGGCGGCACTCGACCCGGCGGGGATCCTCAACCCCGGCGTGGTGATCGATCCCCTGCGCAACCGGTGAGGACACTGTCGGTGCGCGCGGTCACCGGCAGCAGCGACCGAGTTCAGCAGAACCTCCGGTGCAGCAGGTCCGGACCCTCGGGCGCCCGCGTCCCGGTCGGGGAGAAGGATCTGCCCACCGCCGCCTTGAGCGCGTCGTACGCCGCGTTGCCGATCCGGGATGGATGGGAAGGGACAGCTGTCCGTTCCCATCCATCCCGGGCCACCCGGACCCGGTTTGACCTGAGATGGCCCAAGATAGCGAGGAGAGCCGAAGGCTGTGGCTTCTCACTATCGTGGGCCATCGCGCTGTTTGTCTTCTGATCGTGGTGGGCGTGGTGCCGTCACCGAAGGAGACATCGCAAGCGAGACAACGCTGGGTCACCGCCAGGCAGTCACAGGACGAGCATTACCGGCGGCCCGGCCAAGAGCCAGGAGCCGGCTGCGGAATGCCACCCCGTCCGGCCGGGTAGACACCCGCGTGGACAGCGGACCGATCGGTGACCACGGTTTCCTCGCGGACGGTCGCACCGCGGTCCTGGTGGACCGGGCCGGCTCGGTGAACTGGTGGTGCCCACTACGCTTCGACGGGCCCTCCGTTTTCGGGCGGTTGCTCGACGACGACGCCGGGCACTGGTCGATCCAGCCGGAGGAGCACTTCACCTCCGAACGGTCCTACCTGGACGACACGCTCGTGCTGCGTACCGTCTTCACCACCCGCCAGGGCAGCGTGGCGGTGACCGACGCCCTCGCGCTGGAGCCCGGCGCACGAGGCCACGACATCGGCCTGCGCTCACCGCGGGTGCTGGGCCGCGTGGTCGAGGGGCTCTCCGGCGAGGTGCCGGTCCGCCTGGACTACCGGCCACGGTTCGAGTACGGGCGGGTGACCGCCTACCTGACGGGGCAGGAGGGCGTGGTCCACGCGACCGCCGGCGGCTGCCGGCTGAGCCTGCGCGCCGACGTCCCGCTGGAGTGCAGGCGCGGTGACGCCACCGCGACCTTCACCGTCCGGGCCGGCCAAACCTACCGCTTCACCCTCGGCCACGCGCCGACCTACGATGCCGACCCGCCCGCGTTGCCCGACGCCGACCGGGTGGTGGCCGACGCCGTCGCCGGCTGGCGCTCCTGGGCCGACCTGCATGCGGACCAGTACCGCGGCCTTTTCCGCGACGAGGTGCGGCACAGCGCCCTCATCCTGCAGGGAATGACCTACCGACCCAGCAGCGCGATCGTCGCGGCGGCCACCACCTCGCTGCCCGAGGAACCGGGTGAGGACCGCAACTACGACTACCGCTACGTCTGGGTGCGCGACTTCAGCCTCACCCTCCAGGCCCTCTGGCGGGCGGCCTGCCCGGACGAGGCCAACCGGCAGTTCGCCTGGGTGGCCCGGGCGATGGGGCGCATCGGTGACGAACCGGTGCCCATCATGTACGGGGTGCAGGGGGAGCGGGACCTCACCGAGCACCCCCTCGACCACCTCGCCGGGTACGCCGACAGCCGGCCGGTTTTCGTCGGCAACGACGCCTGGAGGCAGCGGCAGTCCGACGTGCTCGGCGAGATCCTCGACGCGGCCTGGCTGATGCGCCACTACCTCGACCCGATGATGCCCGACGTGCGCCAACTACTGCGGGACCTCGCCGACCAGGCGGTGCGCAACTGGCAGCGGCCGGACGCCGGCATGTGGGAGGCCCGCGACGCCGAACGGCACTACGTCTCGTCCAAGGTGCAGTGCTGGACGGCGCTGGACCGGGCCGTCCGCTTCGGCCCGCGGCTCGGCGACCAGACCGACGTGGCCCGCTGGGCCGCCGCCCGGGACGAGATCCGCGAGGCCGTACTGACCCAGGGCTGGCACGAGCGGCTCGGCGCGTACACCGGGGCCTTCGGTTCCGACAAGCTGGACGCCTCGGTGCTGCTCATGCCGCTGGTCGGCTTCCTGCCGGCCGACGACCCGCGGATGCGCTCCACGGTGCGCGTGATCGAACGCGAGCTTTCCCACGACGGGCTGCTGCGCCGCTGGGACGGCGACCCGGCCGGCTTCGTCATCTGCTCGTTCTGGCTGGTCAGCTGCCTGGCGCTGGCCGGTGAGGTGGACCGGGCCCACCACATGTTCGGGCGGCTCGCCGCCCGGGCCAATGATCTGGGGCTCTTCGCCGAGCAGATCGACCAAGCCACCGGGGAGCAGCTCGGCAACTTCCCGCAGGCCTTCTCGCACATCGGGCTGATCAATGCCGCCGGCAGGCTCACCGAGGCCGCCGAACGGCGCGCCGCCTCGGGCCAGCCGCGACATCCCGTGCCGGCCGGTACGGAACGGACGGAAGGGGCACGCTCATGACTGGACGCCTCGAGGGGAAGACCGCCCTGATCACCGGTTCGGACTCGGGGATCGGGCAGGCCACCGCGATCGAGTTCGGCCGGGAGGGCGCCGACGTGGTGGTGCATTACCTGCACGACCATGCCGGCGCGAACCACACGAAGGCCAAGGTGCAGGAGGCCGGCGGGCGGGCCGTGGTGGTGCAGGCCGACATCAGCGTCGAGCACCAGGTCGAGGCGATGTTCGACGAGGCGCTGGCCGAGTTCGGCACGCTGGACATCCTGATGAACGACGCCGGGGTGGACGCCTCCGGCATCCCGGTCGCCGACCTGGACACCGAGACCTGGGACCGGGCCATCCGGATCAACGTCTACGGCACGTTCTTCTGCTCCCGCCGGTTCGTCCGGCATCGTCGCGACCAGGGCGGGCGCGGAAAGATCATCAACATCACCTCCATCCACCAGGAGGTCGCCCGGGCCGGCGGCGCGGACTACGACACCAGCAAGGGCGGCATGCTGGAGTTCGCCAAGAGCCTCGCCCTCCCAAACTCGCCGTCTTCCTGGCCAGCGACGACGCCGACTACGTGACGGGCTCGACGTATTTCATGGACGGCGGCCTGATGCAGAACCAGGGACAGGGCGCTTGATGACTCGATGTCGGGCGGCGTGTGCGCCCGACGTGAGGACTCGCTTCGCCACCACGTGCCAGGGGGAGGGGTCACCAGCCGTCGTAGAGCGTCCCTGATGGCGTTTTGTAGTTATTCGCGTTCTTTGGGTGACGGTTGGTCGAGGATGAGCGCAGGGGGACAGCCAAGGGCGCAGGAATCGAGAAAAATTCGCACGTTGCTGCCATCGCAGGAGAGGAGCCGAAGTCGTGGACATGAAGCTCGAGTTCATCGTGCTGCCGGTCGCCGACGTGGAACGGGCCAAGAACTTCTACAAGGCGCTGGGTTGGCGGGAGGATATCGACATCGGCGAGGGGGATGCCCGGGTGGCGCAGATGACACCGCCCAGGTCGGAGTGCTCGATCATGTTGGGCCGCAGCCTCACCTCGGCCGCGCCCGGCTCCCTGCAGGGCCTGTGCCTGGTGGTGAACGACATCGAGGCGGCCCGGGCCGAGCTGGTTGGCCGCGGCGTCGAGGTGAGCGAGGTGTTCCACGACGCCGGCGGTGGAATGCCCCAGGCGAACGCTCAGGGACGGGTCCCTGGGCTGGCTCCGGACCGAGCGAGTTATTTCTCGTTCGCCTCGTTCAACGACCCGGACGGCAACGGCTGGTACCTCCAGGAGGTCACCAAACGCTTTCCTGGCCGGCTGTGGTGAGTGCCGGACCCGCTCTTCTCGAGGCGGAGGACTGGAGCGCCAGTCTGCGCTGCCGACGCTCCCGCGCCAGTGTTCGCCGACGCGTGGAAGGTCGCCCGAGCCGAGTGATCCTGTGAGGGGATGGCCGAGGACGCGCCGGGCAGCCCCTCACAGCTTCCAGCAACGGCGCAAGCGGGCCCGGCAGTGCCGAAAAGTGCACGGCGGTGGGGCCTATCCGAGGTCGGTACGCCAGGCGTCGTTCGCGGTCAGATACTCGAGCCCGATATCCTCCTGGGCGAGTCGGGTACCTCCGGTGACGTGAGCCTGGGCTGCGGGCCGCAGGTGCGGTGGAAGCCACTCGGTATGGTGCGCGGCTTTGGCTTCGCTGACTTTCGGCTGCCCGGGTGCGGCCTCGCGTGCGTGAGCAGGGCCTGGTACAGCCCGTCGGCGGGGCGAATCGGTGGCAGGCCCTCGGCGTGAGCGACGGCCGCAGCGTTGCTCGGGATCTGCAGGCCTTTGACGTCGAGGTCACCGAAGTAGCGGACCTCCCGGAAGTCCCGACCGAGGCGGGGGATCGACAACAGACAACACGGACGCCTCGAAACCTCCGCCGGCGCCCCAGCCGACCGGGACCGACGCGTCCCGGATTGCCGGAGAGAGCGTGAACAATGGAGTCGAAGGTGTCGCTGTTCTCCACCACCAGCAGCACGTCGCCGTCGCCGACGGTTTCCGCGGTGAGCCTCCCACAACAGGGTCAGAGTGAGCCGGCCCGGCCCGAACAGAGTGCTGGAGACAAGCCGGGGTAAGGCGAGCGCGCCGGCGGTGGTGAGCTCAGTCAGAGTGTCCGCGAGGACGGCGCGGCGGCGGACAGAGGTACGGCTCGCCGGGTCGGCTTCGTCAAAGGCATGCCACCGCACGTAGACCAGAACTACATCCGCGCCGACACCCACGCCGCCGCCAACGCCCGCCTGGTCGACTATCAGCAGCGCATCGGTATCACCGAGCTGTGGGGCGATGGCCTGGTCGCCTCGGTCGACGGGCTGCGCTTCCGGGTACCGGTGCAGTCGGTCCACGCCGCGCCCAGCCCGCGCTTCTTCGGCTACAAACGCGGCATCACCTGGCTGAACGCGGTCAACGACCGGTTCGCCGGCCTCGGCGCGATCATCATCACCGGCACCGTCCGCGACAGCCTCTACATCCTCGACACGCTGCTCAACCTCGACGCCGGCCCGAAGCCGGAGATGGTGGCGACCGACACGGCCAGCTACTCGGACATTGTCTTCGGCCTATTTCGGCTGCTGGGGTACCGGTTCTCCCCGCGCATCGCCGATGTGGGCGGCACCGGGTTCTGGCGTGCCGACATTCCCGGCCGGGCCGCCGGCGACTACGGCCCGCTGAACGCGATCGCCCGCAACAAGGTCAACCTCGAACGGATCATCACCCACTGGCCGGACATGCTACGGGTGGCCGGCTCCCTGATCACTAACCAGGTCCGCGCCTACGACCTGCTGCGGATGCTGACCCGCGACGGGCATCCCACCCCGCTCGGTCAAGCCCTGGCCGAGTACGGCCGGATCGCCAAGACCCTGCACCTGCTGGCCATGGTCGACCCGGTCGACCCGGTCGACGAAACCTACCGGCGTACCGTGACCCGGCAACTGAACATCGGCGAGTCCCGACACTCCCTGGCCCGCAAGATCCTGCACGGACACCGCGGCGACATCATGCAGCCCTACCGCACCGGACAGGATGACCAGCTCGGCGCGCTCGGACTCGTCCTCAACGCGGTCGTGCTCTTCAACACCCGCTACATCGACCTGGCCGTCACCGCGCTCCGCGCCCAGGGCTACCAGGTCCGCGACGAGGACGCCGCCCGCTTGTCACCGCTCGGGTACGCGCACATCAACATGCTGGGGCGTTACACCTTCCCCGCCCCGTCAAGCGCACAGCAGCTCAGGTCCCTGCGCGACCCGGATGCCGGTGTCGGCTGATGCCATGAGGCGTGGCAGCGGTGTGTAACGGGGCGATAAGGCGCGGGTTCGGTGTCCGCGTCGCGGGCCGCGAGCGGAGGTGCTGTCCGGCCCCGAGGGTGGATGCGTTGCTCGCGAGGCGGGAGTAGTCGCTCAGGCGAGATGTCGCGGACAGCCAAGCGGAGGTCTTTGAAGCACGGGATTCGCACGCAGGCATGTCCGTGCGGGCGAAGGCCGGCACATTCAAGTGAGCCGCCGCACGCTGGGCCGGCCCGCCGACCGCGACGGCCGGCGGGCCGGATGGTACGGGCCGCCCCACGGCGCAGGTCATCGCGCCGTGGGGTGGCGCCTCATGCCCGCTCGGGTGACAGCGGTGGGGCGGTGACGACAAGGAAGGTGAAGTCCTCGCGGGCCTTGGCGTCGATGGGCAGGGGCAGGCGGATGCGCCCGGAGTCGACCATGCCTCGCACGGCGGGACGGCTCAGGCCGAACCCGGCGGTGAGCAGCTTCTCGACCCGGACGGGTGCCGGGAGCTCGAACCTGATGATGACCTCGAGCGGCCCGGCATCCTCGCGCTGGAGGTCGTAGAACGGTATGTCGGTGTCCAACTGCCAGGTGCCGGTCCAGTCGAGCTGGTAGGCGGCCTTGTGGGCGAGCGTCGCGTCCATGGTCAGCTGTCGCACCATGGCCGGATCGTTGTTCTCGAACCTCAGTAGCCGCTCGTGGTCCAGCGCCCGCACGTTGACGCGCTCGTGGACGGGGATCTTCGACGTGCGGCCGCACAGGTCGCAGCAGATCAGCAGCCACACGTCGAGCAGCTTGTGGTTCGCGTTGACCCGGATCTTCCCGGTGGGACGGTGACGGGTGGACCTGCACGACACGCAGGCTTTGACGATGGTCGGCAGTCCGAGCTCGCTGACCACCCACAGCGCTTTGCGGTCGATGCCGGGTCCGCGACCGTCGGCCGGCACGCGGACATGGCGGGAACTATTCATGGCTTCGGCGATTCCAAGGTCTAGGCAGGAGGCGCCCGGCAGCGCGATGGCGCGCCGGGGGGTGCCTCCCGGATCCAGTGGCGGGCAGCCGGCGTCTCGGCGCGGAGCACGCCGGCTGGCGCGACGTCGCAGATCACGTCGCGTGAAGGAAGCCCGCACCGGTCACCCGGTGCGGGCTTCGAGTGGCACGGCGGACGAGACGGGGAGGTGACTCGAACCCGCCTTCATCGCGCACGTGCGCCACTGGTCACTGATCCATGCGCGTCAGCATGGTCAACCCGCGGGCCGCCGGGCAACGGATTTCCGCGTGGCCCCGCCGCCGGGGCGGGGAAACCCGCTGTCGGTTGTCGGAGCGGGGTGGTACAAAGCCGCGGTGGAAAAGACTCTGGAGTTCGCCGACCTGTTGCGGCTGATGGACGAACGATCGACCGCTTTCCGGGCGGCGGTCGCCGCGGCACCCAGCCTCGACGTGCGAGTGCCGACCTGCCCCGAGTGGACGTTGTTCGACCTGGTGCAGCACCTGGGCGAGGGACGCCGCAAGTGGGCCGCCATCGTGGCCGCGGGGCCCGCCGACGCTCCGCCGGCCATCTCCGCCCCGGTGCCGCCCCGGGAGCGCGAGGCCCTGCTGGCCTGGTTCGCCGCGTCGACGGGGGAGCTGCTGGCCGCGTTGCGGGAGGCCGGCCCGGATCGTGGTTGCTGGACGTGGTGGGGTCCGTCGCAGTCGCCGCAGACCGCTGGTGCCGTTGCCCGGCACCAGCTTCAGCAGGTCGCCGTGCACACCTATGACGCCCAGGTCGCCGTGGGCGCCCCGCAGCCGTTGCCGGACGAGGTGGCCCTCGACGGTGTCGACGAGTTCCTGACCACCTGCGTCGCGACGACGGCCGCGTGGCCGCACAAGCCCGCTGTCATCGACTACCACGCCACCGAGGGCCGTTCCTGGCGGCTCTGGTTCTCCGCCGACGGCGCACGGACCGCCCGGCTCTCCGCGCCGGTCGCCGGCGAGGGCCCGGAGGCGGCCTATGTCTCCGCCCGGGGTACGGCCAATGAGCTGGTCATGTTCTTCTACGGCCGCATTCCGATGGACTTGCTGCGGCTCGACGGCGACCGCCGCGTCTTCGACCAGCTGATCGCCTGGGAGCCGGAGGAGTAGGACGCGACGAGGGCCGGCACGGCCTGGGCCTGAGCGCCCGGCCGGCCGGTCCGCGGCCCGTCACTCGTACCGGTATTTCAGCGAGTCCGCCTCCACCTGTTCGATGTCTGCGATCGTCAGCTCCGGCATCCGCAGCTGGGCCAGCGTCATCTCGGCCGAGGTCGGCTGGGCGTCCGCCGGCAGCCACTGCTCCGGCTTCCAGACCCCGCCGCGCAGCAGCGCCTTGGGGCAGTGCGGGTAGACCTCCTCGATGCCCAGCACCAGCGCACTGGCCGGCGGCTTGCCCACGGCGGTCAGCTGTGAGAGCAGCTCGGGGCGGGTGGAGACGCAGGCCCGGCCGTTGACCCTGAGGGTCGTGGTGCGCCCCGGGATGACGAACAGCAGCCCGGCCCGCCCGGTCGCGACGACGTTCTGCAGGGTGTCCAGGCGCTTGTTGCCCGTCGCGTCCGGTATCGCCACCGTCCGCGCGTCCAGGACGGCGACGAACCCGGCGGGGCCGCCGCGCGGGGAGACGTCGCAGTTGCCCTCGGCGTCCACGCTGGCGACCAGGACCAGCGACGAGCAGCCGATCAACCGCCGGGTCTGCTCGGTGAGCTCGGTCATCTGCTTACGCACGGCGGCGCGGCTTGCGGCTGTGGTGAGGGCGGCCGCCGAGCGGCACGGCAGCTACGGGTACGGCAACCCGGTGATGCTGGTGCACGCCGTCACCGCACCGAACGCGGTCATGCGCGTCCTGCCGGTTCTTCCCGAGGCGATGTGGCCGGCAAGTCTCGCCGCGGCCTGGGCGGCAACGGCTGCGGTCACTGCCGCATACGCACCGGCCGAACCGCGCCTGCTACCGCAGCCTCGCCCCGACCTCACCATCGCGGAGCTGGCCGACCGGGCGGTGGCGATCGGCGATCCGCACGCGATCAAATACGCCGACGCGGTCGCCGACGTACTCGCCGCCGCGCCCGACCCGGCGTTGCTCTCGGCGGCAGTACGCAGCGTTGATGAGCTGGCCGATTGACCGTGTCACCCCGAGTCCCGCGTGAGGTCTTGTAGCCGAATCTTCATGGTGATGACGTCCACGGCGGCCCGGTACATGTAATCACGTTCGTCGTACCGGGAGCTGCCGCCGCGGGCGGGCCGCTGCGCTACGCGGGGGCGGGAGACGTTGAGGATGCCGTCGACGTCGAGTAGCCAGCCCGGCCGGTTCACCGGGGCCCGCCTCTCGGTGCGGCGGTAGACGCGGTCGCCGTGGTGGGCCGCTCCGCGGTGTCAGTGCGGATGTTGCGGTAGATGGTCATGGGGGTGACGCCGCAGGAAGCGGCGATCTCGGCCATCGTGAACTGCTTCGAGTCGTACATGCGCTGCGCCTTGTTGATCAGGGCGGGGGTCATCTTAGGTTTGCGACCGCCAGTGCGGCCGCGGGCACGGGCAGCGGCCAGGCCAGCGAGGGTGCGTTCCTTGATGAGCGCGGCTTCGTACTCCGCCATCAAGGCGAACATGCCGAAGACGAGCTTGCCATGCGCGGTGGTGGTGTCGACGATCCCGTTGGTCAGCGACTTGACCCCGACGCCGCGGGCTTCGAGGAGGGCGACGATGTCCACCAGGTCACGCAGGCTACGGCCGAGCCGGTCGATCTTCCAGATGATCAGAGTGTCGCCGGGGCGCAGATCGTCCAGGCAGGCCTGCCACTGCGGGCGGTCGGCCTTGGTTCCGGTGGCCACGTCTTTGTAGATCTTGAGGCAGTCCTCGGCGGCGAGAGCATCAAGCTGCAGTTGCGGATCTTGGTCGGCAGTACTGACTCGCGCGTACCCGATCTTGTGTCCCACCGGCGCACTCTATCGGAACTCATTTTCAGTGGGGTGTTGTGATGGCTTGTTTCCGAGATGAGTTTTGGTGGGGTGCGATGCTGGGCCGACATTCGGTGGCGGCCGTCCTGGAGAGGGTCTATCGGAAACGAACGTATATGTGAGATCCCCAGAGCAAGATCATTCTCAGCGCTAACCGCTGTACCGCTCTTCCTCAACCCCGAAGGTGCAGGGGGCAGGGCCGGACGCAATGCCGCGTAGCCTAAGTTGATCATGGAGTTTGGTGGCTGAGCTTGTAGAGCCGGATCGTGGCGGGTCTGTCGTGGCGGACGCCGCCTGGTTCGTCGGGTTTCTTGACGCGGTACTGGTTGTGGC
>NZ_QGKS01000063.1 GCF_003172935.1 Micromonospora sicca | reverse complement strand
CGGGCCGGCCGCCGCAGCAGACCGCTCGCGACCAGGCCACGCAGCACCGGCCCGGCCCGGCCCGGCGCCCAGCCGAGCAGCCGCTCGACGGCGCCGGCCGCGAAGCGGGCGCCGAGCGCGGCGCCGGCCATCAGCACCGCCCGGTGGTCGCCGTCCAGCCGGTCCAGCCGGGGGTCGACGATCCGGCGGACCGGGTCGGGCACCGGCCCGGCCGGCGCGCCGCCGTCCTCGTCGAGCGCCCGCACGTACGCCGCGGCGACGGCCGGGTTCCCGCCGACCAGCGGCAGCAGGTCCCGGGCCAGCGCGGCGGGCCGGCCGGCCCCGCCGAGCAGGTGTCGCAGCAGCCGTCCGGTGTCGACGGTGCCGAGCGGGGGCAGCGGCACCCGGCGACGCCGGTCGCCCGCGCCGGGCACCAGGTCGGCCCAGCCGGAACCGTGGGTGGCGACCACCGCCAGCGGCAGCCGCCGCTCGGTCGCCGCAGCGAAGAGCCGGTGCAGGAAGCGGTTCATCGCCGGCGCCGCCCGGTCCAGGTCGTCCACCGCGACCACCACCGGCTGCCCGGCGGCCAGCTCCAGCAGGACCAGCCGCCAGGCGTCGGCGCCCCGGTCCGCCGCACCGCTGTCCTCCGGCGCGGCGACCAGCTCCGCCAGCGCGTACGCCGCGGGACCCCGGGCGGCCGGCGGGAGTAGCCCGTCCAGCGCCGCGGCCAGCCGCCGGCGCACGGTCGCGGGCAGGTCGCCGTCGCGCACCCCGGCGAACCCGCGGACCATGTCGGCCAGCGGCGCCAGACCCCCCTGGGCGTACGGCGGGCAGTGCGCGACGCACCAGCGCACCAGCGTTCCGTCCACCGTCGACACCGCCCGGGCCAGCTCGTGCAGCAGGCGGCTGCGCCCGCTGCCGGCCGGGCCGGCCAGCGAGATCCAGCGGGGCCGGCGGTCCCGGACCGCCCGGGTGATCTCGTCGCCCGCGGTGGCCAGCTCCCGGCGCCGGCCGACCAGTGGGCCGCGGTGCGGGGCGGGACGGGTTCGGCTCGTCCCGGTCACCCGCCAGACGTCCAGCGGCAGCGCCTTGCCGGCGACCGTCATGGACGCCAGCGGCCGCTGCTCCAGCAGCCCGGCGGTGGCCCGCCGGGTGGCGGCGCAGACCACAACCGCCCCCGGCGGGGCGTACTCCTGCAGGCGGGCCGCGGTGGTGATCACCGCGCCGCTGGCCGTGCCATGTCCGCCGTCGCGGGTGGCGCCGAGATCCACCAGCACCTCGCCGGTGGCCACCCCGACCCGGACCCGCAGCCGGACGCCGGCCGGCGTCCGCCGGTCGACGGCCTGCTGGATCTCCAGCCCGGCCCGCACCGCCCGGTACGCGTCGAAGCCGTCGGAGGCGTGCGCGCCGAAGAGCGCCATCACCGCGTCGCCGATGTACTTCTCCACCACGCCGTTCCACCGGCGCAGCACCCCGGCCACGGTGTCGAAGTACACCCGCTGCAGGGCCCGCACGTCCTCCGGGTCGAGCCGTTCGGTCAGGCCGGTCGAGCCGACGATGTCGGCGAAGAGCACGCTGACCGTGCGCCTCTCCTCCGGCACCGGCCAGCGGGCCGAGCTGACGAGATCCCGACTTCCCACCGTCGTCGACATTGGCATCGCCTCCACCCTTCCCCCGCTCCGGTGCCTGATGACCTCCGGAGAGTTCCACCACCGGGTTCTCGGGGGATCGGCAGAACGACGTATGTCGGCCACCCGCAACCTTTAGTCGCAATGTCGACGCGAGGAGTACCACAACGGCACCGAGCCCGTAGAACGGTCCGGGAGTCTGTGATTAGGCTGCGAGCCATGGCCAGCGATGTGGACACGGCACCGCTCGTCGGCCGTGCCGACCAGCTGGCGGCGCTGCGGTCGGCGCTGCTCGACGACGTCGCCCAGGGGCACACCGCGGCGGTCTTCCTCACCGGCGAGAGCGGGGTCGGCAAGACCCGCCTGCTCGCCGAGGTCAGCGCCCGGCTGCGGGACGCTGGCGCGCTGGTGCTGACCGGCACCTGCCTGGACATCGGCGACGCCTCCCCGCTGCACCCGCTGCGGCAGGCCCTGCGCCGGTTCGACGCCGAGCTGACCGCCGCCCAGGCCCGCACCTCCTCGGCGGTGCGCGGCCTGCTGCAGATGTTCGACGACGAGACCCCGGGGCCGGACGGCGCCGGCGCGCTGCTGGAGCGGGTCTCCCGCGGCCTGCACCTGGTCGCCGGCGGTCGCCCGCTGGTCATCGTGCTGGACGACCTGCAGTGGGTCGACCGGAGCACCCGCCAGCTGCTGCTCTACCTGCTCGCCGGCCTCGGTGACCTGCAACTGTCGGTACTCGCCGCGATCCGGGCGGAGGCGCTGCAGGGCGCCCACCCGCTGC
This sequence comes from Micromonospora sicca, assembly GCF_003172935.1. Lineage (GTDB taxonomy): Bacteria > Actinomycetota > Actinomycetes > Mycobacteriales > Micromonosporaceae > Micromonospora > Micromonospora sicca. Next base: position 11,711 of record NZ_QGKS01000063.1, on the reverse strand, counting down.
GCCGTGTCCTCACCGAGCTGCGCCGGCTGCGGTCGGTCCGGGTGGTCGACCTGGCGCCGCTGGACCGGGCGGACACCGACCGGCTGGCCGCGGCCGTCGTCGGCCGGCCGCTGACCCCCGACGCGGCCGAGCTGGTCTGGCAGCGCAGCGGCGGCAACCCCTTCGTGGCCGAGGAACTCGCCCGGGCCCTGCGCGACGGCCGCGACGGGCTCTCCGACACCCTCCGGGAGATCTTCCTGGCCCGGGTCGACGCCCTGCCGCAGCACGCCCACGCGGTGGTGCACGCGGTGGCCGCCGGGGTCGAGCCGGTCGAGCACTGGCTGCTGGCCCAGGTCGTCCGGCTGCCCGAGGAGGAGCTGATCGAGGCGGTCCGGGCCGCCGTGGCGCACCGGCTGCTGGTCGGCGCCGACGAGGGCTACCGGCTGCGGCACCGGCTGGTCGCCGAGGTGCTGGCGCACGAGCTGCTGCCCGCCGAGCGGTCCGCCCTGCACCGGCGGTACGCCGAGGCGCTGACCTCGGCCACGGCGGAGCTGCACCAGGCCCGGCTGGCGCACCACTGGCGGCTGGCCGGCGAGCCGGGCCGCGCGCTGCCGGCCGCGATGGCCGCCGCCCGGGAGGCGGAACGCCTGCACGGCTACGCCGAGGCGCACCGGCACTGGTCGGCCGCGCTGCACCTGGCCGACGCGCCGGCCGTCGTACCGCCGGACCCGGACCGGGCCACCCCGGTCCAGGTCGACCGCGCCGAGCTGCTGGAACACGCCGCCGAGGCGGCGCACCACTGCGGCGAGCACGCCCGGGCGCTGGCCCTGCTGGAGGAGCTGGCCGGGGATCCCGACGGCCCGCCGGCCTGCGCCCTGCACATCCGGCGGGCCCGCTACCTGGCCGCCGCCGGCCGGTCCGCGCCCGCCGAGGCGGAGTACCGCCGGGCGCTGGCGGCGGCCGACTGCACCGCGCGGGAGCGGGCCACCGCCGCCGCCCACTTGGCCGAGCTGCTGCTGCACCTCGGCCGGTACGCCGAGGCCGGCGAGCAGGCCAGGGAGGCGTTGCAGCTCGCCGCCACGGTCGAGGGCTCCGCCTCGGAGGTGGTGCTGGCCAGCGCCGCGCTCGGCTTCAGCGAGGCCTTCCTGGAGGATCCCGACGCGGGGCTGGCGGTGATGCGGGAGGCGGTGGAGACCGCCGAGCGGTCTGGCCGGCCGGAGGACGTCGCCTGCGCGTACCTGCATCTGGCGGAGCTGCTGACCGGTCCGCTGAACATCCTCGAGGAGGGCGTGGTGGTGGCCCGCCGGGGCGCGGAGCGGGTCGCCGAGCTGGGGCTGGGCCGCACCTGGGAGACCCGGCTGCTGGCCATCGCCACCAACGGCCTGTTCCGGGTGGGGCAGTGGTCGGAGGCGGAGAAGGTGGTCGCGGCGGCGCTGCGGCACCGCCCGTCCGGCGCGGACGCGGTCGAGCTGCTGCTGGCCCGCTGCCGGCTCTCCGTCGGGTACGGCGACATCGAGGCCTCCGACCGGGACCTGGAGGCGGTGGCCACCGTGCTGGCCGGCGGCGGCGCCCGGCACGTGCTGCCGATGCTGATCCTGCGCGCCGGGCTGGCGATGTGGGAGGGGCGGCACGACCTGGCCCGGCAGGCCGTCCAGCGTGGCCTGACCGAGAGCCGCTCCGACGACGTCATCGTGCTGGCCACGCTGGCCTGGCACGGCCTGCGGGCGGAGGCGGAGGCGCACGCCAGCCGCACCATCGCGGTGGACGAGACGGCGGTCCGCCGGCTGCGCGAGGTGGTCGACCGGGTGGCCCGCAAGAGCCAGCACGCCGGCCGCCCGGTGCGCTACATCGTCGACGGCTTCCTCGCGCTCTGCGCGGCCGAGCTGAGCCGGCTCGACGGCCGGGGCGACCCGGAGCTGTGGGCCCGGTCGGCGGCCGAGTGGGACCGCCGGAACCACCCGTACCCGGCGGCCTACTCGCGGCTGCGGCAGGCCGAGGCGTTGCTGGCCCGGCGTAGCCGGGTGGCGACCGCCGGCAAGCTGCTGCGCCAGGCGTACCAGATGGCGCAGGGCCTCGGCGCGGTGCCGTTGAGCTCGGAGATCCGTACCCTGGCCGGTCGCGCCCGGGTGACGCTGGAGGAGCGGCCGTCGCCCGCCGGCGGGCCGCCGGCGCCGGCTCCCCGCCGGCCCGCCGCGGCGCTTCCCGCCGAGCCGGCGGTGGACGAGCTGGCCGTGCTGACCGCCCGGGAACGGGAGGTGCTGGCCGCGGTCGCCGAGGGGCTGACCAACAAGGAGATCGGCCAGCGGCTGTTCATCAGCGAGCGGACCATCGGGGTCCACGTCTCGCACATCTTCGACAAGCTCCAGGTGCGGACCCGGGTGCAGGCGAGCGCGATCTTCCTGCGCAACCGCGTCGAACAGTCGTAGGACCGGCCACCCGACATACGTCGTTCTACTGATCCCGGGCACCGGCGCGGCTGGAAGGCTGTCCCACGTCACCGGTACGGGGGTGGCCGGCCACAGTGGAGGAGAGATGACCGAACCGGTCTGGGGTCCAGTGCACCAGGACATCGTCGGGCTGCTCGCCGACCACCCGGCCGACGTGCCGGCGGTCGTCGACCACCTGACCAAGCTGCAGGACCTGCTGGTCCGGCTGCCGCCGCTGGAGGCGAGCTGTCCCCTGGCGGACTTCAACAAGCTCTACCTGACCATTACCAGCACCGTGCTGGACGGCCTCTACGACGACCGCTTCGCCGATCCGGCCTTCCTGGCCCGGCTGGACGTCGAGTTCGCCGCCCGCTACTTCGACGCGTTGCGGTTCTGGACGGAGTCCAGCCCGAGCACGCCGAAGGCCTGGTCCTGCCTGTTCCAGCGGATGCGCGGCCCGGACGCCCGGCCGCTGCCGTCGGCCGCCGCCGGGGTGAACGCGCACATCAACTTCGACCTGCCGTTCGCGGTGGTGACCACCCTGGAGAGCCTGGAGTCCGAGCCGGTCGACGACAGCGACCAGCACCACGACTACCTGGAGATCAACAAGATCTTCGCGGAGCGGATCCCCGAGCTGCGCCGGGGCTACCTGGACCACTGGCAGCTCATGATCGACATGGTGAACGGCGACATCGACGACTGGTACCAGGGCGAACTGGTGGAGTACACCCGGAACGTGGCCTGGCGTAACGCGCAGAAGATCTGGCGCTGCCGGCACGATCCGGAGGCCCGCGAGTGTGAGCGGACGCGGTTGGACGACAACGCCGCGCTGCTCGGTCGGCTGCTGCTCTCGCCCCTCGGGGCGTTCCTGCAGTAGCCGCGACGGGGGGTTGACATCTGTTGCCAGCGGAGTGGGCGCTGATGCTCTTGAGCGCGCTTCAGTGTTAGAGTGACCGCCGTCGGGCAGGTGATAATCAAACCCATCCGGCGCGCGAGGCCCCTGCGACGGCAGGCTAAACACGCCAGATTGGTCGGTACCGGGAGTGCCTCGGGAACCAGATCCTTCGGGATCGAACGGACGTGGAGACCGTGTAAGACCAGGACCTGTCCTGGCTGTGGTCGTCGAAGCGTCAACCTCGCACCGCGTCAGCGGGTAAGACGAGGAGCGTCCGCTGGTGACGGCGGACTGCGAGTTGGTGTGCTCACCAAAGCGCACTCGCTCGCAACGGTCCCCGCGTTCCGTCGTCCGGCGGAACGCGGGGACATCGTCGTGCCGGCCCGGTGCGAGGATGGGCCGGTGACGGAGACCGAGCTGCCGCTGCCGGGCAACGCCACCGCGGGGGTGGTCCGGGTCGGCGACACCGTCGGGCGGCCGGTCGGCCCGTGGACCGACAGCGTCGACGCGCTGCTGACTCACCTGCACGAGGTCGGCTTCCCCGGCGCGCCGCGCCCGTTGGGCCGGGACGACCGGGGCCGCCAGGTGCTGGAGTACGTGCCGGGGGAGCCCGGCGACCCCGCGGGCACGTACGCCCCGGCCGAGCTGGCGTCGATCGGCGCCCTGCTGGCCGAGTTGCACCGCGCCACGGCGGGTTTCGTGCCGCCGGCGTCAGCGGTGTGGCAGCGGGTCATCCCGCCCGACGGCGCGGACCTGGTCTGCCACCACGACGCGGCGCCGTGGAACCTGGTCCGCTCGCCGCGCGGCTGGGTGCTGATCGACTGGGACTCCGCCGGGCCGGGCACCCGGCTGTGGGAGCTGGCGTACGCGGCGCAGAGCATGGCCGGCATGCGACCGGACCGGCCGGTGCGGGAGTCTGCGCGGCGGCTGCGGGTCTTGGTGGACGGCTACGGCCTGACCGGGGCGGACCGTCCGGCGCTGGCCGGGCTGCTGGGCCGGCGTGCCCGCGCGATGTACGACCTGCTCCGCCGGGGCGCCCGGGACGGCGTGCAGCCCTGGGCCCGGATCCACGCCGAGGACGGCGCGTACTGGCGGGACACGGCCGCCTACCTGGACGCGCACGTCCCGGTCTGGACCGCGGCGCTGGAGTGACTGCTCAGGACCGCCGGGTCCGGCTCCGGTACGCCGCGGCGGCGGCCCGGTTGTTGCACAGCTCGCAGCAGAAGCGTTGCCGGCCGGCGCGGGTCCGGTCGAGGTAGGGGGCCCGGCAGGGGTCGGCCGCGCAGACCCCGAACCGGTCGGCGCCACCGGCCACCGCGGCCCGGGCGAGCGCCCCGGTGACCAGGGCGGCGAAGGGTCCGACCGGGCCGGCGTGCGGCAGCGGCGCCAGCCGCAGGGTGCCGTCGGGCGCCGCCTCGACCGCGGTGCCGTCGCTGACCTCGGCCAGCACCTCGTTGAGGGTGGCGATCCGGGCGGTCGGGTCGGGCGCGGCGAAGACCCGGTAGAGCCGTTCGCGCAGGTCCCGCAGTCGGGGCAGGCGGGCCTCGGTCAGCGTCCCGGTGACCTCGGCCAGGCCCAGCTCGCGGCCGGCGGCGTGGAGCCGGGCGACGGTGAGCTGGTCGACCGGTTCCTGGAGCACCCAGTAGCTGTGCAGCAGCGCGACGGCCAGTCGCAGCGCGGGCTCCAGGGGCGGCACGGCGCTCATCCCCGCCCGTCCCGCCGTCCGGTTGTCGACACGTTCCGCCGTCCTTCCGCCCTTGACCGATCGCCGTCCGTCATCCTAGCGCCATCAGTTATAAAACCAATTTAGAAAGTGATGGAGGTGGCTCGTGCGACGTCTGCCCGCACTGCTGTCCACGGCACTGTTCCTGGTTTCCGGCGCGCTCGCCGGCGCGGGCGGGGCACGCGCCGAGGTGCCCGCCGGACCCGCGTCGACCCGTCGGGACGCGGTCCTGGTCCGGGACGTCGAGATCCCGGTGCCGGGGCAGCCGGCCGTCCGGGCGTATTTGGTCCGGCCGGCGCACCCCGGCCGGCCGGACCGGCTCGCCGGTGTGCTGGCCCTGCACTGGTTCGAGCCGGGGCGGGTCAACCAGGACCGCACCGAGTTCCTGGCCGAGGCGACGGCCCTCGCGGGACGCGGGGTGGTCTCGGTGCTGCCCCAGCTGAGCTTCCCGTGGGCCGCCGACCCGGTGGGCGACGCCCGGGACCGGGCCGCGGTGAGCGCGCAGCTCGACGCCGTCGGACAGGCCTGGCGCCGGCTGCTCGCCGAGCCCGGCGTGGACCCGGCCCGCACCGCGGTGGTCGGGCACGACTACGGCGCGATGTACGCCGCCGACCTCGCCTCCCGGGAGCCGGGCGTCCGGGCCGCCGTGCTGCTGGCGCCGGACGCCACCTGGGCGAACTGGTTCGACCTCTACGGGCTGCGGCTGCCGGCCGGGGAGCGGGCCGCCTACCGGGCGGTCTTCGCCGGGCTCGACCCGGTGGACGTGGTGGGGCGGCTCGGCGCCGGCGCGTACCTCCAGTTCGCGGCCGAGGACCGGTTCGTCGGCCCGACGACCCGGGTCGCCTTCGCCGCCGCCGCGCCCGAGGCCCGGGTGTCGCTCTACCCCGGTGAGGAGCACGACCTGGGCGGTTCGCGGGTCCGCGACGACCGGGTCGCCTGGCTCGCCGACCGCCTCGCGCTGGCCGGCTGAGCCGGGAGTGCGGGACCGGCCGGCCCGGGGGGTGCTGGCCGGTCCCGGTTCGCGGGGGGAGCGGACCGGCCGGCCCGGGGGGTGCCGGCCGGTCCGCGATCGCGGGGGGAGCCGGGCGAGCCGGCCGGCGCGGGCGAGACGGGTGTCGGCCCGCCGGCACCGGGTACGCCCGGCGCATGACGACCAGCGAACCGGACCGGCCCGCGCCGGCCCACCCGACGACCGGCGGAACCCCCCGCCGGTACGGATTCCGCTTCGACCCGGTGTTCCGGCTGCCGCTGGCGCTGCTCGGGGTCCGGCCGGCGACGGCCGTGGTCGAGCTGGACGCCGACGCGCTGACGGTCCGGTTCGGCCCGTGGCGGCTGCGGACCGCCCGGAGCAACGTCACCGGGGCCGAGCGCGGCGGGCCGTACCGCTGGTGGCGGGTGGTCGGGCCGCACATCTCGCAGGTCGACCGTGGGGTGACCTTCGGTACGAGCACCGCGGCGGGCGTCTGTGTCCGCTTCGCCACCCCGGTGCCGGCCCTGTTGCCGGGCAGCTGGCTGCGCCACCCCGGGCTCACGGTGACCGTCACCGAGCCGGACGAGCTGGTCCGCGCCCTGCGCGCCCCGGCCCCGGACTGACCCGGCAGGACGCCGCCCCGGCGGTAGGATCCCTCGCGCCCTGATGATCTCCCCGGCTTGCCGGGTTCCGACGGGTGACGCCGTGGGTACCGCCTACGGTCGGGTCAGGGCCTGAAGGGGTGCAGATGTCGGACGGGCGGGACGGGGGGCAGCCTCGGCGTACGCGGGGCCGGCGCGACCAGGCGCGGTCGCACGGGCGCGCGCCGGGCCGCGAGCCGGAGCGCGGCGAGCGGGCCGGTCGTGGCCCGCGGGCCGTCCCGGAGTGCGTGGACACCCCCGTGCGGCCGGCCGAGCCGGCCAGCCGACTGAGCCGGTGGCTGTTCCAGCACCGGGTGCAGCCGGTCGGCCCGGAGACCCGGGAGCCGGAGGCGAAGGCGCACCCCTGGTGGCAGGTGATGTGCCTGACCGGCGTGGACTACTTCTCCACCCTCTCCTACCTGCCCGGCATCGCCGCGTTGGCGGCCGGCGCGCTCTCCCCGCTGGCCACCCTGCTGATCGTGGCGCTGACCCTGCTCGGGATGCTGCCGATGTACCGGCGGGTGGCCCGGGAAAGCCCGCACGGGCAGGGCTCGGTGGCCATGCTGGAACGGCTGCTGCCGTTCTGGCGAGGCAAGATATTCGTGCTGGTGCTGCTCGGCTTCGTGGCCACCTCGTGGATCATCACGATCACCCTCTCCGCCGCCGACGCCACCGTGCACCTGCTGGAGAACCCGATCCTGCCGGCGTCCTTCCCGCACGGCACCACGGCCGCGGTCGCGGTGACGGTGGCGCTGCTGCTGATCCTCGGCGGCGTGTTCCTGCTGGGCTTCAGCGAGGCGGTGCAGGTCGCCATCCCGCTGGTGGCGGTCTTCCTCGGGCTCAACGCGGTGATCGTGGTCGTTGGGCTGGCCGAGGTGGCCGCCGACCCGGCGGTGCTGAGCGGCTGGACCAACGCCCTCACCGCCCGTGGCGCCGGCGTGGGCGACCTGCTCGGGCCGGCCGTGCTGGCCTTCCCGCTGCTGGTGCTGGGGCTCTCCGGCTTCGAGACCGGCGTCAGCATGATGCCGCTGATCAAGGGCGAGGGCACCGACCCGCGGCAGCGGCTGGAGAACCGGATCCGCAACACCCGCAAGCTGCTCGCCACCGCGGCCCTGGTCATGTCCGTCTACCTGATCGCGACCACCTTCGTCACCACCATGCTGATCCCCGCGGAGGAGTTCCAGCCCGGCGGGGCGGCCAACGGGCGGGCGCTGGCGTTCCTGGCCCACGAGCACCTGGGCGAGGCGTTCGGCACCGTCTACGACATCAGCAGCGTGCTGATCCTCTGGTTCGCCGGCGCCTCGGCGATGGCCGGCCTGATCAACATCGTGCCCCGCTACCTGCCGTCGTACGGCATGGCGCCGGAGTGGGCCCGGGCGGTCCGGCCCGTGGTCATCGTCTACACGCTGATCAGCATCGCCATCACCGTCGCCTTCCGGGCCGACGTCAACGCCCAGGCCGGCGCGTACGCGACAGGGATCCTGGCGATGATGGTCTCCGGCGCGATCGCGGTGACCATCTCCGCGTACCGGTCGCGGCACCCGTTCGCCGGGGCCGGCTTCACGGTGCTGACCCTGGTGCTGCTCTACGCCCTCACCGAGAACGTGATCGAGAAGCCGGACGGCATCACCATCTCCGGCTTCTTCATCGCCGGCATCATCGCCGTCTCGCTGATCTCCCGGGTCACCCGGACCACCGAGCTGCGGGCCGAGCGGATCGAGTTCGACGAGGCGGCCCGGCGGTTCATCGCCGACTCGCTGACCCACGACGGCCGGCTGCACCTGATCGCCAACAAGCGGCAGAGCGGCTCGGTGAAGGAGTACCGGTTCAAGGAGCGGGCGCAGCGCGCGATCAACCCGGTGCCGGGCGCCGCGGACGTGCTCTTCCTCGAGATCGACGTGGTCGACCCGTCCGAGTTCAGCCAGGTGCTGCGGGTGCACGGGGTGGAGGTCGACGGGTACCGGGTGCTGCGGGCCGGCAGCCCGGCCGTGCCGAACGCGATCGCGGCGATCCTGCTCGCGCTGCGCGACGGCACCGGCGTCCGCCCGCACGCCCACTTCGAGTGGTCCGAGGGGAACCCCCTCGCGCACCTGCTGCGCTATCTGATCCTGGGCCGCGGCGACACCCCTCCCGTGGTCCGGGAGATCATCCGCAAGTCCGAGCCCGACCCCACCCGCCGCCCCGGCATCCACGTCGGCGGCTGAGGTCCGGGCCGGGCCGCCGGCTCAACCGAGCGCGCGCAGCCGAGCGTTGAGGTCGCCGGCGAAGAAGTCGAGGAAGCCGTCCGGGTCGGGGCCGGCGTTCTGCATGACGATGTGGTCGTAGCCCGCCTCGACGTAGGCGCGCGCCTTCGCGACGTGGACCTCCGGGTCAGGGCCGACCGAGAACTGCCGGCGGACGTGGTGGTCCTCCACCCAGGAGGTGGCCGCGTCGAAGTTGACCGGGTTGGGCAGCTCGCTCATCACCTTCCACCCGGTGATCGCCCACCGGCTGGTCTCCCGGGCCGCGCGGACCGCCTGCTCCTCGTCGGTCGCCCAGGCGATCGGCACCTCCGCGTAGCGCGGGCCCCGCCCGCCGGCCTGCCGGTAGTGGTCGGCGATCGACGACTTCGGCTCGGTGGCGAAGAGGCCGTCGCCCAGCTCGGCGGCCATGGCGGCCGAGGCCCGGCCGCTGGCCGCGACCGCGATCACCGGCAGCGTCTCCGGCAGGTCGAAGACCCGGGCGTCCTCCAGCTGGAGGTGCCTGCCCTCGTACGACTGGTAGCCGCCCTGCCAGAGCAGCCGGATGATCTCCAGTGCCTCGCGGAGCCGTTCGTGCCGCCCGCGGACGCTCGGGAAGCCCTGCCCGACGACGTGCTCGTTGAGCCGCTCGCCGGCGCCCACCCCGAGGGTGAACCGGCCGTCCGAGACCAGCGCCATGGTGGCGGCGGCCTGGGCGATGATCGCCGGGTGGTAGCGCACCGTCGGGCAGGTGACGCCGGTGGCGAGCCGGAGCGTGCTGGTCTTGGCGGCGATCGCGCCGAGCACGCTCCAGGTGAACGGGGAGTGCCCCTGCACCTCGAGCCAGGGGTGGTAGTGGTCGCTCATCTCCACGAAGTCGAAGCCGGCCTGTTCCGCGCGGACCGCCTGCCGGATGAGCTCCTGTGGTCCGAAGGCCTCCGAGGCCAGTTTGTAGCCGATCTGCATCGCCGGGTCTCCCGTTCCGTCCGCGGTGGACCTCGGCCCTTCCCGGCAGGTCGGCGGGCAAACGCCAGCCGGGAACCCAGCCTCCTAGGACGCACTACGGGTGGTGACGCGACCGGCCCGGCGCACGCAGCGGCCCGCGCCGCGGGGGGAGCGGGCGCGGGCCGGAGCAGTGGGGGATTACTTGGACGGCTCGGGGAGCGTGCAGTCCACCTTGGGGTTGGCGCCGATGTAGTTCAACGGGCCGGCCACGATGGTCACCAGGATGGTGCCCGCCTCCGCGCAGTTCTTGTCGTCGCTGCTGTAGTAGCCGCGCTGACCGGCCGCGATCGCGCCGATGATCAGCCAGATCACGACCAGGACGCCGACTATCGAGGTGCCGCGCATGGGTTGCCTCCAGGGGTGTGGTGGATTTCGAGGTGCCACCCCTGTACCCAATCCGCGCGTTCGGCTAACGGAGGCGGGGACCGGGCGGACGGCCGTTTACGACCATGCCCGGGAGCTTCGGCTCAGTGCGGCGGCTTCGGGGACTCCGGCGGCCGGCCCCGGCTGCGTCGATAGTCGGCGACGGCCACCCCGGCGAGCACCAGCATGGCCCCGGTCGCGGCGACCAGCGGCGGCAGGAAGAGCACGGCCGGGGCGATGGTGAGCAGCGCCAGCAGCCCGCCGGGGCGGGACAGCGAGACCCGGCTGAACACCTCGTACTCGAAGAAGGACCGGCCGACCAGGAACAGCGCCGGCCCGCCCAGGATGACCGCCGCCCAGGCCGGCGGCGTACGCCCCGTCGGCTCGTGCAGCACCAGGTCGAAACCGGCCGCGGTGACCACCACCCCGGCCACGATCAGCAGGTGGGTGTAGGGGGCGGTGTTCAGGAATCGGCTCGGCTGCTTCGAACTGGAGATGGCGTGCGGCAGCAGCTCCCCGGACTTGTGCACGTAGATCCGCCACAGCAGCAGGGTGGTGATGAAGGCGACCGTGAAGGCGCCGATGTTCTGCGCCTCCGAGTGGTAGATGCTGAACATCATGCCGGTGGTGAGGATGGCGTCGCCGAGCGCGATGATGAAGAACTGCTGGTAGCGCTCCGAAAGGTGTTCAGCCGTGACGTTGCGCTGGGCGTCCGGCACCACGCCGAGGCCGGGCACCGGGTACGCGAGCCGGAAGCCGACATAGTCGAGGGCGAGCGCCAGCGCCCACAGCGCCTCCCGGGCGTGGCCGTGGACGAACCCGCCCGCGATCCACGGCACGGCGGAGACGGCGAACCAGATGAAGATCCGCGCCGCCCGCCGCTGGGTCTGCCGGTGGTGCCGGACCGTCGGCATCAGGAACAGGCCGCGACCGAGATGGATCGCGACGTACGTCGCGGCGAAGACCAGCCCTCGGCTGGCGAACGCCTCCGGGATGGCGGTGGTCATCAGCAGCGCCCCGAACATCACCGCGATGATCAGCAGCTTGATCTCGGTGCGCTCCGGGTCGTACATGTCGGTGACCAGGGTGGTGATCGCCCAGGTCCACCAGAGCGCCATCAGGATGAGCAGGGCCTGCAGGGCGCGTTCCCAGTTGAGATCGACGACCATGCCGCGCGAGACGAGCGCCAGCGCGACCACGTAGACCAGGTCGAAGAAGAGCTCCAGCAGCGTCACCCGGCGAGGTGACTCGGGGTCGCGCACCGGGGGCCGGCCTCGTCGCGAGGGCTGCTCGGGCGAGGCGAAGGGCACGAGTTGCTCCTGCGGTGCGGGATCGGCGCGACGGGCCGGTGGTCCTCACCGACGCTAGATCCTTGGGTTCGAGAATCTGAACAACTGAGTCAGGTTTTCAGGCTGCGGTTTTGAGTCGTGCGCGGGCGATGTAGTCGTCGACGTGGTGGTCGATGGCGGCGAGGGCTTGACGCAGGTCGG
>NZ_QGKS01000136.1 GCF_003172935.1 Micromonospora sicca | reverse complement strand
GGGTCTGGGGGCTGACCGCTGTGGCGGGCGGCGCGCTCGCGGTGGTGGCCGGCGGGGCGACGGGGTGGTTCTCGGCCGACGGTGTCGGTTGGTCCCCGGTGGTCCTGCCGGTGGCGGTGCCGGGAGGTAGCGACCGCACGGTGGCGGTGGCCGGTGCCGGGGGGGCCGTTCTGTTGCTGGAGGACAACGATTCGGGGGCCCGGATCTGGTCGGCGCGCGGGCCGTGGAGTCCCGGCTGAGCCTCCCACCAGCGTGTTTCCGCTCGGTGTCGGATGTCCGATTTTCCCACGGCACGGGCGCGTGTGTTACAGCAGATCTGTGAAAACGGCCACTCAACGTAACGGTTAGGTCAACCCCTCTTCCTAGGTCTACCGGCGCGCCCCGCCAGTGGGATAACGTCCCGGCCCAGACCGGGATTGCGGTCGGTCCGGCCCGCCCTCGCAAGGTCCAATTCGCGGTGGGTGGTTCGGGCCTTCGGACGGAGGAGGGTACGAGCCGTGAGGCAGAAGCTCGCACGGGTGCTTGGTGGCGTAGCCATCACCGCGCTCGTTTTCAGTGGCGCGGCCTGTAAGGCCGACAGTGGTAGTGACGCGAGCGGCGACAAGGCCGCCTGCGACCTGAAGATCGGCTTCTTCGGCCCGCTGACCGGTGACGCCGCGGGTCTCGGTATCCACATGCGCAACGGCACCAAGCTGGCCATCGACCAGTACAACAAGGACAACGCGGACTGCAAGGTCAACCTGGCCGAGTACGACTCGCAGGGTGACCCGGCCAAGGCCCCGGCGCTGGCCCAGCAGGCGGTCGGCGACACCAAGGTCGTCGGCATCATCGGCCCGGCCTTCTCCGGCGAGTCCGAGGTTGCCGACCCGATCTTCGACGAGGCCGGCCTGCCGATCATCACCCCGTCGGCGACCCGCCCGAGCCTGAGCACCAAGAGCTGGAAGATCTTCCACCGGGGCGTCGGTAACGACACCTCGCAGGGCCCGGCCGCCGGCCGCTACATCAAGAACGTCCTCAAGGCCGACAAGGTCTACGTCGTCGACGACCAGTCGGCGTACGGCGCCGGCCTGGTGGACGAGGTCAAGAAGGTCATCGGCACCGTCGCCGGCGAGGACAAGATCCAGGTCAAGCAGACCAACTTCTCCGCCGTCGTCACCAAGATCCAGAGCAGCGGCGCGAACGTCCTCTTCTTCGGTGGCTACTACACCGAGGCCGGCCTGCTGCTCAAGCAGCTCAAGGGCGCGGGCTGGAAGGGCACGATGGTCGCCGGTGACGGCGTCAACGACGCCAACTTCATCAAGGTCGCCGGCGAGCAGGTCGCCGAGGGCACGATCCTGACCTGCCCGTGCGCCCCGGCCACCGCGGCCAAGGGCTCCTTCGTGACCGACTACAAGGCGGCCTTCGACAACGCCGAGCCGGGCACCTACGCCGACGTGTCGTACGACATCACCAAGATCTTCCTGGAGGGCATCAAGAGCGGTAAGTCCTCCCGGGCGGACCTGCTCCAGTTCGTCAACGGCTACAACAAGGCGGGTGGCGCCACCGGCGTGACCTACAAGTTCGAGGCCAACGGCGAGCTGGACCCGGCCCAGGTGCTGGTCTGGGCCTTCAAGGTGAACGCGGGCAAGGTCGTCCCCGACATCGAGATCCCCAAGGCCTGACCGGTTCTGTCCGGTCCCGCCAAGGGACACCAGGTGTGTGCGGCCGGGAGCTTTTCTCCCGGCCGCGCCGCTTGGCCGCACAGTTGGAGCCCCCTTTTGAACTTCGATGAGCTGTTCGGGAACTTCCCGGCGCTGACCATCACCGGCCTGGAGCAGGGCGCGATCTACGCGCTCATCGCCCTCGGCTACACCCTGGTGTACGGCGTTCTGCGCCTGATCAACTTTGCTCACTCCGAGGTCTTCATGGTCGGTACCTTCACCGCCCTGTGGACCTGGCAGGCCCTCGGCTACGACCAGAACTCGGCCGCCCCGGCCCTCGGCCCGCTGATCCTGGCGGTGGTCGCCGGTCTCGTGGTCGCGATGGCCGCCTCGGCGGTCACCGCGGTCACGGTCGAGCTGGTCGCCTACCGGCCGCTGCGCCGCCGCAACGCGCCGCCGCTGGCCTTCCTCATCACCGCGATCGGCGCGTCGTTCGTGCTCGCCGAGTCGTTCGGCATCGGCACCCGCCGGGCCCCGTTCGGCATGCCGGACCTGATCCCGCAGAAGACGGTCTTCACCCTCTTCGGTGCCGGGGTGACCAACGTCCAGCTGCTCATCCTCGGCGTCACGCTGATCATGATGATCGCGCTGGACCAGTTCGTGAACCGCAGCCGCCTGGGCCGCGGCATCCGGGCGGTCGCCCAGGACGCGGACACCGCCGCGCTGATGGGTGTCAACAAGAACCGGGTCATCCTGCTGGTGTTCGTGCTCGGCGGCCTGATGGCCGGCGTGGGCGCCCTGCTGTGGGACCTGCGGTTCGGCTACACCAAGTTCAACGTCGGCTTCCTGATCGGGCTCAAGGCCTTCTCGGCCGCGGTGCTCGGCGGCATCGGCAACCTGCGCGGCGCGCTGCTGGGCGGCCTGCTGCTCGGCGTGGTGGAGAATTACGCCGCCGGCCTCTTCGGCGGCGACTGGAAGGACTTCACCGGCTTCGTGCTGCTGATCGTGCTGCTGATGTTCCGGCCGACCGGTCTGCTCGGCGAATCTCTCGGGAGGGCGCGCGCATGACCGCCACCGTGAACAACAAGCGGACCGCGGGCTTCAAGAGCCGCTGGGCGGCGATGCCCAAGCAGGTGCGCTGGGCGGCGATCGCCGCGCTGGTCGTGCTGCTCTACATCCTGCCCAACAAGTGGTTCTACGAGTACCTCGGCTTCCCCATCGGCAGCGACTACTTCGCCTTCTACACCACCCGCTCGGACTTCGCCGGAGTGCTCTTCGACACCGCGGTGTTCGTCCTGCTGGCCGTCGGGCTCAACGTGGTGGTCGGCTTCGCCGGCCTGCTCGACCTGGGCTACTTCGGCTTCTACGCGCTCGGCGCGTACACGGTCGCGTTGCTGACCTCGCCGGAGAGCCGATTCGGCACGAACTGGCCGTGGCTGGCGGCGGTGCCGCTGGCGGTGATGGTGGCGATGGTCTCCGGCGTGATCCTCGGCGGCCCGACGCTGCGCCTGCGCGGTGACTACCTGGCCATCGTGACCCTCGGCTTCGCCGAGATGATCCGCCTGTACGCGTCGCGCAACGAGGGCATCGCACAAGGCCAGCGGGGCATCCCGGCGATCCCGCACCCGCCGGGCACCGGCACGGACGGCAAGCCACTGTTCGGGGTGGTGGACGCCCGGCCGTACTACTGGCTGATGCTGACGCTGATCCTGATCGTGCTGCTGCTGATCCGGAACCTGGCCAACAGTCGGGTCGGCCGGGCCTGGGTGGCGATCCGCGAGGACGAGGACGCCGCCGAGATCATGGGCGTGCCGACGTTCAAGTACAAGCTGTGGGCGTTCGCCATCGGCGCGGCGGTGGCCGGCCTGACCGGCGCGATCTTCGCCGGCAAGCAGACGTTCATCAACTCCGACCAGTTCGTGCTGGAGAGCTCCATCCTGGTGCTCGCCGCGGTGATCCTCGGCGGCGCCGGCAACATCAAGGGCGCCATCGTCGGCGGCGCGATCACCTGGTACCTGCCGGAGTGGCTCCGCGGGGTCGGCGACCTCATCGGGGTGAACTTCGACGCCGCCGAGTACCGGATCCTGGTCTTCGGCGTGGTCGTCATCATCATGATGATCTTCCGGCCGCAGGGTATGGTGCCCAACCGTCGCCGGGCGGCCGAGTTCGCCGACCGGCGCAAGGAAGCGGTTCCCCAGGAGACGGTGCCCAATGAGTGAGCCGCAGATGCACAGCGAGCGGGACGAGACCAGCGAGCGGGACATCGCCGACGACGGTCGCAGCACCGTCGGCACCCCGCCGGAGAAGGGCGCGGACACGCCGGTGGAGACCACCCCCGGCGGCGCCGACCCGGCCGGCCGGGAACCGCTGCTGGAGGTCGACCACGTCACCCTCCGCTTCGGCGGTGTGGTCGCCCTGGACGACGTCGCGTTCACCCTGTACAAGGGGGAGATCCTCGGCCTGATCGGCCCGAACGGCGCCGGCAAGACGACCTGCTTCAACGCGATGACGGGCGTCTACCGGCCCACCGAGGGTGAGATCCGGTTCCAGGGGCAGCGGACCAACGGCAAGCGCCGGTCCTGGATCACCAAGGCCGGCATCGCCCGGACGTTCCAGAACATCCGGCTCTTCCCGGAGATGACCGCGCTGGAGAACGTGATGGTGGGCGCGGACGCCCACCACAAGACCAGCGTCATCGCCGCCATGCTGCGCCTGCCGCGGCACTGGCGGGAGGAGCGGGAGGGCCGGGAGAAGGCGTACGAGCTGCTGCGCTTCGTCGGCATCGAGCGCCGCGCCGGGGAGCTGTCGCGCAACCTCTCGTACGGCGAGCAGCGCCGGCTGGAGATCGCCCGGGCCCTGGCCACCGATCCCACCCTGCTCTGCCTGGACGAGCCGGCCGCCGGCTTCACCCCGGCCGAGAAGGAGGAACTGCTCGGCCTGATCCGTAAGATCCGGGACAACGGCACCACGGTGCTGCTGATCGAGCACGACATGCGCCTCGTCATGGGCGTGACCGATCGGATCGTGGTGCTGGAGTTCGGCAAGAAGATCGCCGAGGGCCTGCCGGCCGAGGTCCGTGAGGACCCGAAGGTGATCGCCGCGTACCTGGGGGTGCCGACCGATGCTGCTTGAGATCAACGACCTGACCCTGCTCTACGGGCGGATCCAGGCGCTGCACGGGATCAGCCTGACGGTCAACGAGGGCGAGGTGGTCGCGCTGATCGGCGCCAACGGCGCCGGCAAGACCACCACCATGCGGGCCATCTCCGGGCTGCGCCCGGTGGCCCAGGGCTCGATCATCTTCGACGGCACCGACGTCACCCGGATGCGCGCCGACCTGCGCGTGGTCCGGGGCATCGGGCAGGCGCCCGAGGGCCGGGGCGTCTTCCCTGGCATGAGCGTCGTGGAGAACCTGGAGATGGGGGCGTACACCCGCCGGGACCGGGGCGGCATCGCCGAGGACATGAAGATGGTGATGGACCTCTTCCCCCGGCTGGCCGAGCGGCGCAAGCAGGCCGGCGGCACGCTCTCCGGCGGCGAGCAGCAGATGCTCGCGGTGGGTCGGGCGCTGATGGCCCGGCCGCGGCTGCTGCTGCTCGACGAGCCGTCGATGGGGCTCGCCCCGATGCTGATCCAGCAGATCTTCGAGATCATCACCCGGATCAACGAGCAGGGCACCACCATCCTGCTGGTGGAGCAGAACGCCCAGCAGGCGCTCTCCCGCGCCCACCGGGGCTACGTGCTGGAGACCGGCCGGATCGTCAAGGAGGGCACCGGCCAGGACCTGCTGCACGACCCGGCGGTCAAAGAGGCGTACCTCGGCGTGGCCTGAGGTCGTCGTACCGACGCGGCCGGCCGCCCCTCGCGGGGTGGCCGGCCGTGGGCGTTTTCGCGCGCGGCGCGCCGGGGGCTCGCTTTCCGGTGCGGCGCGGGTGCCGCCGCCGAAGGGATGTCGGTCGTACGGACTAGAGTCGCTGCCGTGACAGCTACGACGCCGCGCCTGCTCCTCGTCGACGGACACTCCCTGGCATACCGGGCGTTCTTCGCCCTGCCGGTGGAAAACTTCTCCACCACGACGGGTCAGCCCACCAACGCGGTCTACGGCTTCACCTCGATGCTGATCAACGTGCTCCGCGACGAGCAGCCCAGCCACATCGTGGTCGCGTTCGACGTCTCCCGCCGCTCCTTCCGCACCGAGAAGTACGCCGAGTACAAGGCCGGCCGCAGCGAGACCCCGACCGACTTCAAGGGTCAGGTCAGCCTGGTCAAGGAGGTCCTCGCCGCGCTGCGCATCCCGGTCGTGGAGAAGGAGGGGTACGAGGCGGACGACGTCATCGCCACCCTCGCCTGCCAGGCCCGCGACCAGGGCATGCAGGTGCTGATCACCAGCGGCGACCGGGACGCGTTCCAACTCGTCGGCGACAGCATCACCGTGCTCTACCCGCGCAAGGGCGTCTCCGACCTGGCCCGGATGGACCCGGCCGCGGTCGAGGCGAAGTACGGCGTCGGCCCGCAGCGCTACCGCGACCTGGCCGCCCTGGTCGGTGAGACCAGCGACAACCTGCCCGGCATCCCCGGTGTCGGCCCGAAGACCGCCGCGAAGTGGATCAACACGTACGGCGGGGTGGAGGGCGTCATCGCCCGGGCCGACGAGATCAAGGGCAAGGCCGGCGACAGCCTGCGCGAGCGGCTCGCCGACGTGATCCGCAACTACGAGATCAACTGTCTGGTCTCCGACCTGGAGCTGCCCGTCCGTCCCGAGGACGCCCGCTGGCAGGGCTGGGACCGGGAGGCCGTGCACCAGGTCTTCGACACCCTCCAGTTCCGCATCCTGCGCGACCGGCTGTACCAGTACCTGGAGGCCGTGGAGCCGGAGGCGGAGGCCGGGTTCGACCTGACCGGGGAGATGCTCACCGAGCCCGGGGCGGTGGCCGGCTGGCTGGAGACGCACGCCCCCGCGGGCACTCCCATCGGCCTGGCGGTCAAGCTCGACACCGGCCCCAACCGGCGGCACACCGCCACGGTGACCGGGATGGCCCTGGCCACCGCCGCCGGCGCGGCCGCCTGGTTCGACCCGGCCACCCTCGACCCGGCAGACGAGTCGGCCCTCGCCGGCTGGCTGGCCGACGGCGAGCGCCCCAAGGTGCTGCACGACAGCAAACCCGTCGTGCTGGCCTTCGCCGCGCACGGCTGGGAGCTGGCCGGCATCGCCCGGGACACCCAGATCGCCGCCTACCTGGCCCGCCCCGACCAGCGCTCCTACGACCTCACCGACCTGGCGCTGCGCTACCTGCACCGGGAGCTGCGGGTCGACGCGCCGGAGACCGGCCAGCTCACCCTGGAGGGGCTGGGCAACGACGGCGAGGCCGAGCAGAACCTGATGCTCCAGGCCCGGGCCACCCTCGACCTGGCCGACGCGATCGACGCCGAGCTGACCCGCGACGGCGAGCAGTCGCTGCGGCTGATGGCCGGGGTGGAGCTGCCGCTGATGCGGGTGCTCGCCGCCATGGAGCGCACCGGCATCGCCGCCGACACGCACTACCTGTCGGAGCTGGAGGCGCACTTCGCCGCCGAGGTGAAGGCCGCCGCGCAGGGCGCGTACGCGGCCGTCGGGCGGGAGTTCAACCTCGGCTCGCCCAAGCAGCTCCAGGAGATCCTCTTCACCGAGCTGGGCCTGCCGAAGACCAAGAAGATCAAGACCGGCTACACCACCGACGCCGACGCCCTGCAGTGGCTCTACGCGCAGCAGCCGCACCCGGTGCTGGAGCACCTGCTGCGCCACCGGGACGTGGCCAAGCTCAAGTCGACCGTCGACGGGCTGCTGAAGTCGGTCTCCGACGACGGCCGGATCCACACCACCTTCAACCAGACGGTGGCCGCGACCGGCCGGCTCTCCTCCACCGAGCCCAACCTGCAGAACATCCCCATCCGCACTGAGGAGGGCCGGCGGATCCGCCGCGCCTTCGTGGTGGGGGAGGGCTACGACTGCCTGCTCACGGCCGACTACAGCCAGATCGAGATGCGGATCATGGCGCACCTGTCGTCGGACGACGCGCTGATCGAGGCCTTCAACTCCGGCCACGACTTCCACGCCGCCACCGCCTCGTCGGTCTTCTCCGTGGAGGTCGGCGCCGTCACCGCCGACCAGCGGCGCAAGATCAAGGCGATGAACTACGGGCTGGCGTACGGGCTCAGCGCGTTCGGCCTCTCCCAGCAGCTCGGGATCAGCGCCGAGGAGGCGCGCGGGCTGATGGACAACTACTTCGCCGGCTTCGGCGGCGTCCGCGACTACCTGCAGGAGGTGGTCGCCCGCGCCCGCCAGGACGGCTACACCTCCACCATCCTCGGCCGCCGGCGTTACCTGCCCGACCTGGTCAGCGACAACCGCCAGCGCCGGGAGATCGCCGAGCGGATGGCGCTCAACGCCCCGATCCAGGGCTCCGCGGCCGACATCATGAAGGTCGCCATGCTGCACGTGGACAGCGCGTTGCGCGACGCCGGCCTGCGCTCCCGGATCCTGCTCCAGGTGCACGACGAGCTGGTCCTCGAGGTCGCCCCGGGCGAGCGGGAGACCCTGGAGGCGCTGGTGCGCAAGGAGATGGGCGAGGCGTACCCGCTGTCGGTGCCGCTGGAGGTCTCCGTCGGCGAGGGCCGCGACTGGAACAGCGCCGACCACTGATCCGCGGGTTACCGTCCCGGTCCGCGGCGCGCCTTCGGTGGGGCGCCGCGCCGCTCCAGTGCCCGCCGGGACGGCCCGCCCGGCGGCGGAAGCGGAGCCTTGAGGGGGTCGTGACCCCAGTTCATCAGGGAGTACCGCCACCGGGTCTCACGGACGTCGCCGCTCGGTCGCTGCGCCATGTGCCGCCGTACGTACCCGACGACCTTGCGCATGTGCTTGTAATCGCCCTCGGAGAGTTGCTCGCGCTTGCGCCGCAGCAGCTCAATGATCCTGCGGCCGGACTCGTGGCCGACCGACTCGCCGCCCCTGGTGCCCTTCTTGCGCCAGCCGACGTGCTTGGACTGGTCGGACTCCAGCCAGTTCCGCAGTTCGCCGGGCTTCATGTTCACCGCCTCGGTGAACTCGCGATAGGTGTCCCGGCCCTCGTCACTTCGGCTCATGGCGCAGCGCCTCCGGGCGGTGGGCGACGTCCCGGCCCGAGTCGTCGTTGCGGATCCGGTACTGCGGGTCCTCGGCGGACGCGTTCACGGGATGCCCGCGGATGTGCGTCCGGTCGATGAGCTTCTCCTTGACCACGCCGTGCGCCCGCCCGCTGTGGCTGGCCCAGGAGACGTGGTCGCCCCTGCGGAACTCCTTCTCAGCCATGCCCACCGGGTACCCGGGGCCGGCGGGCGGAAACGACGGCTATCGCTCGGCCGGCTTCTCGGCCACGAAGATGGCGGTGCCGGGGAAGAGGCGGCCGCGCAGCGGGCTCCACTGCCCCCAGATCCCCTCGTGTCCCGCGGGCCACTCCGGCTCCACCAGATCCAGGAAGCGGAACCCGGCGCCGACGATCTCCCGGATCCGGTCGCCGAGGGTGCGGTGCTGCTCGACGTACGTGGCCACCCCGTGCTCGTCCTGCTCCACGTAGGGGGAGCGGTCGAAGTACGAGTGGACCGCGGTCAGCCCGCCCTCGCCGGGGTCGTCGAGGAAGATCCAGCGCATCGGGTGGGTGACCGAGAAGACCCAGCGGCCGCCGGGGCGTAGCACCCGGAACACCTCGCGCATCACCGCCGCCGAGTCGTCGACGAACGGGATCGCGCCGAACGCCGTGCAGGCGGTGTCGAACGCCGCGTCGGCGAAGGGCAGGGCGAGGGCGTCCGCCTGTACCAGCGGGACGGTTACGCCGGTGCGGGCGGCGGCGCTCTCGGCGTGCCGCAACATGCCGGCGGACAGGTCCAGGGCGATCGGCCGGGCGCCCTGGGTGGCGAGCCACCGGGCGGCCGCCGCGGCGCCGGAGCCGAGTTCCAGCACCCGGCGCCCGGTCAGGTCGCCGAGCAGCCGGGCGTCGGCCTCGCGCAATCCCTCGGGGCACCAGACGAAGTCCACCTCGCCCAGGAACCCGCCGTGCTCCGCCTGGTAGTCGTCGGCGTCGGTGTCCCACCAGCCCCGGTTGGCCCGGCGTACCTCGGCGTCGCCGACCCGGCGTCGGGTCACCCTGTCGTCATCCACGCGCTCACGCTAGGCCCCGTGCGCCGTCGCCCGTCGGTCGGCCGCGCCGAACGGGTG
This sequence comes from Micromonospora sicca, assembly GCF_003172935.1. GTDB lineage: Bacteria > Actinomycetota > Actinomycetes > Mycobacteriales > Micromonosporaceae > Micromonospora > Micromonospora sicca. The sequence continues at coordinate 4,232 of NZ_QGKS01000136.1, read as the reverse complement.
GGACGCAGGTTGCCGGTGTGACGGACGAGACAGGCGTGGCACCTTACCGTTCGAAATCTCCGCTTTCGCAGCTGACGAGGTCGCGAGGACATGGGAGGGCTTGCACGCTGTGGTAATGCAGCGGGTAGGCTAGACGATGCGCTCGCGGATCGTGTGCCTCGGCAGGGAGCAGGTGCGCGGTCACCGGAGCCACTAATGATCTTCACTTGGCGATCGTTCGGTGTGCCCGGCGGCGGATCCGCTGGCGCGAAAAGGTCACCGCGACACCACGCCTGCTGTGACAACCCATCCGACCGGAGCAACCGCCCACATGACGAGCAGCATCGAGGCCCCCTCGAGCGCCACCCGGGTCACCCACGACGATCTCGGTTCCGAGGAGGCTTTCCTCGCCGCGATCGACGAGACCATCAAGTACTTCAACGACGGCGACATTGTCGAAGGCACCGTCGTCAAGGTCGATCGGGACGAGGTCCTGCTCGACATCGGCTACAAGACCGAGGGCGTCATCCCCTCTCGGGAGTTGTCGATCAAGCACGACGTGGACCCCGCCGAGGTCGTCTCGGTTGGTGACCACATCGAGGCCCTGGTCCTCCAGAAGGAGGACAAGGAGGGTCGTCTGATCCTCTCCAAGAAGCGGGCGCAGTACGAGCGGGCCTGGGGCACGATCGAGAAGATCAAGGACGAGGACGGTGTCGTCCGCGGCTCGGTCATCGAGGTCGTCAAGGGTGGTCTCATCCTCGACATCGGGCTGCGCGGCTTCCTGCCCGCCTCCCTGGTCGAGATGCGGCGGGTGCGCGACCTGCAGCCGTACGTCGGCCGCGAGCTCGAGGCCAAGATCATCGAGCTGGACAAGAACCGCAACAACGTGGTGCTGTCCCGCCGGGCCTGGCTGGAGCAGACGCAGTCCGAGGTGCGCACCGAGTTCCTCAACAAGCTCCAGAAGGGGCAGGTCCGCAAGGGCGTCGTCTCCTCGATCGTCAACTTCGGCGCGTTCGTCGACCTGGGCGGCGTGGACGGCCTGGTGCACGTCTCCGAGCTCTCCTGGAAGCACATCGACCACCCGTCCGAGGTCGTCGAGGTCGGCCAGGAGGTCGAGGTCGAGGTCCTGGACGTCGACCTGGACCGCGAGCGGGTCTCCCTGTCGCTGAAGGCGACCCAGGAGGACCCGTGGCGGCAGTTCGCCCGCACCCACGCGATCCAGCAGATCGTGCCGGGTAAGGTCACCAAGCTGGTGCCGTTCGGCGCCTTCGTCCGGGTGGACGACGGCATCGAGGGCCTGGTCCACATCTCCGAGCTGGCCGAGCGCCACGTGGAGATCCCGGAGCAGGTCGTCCAGGTCGGCTCCGAGGTCATGGTCAAGGTCATCGACATCGACCTGGAGCGCCGCCGGATCTCGCTGTCGCTCAAGCAGGCCAACGAGGGCTTCGTCGAGGGCGAGGAGCACTTCGACCCGACCCTCTACGGCATGGCCGCGACCTACGACGCCGAGGGCAACTACATCTACCCGGAGGGCTTCGACCCGGAGACGGGCGAGTGGCTCGAGGGGTACGACAAGCAGCGCGAGACCTGGGAGAACCAGTACGCCGAGGCCCGTCAGCGCTGGGAGGCCCACACCAAGCAGGTGCAGACCTCCCGGGCCGCCGACGCCGAGGCCGCTGCCAACCCGGCTCCGCCCGTGTCCGCCGGTGGCACCACCACCACGACCACCACGGCCCCGAGCCGGCAGGCCGAGGAGCCGGCCGGCACCCTGGCCACCGACGAGGCGCTCGCCGCTCTGCGGGAGAAGCTCGCCGGCGGCAAGTGACCCGCTGACGACGACGGGCCCCGCCCCGCGATCCGGTTTCCACCGGGTCGCCGGGGGCGGGGCCCTCGCCGTTGCCGCCACGCGAACCCCCCGGACCGGGTGGACCAGTTCGGCGAGGTGGGGCTGTCCGGACGGCGCTGATGCCCCCCACATCCGGGACTGCCGTCGACCGCCCCGTCCGGGCGACCCCGGGGGCGAGCCGGTCGGACCGCCGGGCGGCCCACGGGTCCGGATCAGGGGCCGGGCCCGGTTTGGCGGCGGGCTGGTGATCGGGTTGACTGGTCCGGTGCTGATGGTGGGACTGACCGGTGGGATCGGCTCCGGAAAGAGCGCCGTGGCGGCCCGGCTGGCCGCGCTGGGCGCGGTGGTGATCGACGCCGACCAGGTCGCCCGCGAGGTGGTCGCCCCGGGCAGCGCCGGGCTGGCCGAGATCGTGGCGACCTTCTCCGACCGGGTGCTGGACGCCCACGGCGCGCTGGACCGGGCGGCGCTGGCCGCGGTCGTCTTCGCCGACGAGGAGGCCCGCCGCCGGTTGGAGGGGATCACGCATCCCCGGGTCCGGGCGCGGACCGCCGAGCTGGTCGCCGCGGCGCCGCCGCACGCCGTGGTGGTCAACGACGTACCGCTGCTGGTGGAGGTGGGGCTCGCGCCGACGTACCACCTGGTGGTGGTCGTCCAGACGGCGGTGGCCACCCGGCTGGAGCGGCTGACCCGCGACCGCGGCATGGACCGCGCGGAGGCCGAGCGGCGGATCGCCGCGCAGGCCGACGACCCCCGCCGGCGGGCGGCGGCCGACGTGGTGCTGAGCAACGACGGTGACCTGGCGGAGCTGCACGCGGCGGTGGACGGCCTGTGGCGCGACCGGCTGGTCCCCTACGAGGAGAACGTGCGGGCGCGGCGGGCGGTCCGTCCGGAGCGGGTGGTGCTCACCGAGCCCGACCCGACCTGGCCGCAGCAGTACGCCCGGCTGGCCGCCCGGATCCGGCACGCGCTCGCCCCCGCCGACCTGCCCATCGAGCACATCGGCTCGACCGCCGTGCCCGGGCTCGCCGCGAAGGACGTCATCGACATCCAGCTCGGGGTGCCGTCGCTGGCCGAGGCGGACGGGCCGATCGCCGAGCGGCTCGCCGACGGCGGCTTTCCCCGGCTGCCCGGCGACTGGTGGGACAACCTTCGTCCCCCCGGCGGCGGACGGTGGGAGAAGCGGTTGCACGGCAGCGCCGATCCCGGCCGCCCGGTGTACCTGCACCTGCGGGTGACCGGCTCGCCGGGCTGGCGGTACGCCCTGCTGACGCGCGACCACCTGCGCGCCGATCCGGACCAGCGGGCCGCCTACCTGCAGCTCAAGCGGGAGCTGGCGGCGTCGGCGCCGGACGGCGCGACCTACGGCACGCTGAAGGACCCCTGGTTCGACGAGGAGCACCTGCGGGCCGAGGAGTGGGCCGGGCGGACCGGCTGGCGGCCCTGACGGGCCCGCTCAGCGGGCCGTCGGCGGAAACGTGGTCGTGGGCAGCGCCGGGACCGGTGCGGGGGTGAGATCGAGCTGCGCCCACACGCCGCGCCCGGTGCGCAGCTCCACCCGGCGCAGCAGCCCCTCCCGGTCGATCCAGTAGCGCAGCTGCGCCCCGTGCTCCCGCAGCTCGACGACGTCGACGGTGCGGTCGGCCAGCCGGTCGGCGCGCAGGCGGACCGCCGACCGGGTGTCGGCCGGCGTGCCGACGGCTCCCAGCGCGGCGCCGACGAGCCGGTCCAGGTCGTCGGTCGGAGGCGTGGGGCGCGGCCAGGGGAGGCCGGCCGGCGGCGGCAGCGGTGGTCGGGCCGGCGGCTCCGCCGTGCTGTCGTCCGCCGGTACCTCCACCCGGGCGACCCGGCCCGCCTGGTGACGCAGCAGGGTCCGGCGTCCGGGCGTGCCGATCTCGCCCACCGCCAGGTACGCGGCGGAACCCGCCCAGCTCAGCCAGCCGGCGGCGCGCAGGTTCTTGGTCGGGCCGAGCGGCGCGATTCCGGTCAGCGCGGCGCCACCGGCGGCCCGTAGCCGGGTCGGCAGCCCGGCCAACCGGACGGCCTCGGCGTCGGTGAGCGCCCGTGGCAGGCCGGGACGGCCGCCCAGCGCGTCCACCGGGCGCAGGGTCGGCCGGTCGCTGCGTTCCAGCTGCACGGTGACCTCGGTGTCGTCGGGCAGCCGCCCCACCAGCCGGTGCAACCGGGCGTCCCGGTCGAGCCAGAGCCGGAACTGTCGGACCGGCGCCGGCGTCGCCGGGGCCATGGCGGCCGGGCCGGCGGCGAGCGGCGCCTCCAGCACGTCCACCGACGTGCCGGCGGTGGACTCGCGGCCCAGCCAGCGCGCCCCGACGGCGACCGGGTCGGGCCGGTCCGCGGCCAGGGCGAGGAGCAGGTCGAGCACGGCGGCCAGGCCGCGCTCGGGGGC
>NZ_QGKS01000066.1 GCF_003172935.1 Micromonospora sicca | reverse complement strand
CGGTCTACTTCGCCCGCCCGCACTCACCCTGGCAACGTGGCAGCAACGAGAACGCCAACCGGATCCTGCGCGAGTACTTCCCCAAGGGCGTCCCCATCACCTCCGACCCGAAATACCTCGCGATGGTCGCTTCCGAGATCAATGACCGACCGCGTAAGATCCACGGCTGGAAGAAGCCCTCCGAGATATTCACCGAACTCGTCGAGGCAAATGCTTCCACTGGCTGAACCCGCCGTGTACTGCAAGGACAGCAACCGGCGTGGCTCGTACGAACACACCGAATTCACGTTCCTGGGGTACACGTTCAGGCCGCGTGGGGTGCGCACGAAGACGGGAAAGATGTTCACCGGCTTCAACCCGGCGATCAGCAAGGATGCTTTGACAAAGATCGGACGGCAGGTGCGGTCCTGGGGACTGCACCGACGCACCGAGGTCTCGGAAGCGGATCTCGCCGAGCGGATCAATCCGATCGTGCGGGGTTGGATGAACTACTACGGCGCGTTCTACCGATCTGCGCTGTATCCTCTCCTGGCGCGTATCAATGCCTACTTGATGCGGTGGCTACGTAAGAAGTTCAAACGATTGCGCGGACGCAAAAAGGCTCACGAAGCATGGACCAGAGCCGTCACCGCGAGGCCGAAGTTCTTCGCCCACTGGGCATGGGTACCTGGCGTCCCTGCCGTCTGGTGACCAGGACAACAAGAGCCGTATGAACCGAGAGGTTCACGTACGGATCTGTGAGAGCCGGAGGGTGAAATCCCCTCCGGCTACTCGCCAACACGGCCGTGCAGCGGGTTGCGGATGACACGGGCATTGCGTCCATAGCGGACAGCGCTGGATGTGGGCGCGGAGCCATCGATAGACAGGTTCTTGCGACGGAATCAGTCTTCGAGAGGGCTCCACGTGATCACCTATTCTGCCAGGCTCGACGTGCCCAGGGAACTCGTGCGACACGTGGCGCGGTTGCTGCGGGCCGAGCGTCGGGCGGTGGGCACCCGGCCGGGAACCCGGGCCTTGACGTGCTTCTACCAGGCGATCCTGGTGTTGGTGTGGTTCCGCAAGGGTGAGGACAAGACCACCCTCGGCGCGGGGTTCGGGGTGTCGAGGGCCACCGCCTACCGGTACGTGGCCGAGGCCGTGCGGGTCCTGGCGGCGCAGACACCCACCCTGCACGACGCGCTGCGCCGGGTCGCCGCCGACGGCTGGTCGCACGTGATCCTCGACGGGAAGCTGTTCGACACCGACCGCCTCGCCGAGACCACCGTGAGCGTGAAAGGCGACACGATCGACGCGTGGTACTCCGGGAAACACCGCGACTTCGGGGCGAACGTTCAGGCTGTGATGCGCCCCGACGGGCTCCCGATCTGGACCTCGGATGCGATGCCCGGACATCTGCATGACCTGACCTGCGCCCAGCGTTTGGACGTCACCGGCGCCCTCTACTGGGCGGCCTCCGAACTGCGGCTGCCGACCCTGGCCGACTCAGGCTACGAAGGCGCTGGCCAGGGCATCCACGCGCCGTACAAGCAGCCCGCCGACGGCCGCCGGCTCGCCGTCGACAACCGAACCTACAACGCCGTCCTTCGATCCATGCGGTGCCTCGGAGAACGCGGCTTCGCGATCCTCGTCGGCCGCTGGCGGACCCTGCGTCACAGCACAGCCAGCCCACGGCAGGTCGGCGACATCGTCCGCGCCGCTCTCCACCTCACCCATTTCGAATACCGATACCTACCGGATTCTTGTTGAGATCACGTCAATGGGACTCTCTCGGGCCGCACAGCAACGTCCATCTCCTCTTTACGAACGTTGCGGGGCAACCGAGGCGCATTGGCAGCCGCCCGATGCAGATCTTCGCATCAGGCTCGTCGCTGGTCCTCGTCAACTACAGCAGTGACCCATCGATCAACGAGCGGCGCACGTACACCAAGTGCGCAGCCTGTACGCGTTGACCAACATCCGAATCCACGGATGCGCAGCACGCCTCGATCGGCTGCTCACATCTGCCGCCGAGCGGGCGTCAGGGGCCGCACCTGCGAGACCGACAAGTCAGCCGACCGCTCGTGCCGAAAGTGGTGCGTTCACCGTCAGCGGTAGTTCTGGACCAGGCAGAACTCGTGGTCCTCCGGGCCGAGGTCGACGATCTGAGGTTCCCCCGGTTTTCCGGACACCTGAGCTGAGGCGACACTGGTCGCCGAGGGAGGAGTTCGGATGCCCGCACCACACCCGCCGGAGTTTCGTCAGCGCGCGGTCGAGTTGGCTCGGCTGCGCAACAAGCCGATCCGGGAGATCGCCAAGGACTTGGGGATCTCGGAGTCGTGTCTGCGCAACTCGCTGGCCCAGGCCGACACCGACGACGGCACGCGCGAGGGCTTGAGCAGCGACGAGCGTAAGGAGTTGGCGGCGTTGCGCAAAGAGAAGCGGCGCCTGGAGGTGGAGAACGAGATCCTGCGCCGGGCCGCGGCCTTTTTCGCGCGGGAGAACGTCCTCCCAAAATGATCTACCCGGTCGTCGCCGATCTCGCCGCTGGCGGGATCGCGGTGGCGGTGGCGTGCCGGGTCCTCGGGGTGTCGACGTCGGGCTACTACGACTGGCGCAGCCGGCCTGTCTCGCCCCGTGAGGCGGCCGATCAGGCGCTGGGTGAGCTGATCCGCGACATCCATCAGATGTCGCGGGGCACCTACGGATCCCCGCGAGTCCATGCCGAGCTGCGGCTGGCCGCGGGGGTGCGGTGCGGCCGCAAACGCGTCGAGCGGCTCATGCGCGTTCACGGGCTGCAGGGCGTCTACCGGCGCCGACGCACAGGCTGCACCGTGCGGGACCCGCAGGCGTCATCGGCGGACCTGGTCAACCGGCGGTTCGTCGCCGACCGGCCGGACGCGTTGTGGGTCACCGACATCACCCAGCACCGCACCCAGGGCGGCTGGGTGTACTGCGCGGTCGTGCTGGACGTGTTCGCCCGCCGGGTCGTGGGCTGGTCGATCGCCGACCACCTCCGCTCGGAGCTGGTCATCGACGCCCTCGACATGGCCCGCTGGCGACGGCCCCCAGCAAGGGGCAGACCGTGGTCCACTCCGATCACGGCAGCCAATACACGTCTTGGGCGTTCGGGCAGCGGATCAGGTCGGCCGGCCTGCTCGGCTCCATGGGCTCCATCGGCGACTGCTACGACAACAGCATGGTCGAGTCCTTCTTCGGCTCCATGCAGCTGGAACTGCTCGACCGGCAGCCCTGGGCAATCCGTCAGGAACTGGCCAACGCCATCTTCGAGTGGATCGAGGCCTGATACAACCCACGCCGACGCCACTCAAGCCTTGGCAACCTATCCCCGATCGACTACGGACGACAACAGACCCCGGCCGCAGCCGCGGGACGCGGGCTGATCCAGTCCCGCGACGGCGATGTCGTCGAGATCGCACCCGGCGACACGGTCTGGACGCCGCCCGGGGAGCGGAACTGCACGGCGCCACCCCCGACCACCTCATGACCCACCTCGCCATGCGAGGAGCCCCCGGGGGGCGCGGTCGCCGCCGGTACCCCGCGCGCCTGGCCGCCCTCCCGGTCCGGCTGGGTAGGGTGGGTGGCTGTTCGCGTCCCGTGGGAGGAAGACGATGACCGTGCGGCCATCCAGGCCCACGTTCGGCTTGGACGACTTCGGGCTGGACGACCGGATGCGGCTGTTCGGTTACGTCACGGCGGAGAACCGGTTCGCCTACCTGTGGCTGCTGCGGGCCTTCGACTCGGCGCGGTCCAGCTACCACGTCGTGCTGCACACCTCCGACGTGGCCGCGGCGCTGGCGGCGCTGCACGAGGCGAACCCGGACTGCCCGGATCCGGCCCACGTGGAGCTGCCGCGGCTGCTCGACGCCCTGGTGGACTGGGGCGTGCTCGACCGGGGGCAGGACGGTTCCCGGGCCACGACGCTGGCGGAGTACCGCAACCGGCACTCGGTGTACCAGTTCACCGAGGCCGGTTACCGGGCCCACCGGGCGGTGGAAGCGGTGTTGTCGGCGAGCATGGACGACTCGACGCTGTCCCGGCTGGTCTTCGCCGATCTCCTGGCGGACCTGAACGCGCTCGCGTCGGCCAACGACGCCGGTGACGCGGAGGAGGTCTACCGTAAGTTCAACCGGCTGGACCGGGCGTTGGCCGACATCGCCGAGCGGGCCGCCCGCTTCTACCACATGCTGGGCGATCTGGGCCGGACCAACGACGTGCGGCCGGAGGCATTCCTCGCCCACAAGGACGCACTGCTGGCTCACCTACGGGACTTCCACGACGAATTGCAGCGGTACACCCCTCGGCTGCGCGCGGCGGTGCACGAGGTGGAGGCGACCGGGCTGGACCGGCTGATCGAGGCGGCCGCCGAGGCCGACGAGCGGCTGTTCCACACCCCGGTACAGCGGCTGGAGGACTGGCGGCGGCGCTGGGCGGGGCTGCGGTCCTGGCTGGCGCCGCCAGGACCGGAGCAGCTCAGCGAGGCGGATCGGTTGTCGGACGCCACCATCGCCGCGATCGGCGACGTCCTCGCCCTGTTGCGCCGGGTCACCGAGGCACGCCGTGGCGGGGTGAGCCGGGAGTCGCAGCTGCGGCACCTGGCCGCGTGGTTTACCCACACCGGCACCCAGGAGGCCGCGCACGCCCTGTTCGACGTCGTGTTCGGCGTCGGCGCTCCCCGCCACGTCGGGGTGGCGCACCCGGATCCGGAGGCGATCGCGAGCCGGCTGTCGTGGTGGGACGCACCGGCGGTGGAGCTGTCCCGCACCCTCGTGGCCTCGGGTCGGGCACCTGGGCAGGGCCGGGGGCGGCCGGCCCGGCTGGACCGGGTCGACGACCGCCGGCACCGGCTGCGCGGCGACCAGCTCGCCCGGGAGCGCCGGTTGGCCGACGCGGCGACGGCGCTGGCTGCCGAGGGAGCCACCGACAGCCGGTTGGACACCTCGCAGACCCAGGTCCTGCTGCGCCTGCTCGACATCGCGCTGGCCGCCCGGGTCGGTGGCAGAGCCGTGGCGCCGCTGGCGGCCGCCGCGCACGGCGTCCGGCTGACCCTCACCCCGACGCCGGGACGGTTCACCACGGTCCGAACCGCCGACGGCCGGCTTCATCTGGACGGGTACGCGCTGACGGTCACCGCCGCGCAGCACACCGCGGTCCGCCGTCCCGAACTGGTGCCGGCGTGACCGCGGAACCGGGTGGACTCCGGCCGGCGGTCCACCGGTTTGCCGTCGACGTTTCGGAGCTGGAGCTGGCGGACTACCAGCGGGCCGTCCGGCTGATCCTGCGCCACCCGCTGATCACGGGGACCTGGCCCGACGAGCGGGCGCTGCCCCGGGTGCGGCGGTTCGCCGCCACCCTGCGCCGGGATCTCGCCGAGGCGTTCGGGTACCGGCTGGAGCTGCACGGTTCCACTGCCCGGCTGGTACGGGCGAAGGACCAGCTCGACGGCACCCAGCCGGCGGTGTCCCGCACCGGGCGGCCGTTCGACCGGCAGCGCTACGCGTACCTGGCGTTGTGCCTGGCGGTGCTGGGCCGTGCCGGGATCCAGATCACCCTCAGCGAGTTGGCCGACTCGGTGGTTAGTGACGCGAACCGGATCACCGGCCTGGGGTTGGATCCGGACCACGGCCCGGATCGGCGGGCGTTCGTGGACGCGGTCGGCTGGTTGGAGGAGCGTGGCGTGCTCCGGCTGGCCGACGGCTCCAGCGCCGCCTGGGCCAGCGACCCCGGAGCTGGTGAGGCATTGTACGACGTCGCGCGGGACGTGGTGTTCGCGTTGTTCCGGCCGACCCGGGTGGTGCAGCACGTCGAGTCGGTGTCGGCGCTGCTCGGTCGGACGATGACCAGCAGCGGTAACGCCGAGCGCCGGCAGGCGGCTCGGGCGGCCCGGCGGGCGGTGGTGGAGTCGCCGGTCGTCTACCACGCCGACGTCGATCCGGTGGTCGCCAACCATCTGCGCGGTTCGGCGCTCGCCGCCGACCTGGCCCGGTTGACCGGTTTGCGGGTGGAGCGGCGGGCCGAGGGGGTGCTGCTGGTGGACACCGCCGGGTTCACCGGGGAGCGGTTCCCGGGCACCGGGTCGGTGGCGCAGGCCGCGGTGCTGCTGGCGGTGGAGATGGCCGACCGGGTGGTGGATCCGGACGGCCGTCGGGTCAAGCGCCTCGTCCCGCCCGACGGGTACGGCCGGCAGCAGGCGCTGGTGGGCCAGATCGACGCTGGCCTGCCCACGGCCACCCTGGTGCGGCTCGACGACACCGGTCCGGTCGAGCTGTGGACCACCGAGGACGAAATCGGCTCCGACGAGACCGATGGCGCCGGCCGGTTGCCGTTCGTCACTGACAGCTTTCTGCGTAACGCCGTCGGCGAGATCCTGCAGCGGTACGGGTCGGCGTTCGGTGTCCAGTGGCACGCCGACCCGGACCGGCTGCGCGACGAGGCGGTGGCGTTGCTGGAACGGTTCGGCGCGGTCACCGTCGTGCCGGGCGGAGTGCTCGTGCGGGCGCTGGTCGGTCGTTACCGCCACACGGTCGCCGCAGTCAAGCCCCGCGCCGCCACTGAAACTCTCTTCTGACCCTCGGGAAGTTGATCGTGATCGAGCAACGTGCCGTCCGCCGGTTCGCCCCCACCCGGGCCGGGATCATTAACCTGTGGGACTACCGGGACGAGGAGTTCCTCTTCGTCGACGGGTGGCTGGTGCTGCGCGGGCCGAACGGTTCCGGCAAGACCAAGGCGCTGGAGGTGCTGTTCCCGTTCGTGCTCGACGGGCGGATCGAACCCCGCCGGCTGAACCCGTTCGCCAGCGAGGACCGGACGATGAAGTCGAACCTGCTCTACCGAGGGCAGGAGGTCACCCACGCGTACGTGTGGATGGAGTTCGGCGACGGCGAGGAGTACGTGACGGTCGGCATCGGGTTGCGGGCGCACCGGCACGTCGACCGGGTGACCCGCTGGCACTTCGTAGTCGACGGTCGGGTGGGAGTGGACTTCTCCCTGCTAGACGCCGACGATCGGCCGCTGAACCGCCGCGACCTGATCGACCGGTTGGGGGCCGACGCGGTGCGGGACTCGGCGGAGGACTACCGGCACCTCGCCGACGCCCGGCTGTTCGGCCTCGGTCCGGCCCGCTACGAGCAGCTGTTGGATCTGGTGCTGACTCTGCGCAAGCCGCAGCTGGCCAAGGACCTCAACCCGGTCGAGTTGTCCCGCACCCTGCAGCGCGGGCTGCGTCCGGTCGAGGACCACCTGCTGGTGGAGGCCGCCCGCTCGTTCGACGACATGGAGGCGGTCGCCCGTACCCTCGAAGGACTGGTGGCGGCGGACGGCGCCACGGCCGGGTTCCTGACGGTCTACTCGACCTACCTGCGCACCCATGCCCGGGCGGCCGCCGATACCCTGGCCGCCCGCCGCGACGCGGTCGCCACCCGGTCGGCCGCACTTGCCGACGCGCGCCGCACGGCCGACGCGGCGGCCGAGGCGAGGCCGAGGCCGGCACACGGCTGCGGGCCGTCGAGGGCGAGCCCGGGCGGCTCCGCGCCCACCTGGACAGCTTGAGGGCCTCGGCGGCCTATCAGTCCCACGAGCAGCTCGCCGACCTGGAACGGCATGTGCACGACCTGGCCGAGGCGGCCGAGCGGGCCGGCGGGACCGTTGCCGCCGAGGAGACGGCGGCGGCCCGGCGTCGTACCGAATGGGAACGGGCGATGGTGGCGGCCCGGGACGCGCGGGCGGTGGCCGACCGGCTCGCCGCCGAACTTGTGCTCGACGCCGAGGCGGCGCGGATCACCTGGAGCGCCGACGACGCCGCCCCGGACGACCTGGCGGCCCGGATCACCGCCCGGGCCGCCGCGCGCCGCGACGACGTGCGCGCCGTCCGCACGCAGGTGACGCGGCACGGCCAGGCCGAACGTGACCAGTCCCGGGCCGCCGCCGACGCGGCCGGCGCCACGGCCGCCGCAGCCGACGCCGAGCAGGCCGAGCGGCGCGCCGAAGACACGGTCACTCAGGCCCGCGCGCGGCTGCGTGCCCAGCTCGGGCAGTGGGCGCAGGACAACGCCGAACTGCTGGCCGACGTCGCGGTTCCAGAGCTGGCCGGTGCCCTGGCCGCCGCCGTGGACACCACCGGTGAGCCGGGCGCGCAGACCCTGCGGGAGGTGTACGCGGAGGCCACTGCCGCCGGGGTGAGCCAGCGGCGGGACCGGCTCGCGGCGCTGACGGCGCACCGCGCGGCGCTGGCCGACCGGCGGTCCGAGGTCGCCGCCGAACGGGACCGGATCGCCGCCGAGCACGAAGACGCGCCGCCCGTCCCGGTGACCCGGCTGGCGACCCGCACCGGCCGAACCGGCGCGCCGCTGTGGCTGCTGGTCCGCTTCGCCGATGGGGTGACCGGCGCGGATGCGGCGGCCATCGAGGCGGCGCTGCACGCCGCCGGGCTGCTGGACGCCTGGCTGCATCCCGACCCCGAGATCGCGGCGATCGCGCTGTCGGGCGACGACCTGGACGGCTACCTGCTGCCGCTCCCGCCGCACCGGCGGCCGACCGGGGTCACGCTCGCCGACGTGCTGATCCCTGAGGAGCAGGACGACGTGCCCGCCGGGCGGATCAATGAGGTGCTCGCCTCGGTGGCGCTGGTGGATGCGGTCACCCCCGGTGAGCCCGGTGCGGCGTCAGTGACGGTCGGGATCGACGGTCGGTACGCCCTGGGCGTCAGCCTCGGCCGGTTCGCCAAGACCTCCTGCGAGTACATCGGCGCGACCGCCCGGGCCGCCCGCCGCGCCGCCCGGGTCGCCGAGTGCAGCCGGCAGCTGGCGACCATCGACGGCGACCTCGGCGCGGTGGACCGCGACCGCGCGTCCGTGGAGGCGCTCCTGGCGGCGGTGGACGCGGCCGCCGGGCAGTTGCCCACACCCGCGCCGGTCCACGCGGCGCTGCGTGAGCTGGATCGGGCGGCCGCGACGCTCCGCGCCCGGCGGGAGGCCAGCGCGGCCTCCGCCGCCCGCCTCGACCAGGCCCTGGCCGAGCGGGCCGCCGCGACTGCCGCGCTGCGCCGGACGATTGCGGAGCGGTCGCTACCGGTGGACCGGCTCGACGACACGGCGGAGGCGGTGGACCGCTTCGAGAAGCGAGGCGTACGCCTGGAGAGCGCGCGGCCAGCCGCCGCGCGCGCTGCCGAGCAGGAGGACCAGGCGCGGCAGCGGCACGACGAGGCGATCGACCGGTTCACCGCCGCCGAGGACACCGCGCGCACCGCCCGTTCCCGGCACCGGGACAAGGCCGAGGCGTACCGGACGCTGCGCGACAGCGTCGGCGCCGACGCGGAACGGGTGCTGGCCGACGTTGCCCGCACCGCCGACGAGATCACCGAGGCGGAGCAGGCCATCGAGCAGGCCCGCACCCAGCTCGGCTCCGCCCGGGAACGGCGGGCCGCCGTGCTGACCCGGGTGGAACTGGGCGAGCAGGCCGTGACCGCTGCCGTCGCCGAGGCTCAGCACGATGCTCAGCGGCTGCGCCCGTACGCCCAGCCGGACCTGCTGGGCCTGCTGCGGTGCCCCACCGATCTGCGCTGGCCGGCGCAGACCCCGGGCGACGAGCTACACCCGCAGGTGGCGGCCCTGCACGAGGCGATCCTCGCCGCCACCCGGGAGTTGAGCCCCACCGAGACGTCACTCAAGCAGAGCGCCACCCGGCTCACCACCGCGCTGACCGAACTGCAGGCACAACTGCCGGCCGCCGGCCTCGACCACCGACCCGAATGGGACACCGACGACGGGGTGATCGTCGTCCGGGTCGCCGACGAGCAGGGCCTGACCCCGGTCGCCCACTTCGCGGACCGGATCGCCCGGGAGCGCCACGACCAGGAACAACTGCTCACCGACTCCGAACAGCGGGTGCTGGAGGACGCCCTGCTCGGGCAACTTGCCCGGCAGATCCATCACCGGACCATCGAGGCCCGCGACCTGGTGGCGGCAATGGACAGCCAGATGCGGGCCCGCCGGATGTCCTCCGGGCTCACCGTCGGCGTCGGCTGGCGGCTCGCCGACGACCTCGACGCCGAACAACGCGACGTCTGCAAGCTGCTCGAACGCGATCCGGCCCGGCTGGGGCCGGCCCAGCTCACCGCCATGCGCCGGCACTTCGCCGCTAGGATCAAGACGGCGCGGGCGGCAGCGCCCGAGCGGCCGTGCCGGGAACTCCTCGGTGACGTCCTCGACTACCGGCAGTGGCGAACGTTCGCGTTCACCCTGCACCGGCCCGGCGGCGGCACGGAGGCACTGACCCGAGCCCGGCACAGCCAGCTCTCCGGCGGCGAACAGTCGGTCTCCCTGCACCTGCCGCTCTTCGCCGCCGCCAACGCGCTGTTCGGCTCGGCACGGCCTGACGCACCCCGACTGCTCGGCCTCGACGAGGCGTTCGCCGGCGTGGACGACACCGGCCGAGGGGAACTGATGGCCCTGGCGAAACAGTTCGACCTGGACCTGTTCATGACCGGTTACGACCTCTGGGCCACCCACCCGGCGGTCAGCGGCGCCGCCCACTACGACCTGTCCCACTCCGCCGTGGAGCACGCGGTGTCCACCGTGCTGCTGGTCTGGGACGGCTCGACCAACATCGCCGACTTCGACGGAACGCTGGCTCGCGCGCTCGGCTCCCCGGAGACTCGCCGCGCCCCGGACGGTCGCGGGGATGCCGACCGGGCCGGCGTCCTGCTCGACCTCGCCGACGAATGACCGGCGGACGCGACGACCGGCCGTCGGACCGGTTCGGCCGACAGGCGTTGACCGAGCAGCCAGAGCGGCCTGGCGATCACGGCGGATCGACGAACCTGGTCGAGCAGCCGGGCTGGCGACGGTTGCTCACGGCCGCCCGGCGCAGCCTGGAACGCACCGGTGGCCGGCTCGACGCCACCGTGACGTTGGCCGCCCCCACTGACGACGAACGTCTCGTGATTATCGGCATCACCGGTACCCACCGCTCCGCCACTGCGTCCCGCCTCAGCGTCCGACTGGCTGAGGTGGACGAGCACCTGCGGGCGGCACACGGATTGGGCCTGGCCGACGTGCTCACCGCGTCGGCCCCGCTGCGTAACCGGCCGGCCGACCTCAAACGCGAGGCGGTGGCCCGGGATGCCGTTCTCGCCGTGGCCCACGACGGCCGGCACGCCAGCACCACCTGGTACGCCGAATGGCTCGACGGCCTACGCCGCGACGGTACCCTGACCCGCGTCGTGCGAACCGGGCTGCCGTTCCAGGACGTCGTCCGCGTACTGGACGCGCTGCCCGCAGCCGACGAACCGATGCCGGTCTTCGCCGACCGGGTGCTGGACGACACGAAGGCCCTCACCGAAGGGCCGCTGCGCGGGCTCGTCCTCCGTGCCGTCGCCGCGTGGCAGCAGACAGCGCTACCGGTCGACGGCGAGCGGGAGCGGGCGTTGTGGGAGTCGGTCGGGCTGGTCCCGGACGACCTCGCCAGCCAGGTGCTGGTGCTCAACGTGCCGGCCACCGGCGGCCTGGTCGGGCGGTGGCTGACCGAGGCCACCCAGGCGGGCGTGCCGACCCGGGTCACCCTGCACCAGTTGCGCCTGGCACCGCTGACCCTGACCTGCGACGAGGTCTTCGTCTGCGAGAACCCCGCCGTGCTCCGCGCGGCCACCGCCGCCCTCGGGGCCCAGGTTCCGCCGCTGGTCTGCACGGAGGGGGTGCCGTCAGTAGCCGTCCACACACTGCTGCGCGCCGCCTCCAGGGCAGCGGTGATCCGGTGGCGCAACGACTTCGACTGGACCGGCGTACGGCTGACGGCGGCGGCGCTGCAGCGGTACCCGCGCGCGGTTCCGTGGCGGATGACCGCCGCCGACTACCTGCCTGCGGCGGGCACCGGCACGGCCCTGCTCGGTACGCCCGTCGGGACGCCGTGGGACGAGTCGCTAGGCGAGTCGATGCGGCGCACCGGCCGAGCGGTGATGGAGGAACGCCTGCTCGACCAGCTCATCGCCGACCTGCGTACGGCCGGAGCCGGGTGACGCGCCGGCGATGGCGGTCCGTCGTCGGTTCCGAGTCCGTGTGGGAGAGGAGCGGCGGTCCTCCCGGGGCGACAGCCGCAAGTCGAACACAAGGAGCCCGCATATCGAACACCGATCTGCCGCAGATCGAAAGCGTAAGCCCTCGCAGATCGAAACCCCCGTCAGTTACTGTGACGTGTGCCCACACCGCACCTGACTCCCCGCCGCGCCGCCGCGCAGGTCGACGCCGCCCTGGCCGACACCCGCGTCGTGCTGATCAGCGGGGCACGCCAGACAGGCAAGAGCACCCTGGTTCGCATCGTCGCCGGCGACCGGCTCGCCGAGCGCCGTGATCTCGATCGGGCGCAGGACCGGGCAGCGGCGATCGCCGACCCGGTCGGCTTCGTGGACTCCTCCGAACTGCTGGTGGTTGACGAGATCCAGCGCGCTCCGGAGCTGCTGCTGGCCATCAAGGCAGCCGTCGACGAGGACCCTCGTCCTGGCCGGTATCTGCTCACCGGCTCATCGCGGCTGTTCGGTATGGTGGCAGCCCCGGACGCGTTGCCCGGCCGGATGGAAACCGTCGAGCTCTGGCCGTTCTCCCAAGGCGAGCTCGACGGCGAGCCGGACGGATTCGTCGACGCCATCTTCGCGCTCGGCCCCGAACTGCGACATGAGTCGGACGTGACCCGCGCCGACTACGCGGCCAGAGTCGTGCGCGGCGGCCTGCCCGAGGCCACGGCCCGCGCCGACCCGCGGCGCCGCCAACGGTTCCTCGACGCGTACGTCCAAGCACTCATCGATCGCGATGTGCGGCAGCTGTCCGACATCCAGCACAAGGGCGAGCTGCGCAAGCTGGTACGCCTCCTCGCGGCCAGATCCGCGACCATCATCGCCGCCAACTCCCTCGAATCCGCACTCGGACTGAGCCGGCCGACGATCGCCCGCTACCTCCAGGCCCTGGAAGAGATATTCCTGATCAAGCGGATCCCCGGCTGGTCCCGCAACCTGGGCACCCGCGCCACCGCCGCTCCAAAAATAATCTTCGTCGACTCGGGCATCGCCGCCAACGAGATCGCGATCGACGCCCGGGCGCTGCTCCGGCCGGGCGCACCGTTCGCCCCGCTGCTCGAATCATTCGTCCTGTCCGAGCTGTCCCGCCAGCTCACCTGGTCCGAGCAGTTCGCCGACCTGTCCCACTACCGCGACCAGAGCAGGTACGAGGTCGACGCGGTGCTTGAGAACAGATCTGGTCACGTCGTCGGGATCGAGGTCAAGGCAGCCACCACCGTCGGACCTGAGGACTTCCGCGGGCTACGCCGACTCGCCGACCGCCTCGGCGACGACTTCATCGCCGGCATCGTCCTCCACACCGGAACCTCCACGCTGCCGTTCGGCGACAGACTCCGCGCCATGCCAGTCAGTGCCCTGTGGCAGATTCCCACTCCGCCAGCAGACTGACCTCGCTCAGGTCGCTGCCGTCAGATGAGGGCTCATTCGATCACCAGGACATGTCCGCTGATCTCCGGCAAGCGAGCACAGCAACGCGCGGGTGCGACCAGTGACCAAGGAACCAGAATAGGAACCCGCAGGTAGCGAACCTGCGTATACAGATAGAGCACCGTCTTAGGAGTCTCCATGTGACTCCGGGTGATCTTGATAGGCAGGGTGGGGCGGCCGGCGGGACCGGGGTCGCGTCGGCGGGGAGCGGTCTGGTTCAGGCTGCGGCGTGGATCGCCGGTGCCGGTCGGGTGAATGTCTTGTTGTCGCGGATGAGTGCCCAGAGGACGTCGACGCGTCGTCGGGCGAGGGCGAGCATGGCCTGGCGGTGGTGTTTACCCTCGGCGCGTTTCTTCTCATAGTAGGCGCGGGAGGTAGGGCATTCCCTGGCGGCGGTGAACGCCGCCATCCACAAGATGTGCCGCAGTGAGCCTTTCCGCGCAACGGTGTGAGTACGTCGGGTAGCTGCCCTGATGATCGGTGTAGACACGCCGGAACCCGTTGTGGTGCAAGGGAAAGACGCAGAACCCCGGTATGAAGTGGTCCTCTCACAGATCAACTTCAGTAGGGGTCCTGCGTCGCCATGAGTGTCACATACACCGCCGAGCTGTCCGTGCGCGAGGAGACCGTGTTGTTCCTGTCCGGGCTCCTGCAC
>NZ_QGKS01000176.1 GCF_003172935.1 Micromonospora sicca | reverse complement strand
CCCCCGTACTGCTGGCCACCGCCGTCGCCCACCCCCTCGCGCTCTTCGGGCTGCTCGGGGCCAGCCGGTCCGAGGCCGGCAACCTGGGCCTGATCTACCTGGCCGCCGGGGTCGCCGGCGCCACCTACCCGCCGCTGACCGCCGCCATCCGGGGCGCCTGGAACGACCTCACCGGCCCGACCTCCGGCCGGTACCACCTGCGCAACACCGCGCTCGCCGCGGAGACCTCGCTCTTCGAGATCGTCTTCGTGCTCGGCCCGCTGCTGGTGGCCGCGTTCGTGCTGGCCGCCGACGCCGCCGCCGCGCTCGTCGGCGCCGCCGTGGTCACCCTGGTCGGCACCGCCGCGGTGGCCCTCGGCCGGGTGATGCGCGGCTGGCGGCCACACCCCCGCGAGCACCACGCGAAGGGTCTCGGCCCGCTGCGGGTGGGCGGCTTCCCGGCGCTGCTGCTCTGCGTCGCCAGCCTCGGCATCGCGTTCGGCGCGGCCGGGGTCATCGTGCCGGCCTTCGCCGGCGACGCCACCGCCGACGACCCGGAGAGCCTCGCCGGCGTGCTGCTGGCCGTCTGGGGCATCGGCAGCGCCGCGGGCGGCTTCTGGTTCGGCGTACGCCGGCCGCCGGCCAACATGACCCGCCAGTTCGCCTGGCTGCTCGGCGCGGTGGCCGCCAGCTTCGCCGTCTTCGCGGTGATGCCCGGCCCGACGGCGCTGGGCGTCGCGCTGATCCTCGGCGGCGCCACCATCGCGCCCGCCCTGACCCTGGAGAACACCCTGGTCGGGCGGATCGCCCCGGCCGGCATGCTGAACGAGGCGTACACCTGGGTGGTCACCATGTCGGTGGCGGCGAGCGCCGCCGGCGGCGCGGTGGCCGGCCTGATCGTCGACCACGCCGGCGGGGTGCCGTGGGCGTTCCTCTTCGCCGGGGCGGCGGTCGCCGTCGGCGCCACGGTCGCCGCGCTCCCCGCCGGCCCCATCGCCCGCGCGGAGGCCACCGCGGTACGCACCGAGCACCGGGTTGCCGCCTGAGTGCGGCTCACCCGCCGACCGCCACAGCAGCCGGATACGCGTCGAGCGGTCACCCGATCGGGGTGACCGCTCGACGGCGTCTCAACGCGTCCCGGGCGGGTACAGCACGGGAATGTTCTTCTTCTTCTCGAACCGGGTCGGCTGCCTGGGCTCGATCCTGATCAGCGCGGTCCTGACAGTGATCCTGCTGCTGATCTTCTCGCGCTGACCGGGCTCGTCAGCGGTAGTTGGTGAACTGCAGCGCGACGCCGAAGTCCTCGCCCTTGAGCAGCGCGATGACGGCCTGGAGGTCGTCCTTCTTCTTGCCGGTGACCCGGAGCTGGTCGCCCTGGATCTGCGCCTGCACGCCCTTCGGGCCCTCGTCGCGGATCTTCTTGCTGATCGACTTGGCCTTGTCCGTGTCGATGCCCTGGATGACCTTGGCGTCGATCTTGAAGACCTTGCCCGAGGCGCGGGGGTCGCCGGCGTCCAGCGACTTGAGCGAGATGTTCCGCTTGACCAGTTTCTCCTTGAAGACGTCGAGCGCCGCCCGGACCCGCTCCTCGGTCTCCGCCTGGAGGCTGATCGCCTCCTCGCCCGACCAGGAGATCTCGGCGCCGGTGCCGCGGAAGTCGAACCGCTGCGCGAGCTCCTTCTCCGCCTGACGGAGGGCGTTGTCGACCTCCTGGCGGTCGACCTTGCTCACGATGTCGAACGACGGGTTCGCTGCCATGCTCATGCTCCTGCTGGTTCGGCGGTCTGAAGGTCTTCCGTCGCCCGCTGACCAGCGGTACGACCCCCTGACGGTACCCGGTTGCGGCGGCCCCGGGGGCAACCGCTATCCTTGCTTCCGCTGCCGCGCACGGCGTGGTGGCGACGCCCTGGCGGGTTGCCCGAGCGGCCAATGGGAGCGGACTGTAAATCCGTCGCGAAAGCTACAGAGGTTCGAATCCTCTACCCGCCACCAGGTGCGAGAACGGCCCCTGACCAGCAGTAACGCGGTCGGGGGCCAATCTTGTCTGGTCTCGTTGAGTCCAACCACTACCCGCCATCGCTCACCGTCCGGGGGCGTATTGGGGGGAAGGGTCCGAACGCCTGGTTCCGGCGAGGAATCGGACAACACGATCGACCCGCTCAGCTTCGGGTACGCGTCGGGCACGTCGGCGGACTCGGTTCCTGGATCATTGAGGCATGGCTGCTGCGCTGCTTCGCGTCACCATGGGGTCCGGCGAGATCTGGGACGACCCCTCAGAGGATCTGCTGTTCGAGTTGCTGTCGGACATGGAGCGCGGCGAGGAACAGTTCCTCATCGTGGAACGTGTCGCCGACGTCACCGGTCAGACGTTCGCGCAGGTTGCCCGTACCGATGCCGGCGGATACCTGGTCGAGTACCGCGAGGGCGACGAAGACAAGCACTTTCAGGCACTCACCGAGGACAAGCGGCTCGTCCACTCCGTGATCACGTCCTGGGCCTTCGAACTGCCCGGTTGGCGGGAAGCACTGCCTTGGGCGCCCCTGCGGTTCACCAACTACAGGTAAGGCCCGCCCTTCATCGCTGGTCGGCTCGTAGTCACCCTCAGCAACCTGGGCAAAGGCCGCCGCCAGTGGTCGTCATTGGTGGGCATTGTTCGCCCGCTGACGGCCTGGCGACGGCCTGGCCCCCCTCTTCGTTAGCGAGGCTGCGCGGCGCGGCGGCACGACGGCAGACCGGCGACGAGGCCGGCCAGGCCGAGCAGGATGCCGACGATGCCGTAGACGGTCGCGCCTGGACCTTGGGCGCTGGTCGTCGACGTCGTTCCTAGTCCGAAGGCTTGTACTGCGCAACGGTGGCATCGTCATGCCGCTTCGTCCTCGGGTAGCGCGCCCCTTCAGGGTCGTCCACCTCAATCGACCGGACGTGAGCGATCAAGGCACGCGGGCCGAGCTTGTCCAGGAGATCAAGGTAGTCCAGCCAGCGGCAAATCCGCATCTGATCGACGGGACGCGTTGCGCCGTCGGACATCACGCTCGCCCGTCGCACAGCTGGACGTGCATATGTCGCGACACGCGCATGTGCAGCGGCCTCCGAGTCGGCAGCGGCAACCCACCAGCCATCGGCACGGTTCCGGGTGATGGTCTGGTGCTCGACGTAGGCCGCTAGCGCCTGCGCATGCTCGGGAGTACCGAACAACAGACCGGCGACGACCTCGGGCTCTGGCCCACAGATGTCCTCCACCGCGAGGTCACACGTCACCGCGGGTCCCGTCTCCAGGTCCACCACCACCGTTGCATCCGACAGCGCGAGCGTGTCCACCTCCCGCTTTCCGCGCGGAGAATGCCGACAGCAGCACAGGGAGTACCGGGGTCATCGAGGTCGCAGGTGTCGGCATGCGCCGCGGCTACCGCAGCGATACCGGCTGCCAAGCCGTCGGCAAGCGCGATGTCTGGAGACGCGACGAGTGCGGCGAGCGTGCGGATGCCGAGCTGCCGGGCGTACCACCTGACGCCGTGGCGGCAGCCGCCGGACGGGATGCCTGCCCCATCGACGACCACTGCCAGATCACTGGTGGCGACGACAAAGTCTTCATTCGGCCGGCCGGGGGCGGCATCCGTAGCGAGCACGAAAGACAAGGAGTTGCCTCTCCGAGCAGCGGGCAAGGCATTGATCAACTCTCCATCAGATTAGAACCAACCTGCCGGGCCAGACAACAGCATCCGGCGTACAGGTCGACTCGTCCGTCGCCCACCAGGCCAGCCGCTGTCACATGGCGGCTGGCCTGCTGTTTCTTCGGGCGCTGCTGGTCGTCGCCGGTCGTTGTTGGTCGACGTTTGACGGCCCTGTGACGGCCCAGACGGCCCAGCGACGGCCCAGAATGGCTACAGCACTCCTGCGCGCCTTCGGCCGGGCCGTTAGCCTTCCCAGGTGTCCTACCCGGTGTGGAACTACTACCCACGCAACGTTCGGCCGCCGGAGTGGGTCGAGGGCTTCCTCTCCGTCATCCATGACGCCGCCCCGCACATCTCAACGGCGGAGCCGCGTGTCGGCGTCACGAGCGACATGGTGCTACGCCACCTTGCTGCTGGACTCCAAGGTCTTGGCTTCGCGGTCGAAACGGGCAAGACGGCTGCCGGGAAGATCCGCCGGCCCGTCTTGTTTGGTGACAACGGGCGAGCCGAGGTGTCGTACGAGATCGACGCCTTCCACGACGGCCATGGCATCGTGGTGGAAGCCGAAGCAGGGCGCGGTGCTCGGGGCAACCCTGGCAACGGCGCTACTCACCCTCGCCCACTCAGGCTGGTGAGAAGACGACCTGCCAGGCTCCGGTGATGTGCTCGGGCACGATCTCGATGGTCACTGGGTCGCCGGGTTTCAGGTCGAGGCCGAACTCACGCTTCCACGCGCCTCTCCTGTCGCCGAACCTGCCGGAGCTGCTCATCGCGTAGTCCCACCACTCGCCGGTTATGATCTCCACGCCGTTGACGCGGACGTGGAGGAGCCCCGGCGTCTGGGAGAGCATGTCGACCGAGTCGATCGTCTTCCAGGTCAGGGTCCGCTGGACCGGACGCGTCGGGTCGGCCGGATCCGATCGGACGATGACGGCGTCCGGGCAGAGCCTCTCGGTGCAGCCAGCCATGAGCGTCTGGTGCAACGGGTCGAGTGGTCCTGATGGCCGGGGCGGCAGCGGGTACTGGTCGAACGGGATCCGCACACCGATCGCGAGCCCGAACGTGCCGCTGTCCGGGATCGCCACCGGGACCAAGTCCGTCCCGTCGAACCGCTTGGCTCCGGCGATCGTCATGACGAACGTGGCGGGCTTGCCGACCGCCACGTCGAGCCCGTCCCAGCTCATCTGCCGGCTGGAACCGCCGCAGCCGCCACCGAAGAGAAAGTGGCCGTTGACGCTCACCTTCTCATCGGGCTCGACGTTGTCTCCGGTGCCGGCGCAGCGGGTGAAGATGACGAGATCGAGCGTGGTGGGCACGATGGTCAGCTCGATCCGGCGCTCCGGCAGCGCGGCGGACTCCGCAGCCACGACACGCGCGCCCCAGGCGTACTCCGGGAACCCTTCGATGGTGCGTACCGGCGACGGGCTGTCCGCCGGGGTGGGGGTGACGTCCGCGCGGAGCCCGGGCACGACGGCGGCCGCGGCGATGCCGGCCAGGGCGACCACCGCGCAGGTGGCCCAGGTCGCGATCCGGCGCCGCCGCCGCGCGACCACCTTGGCGCGTACCCCATGCAGCCGCACGTGGTGCATGACGTGCTCCGCCGAGCCGCCGGAACGCTCGTCGAGCACCTGCTTGAGATCGGTCAGATTCATCCCAGCATCCCTTCCGGCGTCAGCGTCTCGTCGAGGCGGAGCTTGGCCATTGCCCGGCTGGCCTGGCTCTTGACCGTGCCGACCGAGCAGCCCAGGACCTCGGAGATCTCGACCTCCGAGAGGTCCTCGAAGTAGCGCAGCACGAGCACGGCGCGCTGCCGGCCGGGCAGGCGGCCCAACGCCCGCCAGAGGCGGTCCCGGTCATCGAGGCCGGCGTGCGGGTCAGCCTCGGCAGCCGCCTCGGGCAAGTCGGCCGTGGGTAGCTCACCCCACCACCTGCGCCGCCACGACGAGGCGTACGCGTTGACG
This sequence comes from Micromonospora sicca, assembly GCF_003172935.1. Lineage (GTDB taxonomy): Bacteria > Actinomycetota > Actinomycetes > Mycobacteriales > Micromonosporaceae > Micromonospora > Micromonospora sicca. Next base: position 50,512 of record NZ_QGKS01000176.1, on the reverse strand, counting down.
ATGATCCGACGCACGTACGGCTCCGGGTCACCGTCAATGCGCCGCCACGCCTCCCACGCCCGCGCCAGCGCGGTCTGCAGCAGGTCCTCGGCCAACGCCCAATCGCGGGTGAGCAGGAACGCGGTGCGCAACAACCGCGGTGACCGGGTCACGACGAAGTCGTCGAAGCCCTCCGGTGTGATCACGTGCTCGCCCTTCCGCCCAGTCGGTCACGAGGTAGTACCGGCTGTGACCCGAAAAGGTTGCATGACCAACCGCCGCTCGACTCAGCGGGGTGGAGCTGGGCGCCCACGAGGAGTACCAACGGCTCTCGCCGAGTTGCCCGGTCGAGACGGCGGGAAGTAGCCGGACGACAACCACTAGGCGAGGCGTCAAGCATCACCTGGGACGGACTCGACAAGCATGTGGTGGGACTAGGCAGGCCGGCAGCCGGCCGTCGAACGTGTGTTCGACGAGGGTTCTGGTGGTGGAGGTACGTGGTCGCTACTGGAACGGGGCATGGGGCCGCATGGGCCCGGCGCGACATCTGGCTGGTCTCCGACGGCCGGCTCTGGCGAGTCCGTGGCCGCCTCGGAGGTGACGGAGGACAAGAGGTCTCGTACGACTTCCCGGACGAAGCCTCCGCCCGCTCGATGGTCGATCGGATGATGAAGACCTCCGCCGGCACCTGGCGGGACACGGAGGCCGTCCGGCAGGAGTCCAACCGACGACAGACTCACTAGCTAGCTAGGGCGACGGGGCCTGCCAGACCATTGCGTGACGGCGGCGACCCTCTGGCGAGGCACTTCGTCACGGCGTCGGCACCTCGCCGACGCCGTGACGGAATGCCGACCTGGCGGATTCACCGCCGACGACACGGACCCACCTGGCGCGGGGCGGCTTCAGTCGTCGCGTCCGGCACCGCGATCGGGTGCGCTCATGTCCCCCGTCCCGGGCGTGCCATCGGCGAGCCCGTAGCGCAGGTACACGGTGCCCTTCGGATTGGCTACCGGCGGTTCGAGGAGTGTGACGTTCGTGGGCACCGCGCCACCGTCGAACACCTTCTTCCCGACGCCGAGCACGATCGGGTGCACCCAGAGGTCGAGACGGTCGAAGAGCTTCTCGCGCAGGAGGGTCTGCACCAGGTTCAGGCTCCCGACGACCTTCACGTGCTCGTGCCGGTCACGGATCTCGCGCACCGCGCCGACCAGATCCGGGCCGAGCTGCGTGGACCCGGCCCACGAGAGGTCGGGCCTGCCGCGGGAGGCCACGTACTTCGGGACGCTGTTGAAGAGCGTGGCGATCTCGTTGTCCTCGCCGCCCTCCTGGTACGGCCAGTAGGCGGCGAAGATGTCATACGTCCGCCGGCCGAGCAGGAGGGCGTCCGTGCCCTCGTACGCGGCACCGACCTGCGCCCCGGCGACCTCGTCCAGCAGGGGCGCCTGCCAGCCGCCGAACGCGAACCCCACCGGGTCCTCGTCGGGGCCGCCGGGCGACTGCCCGACGAGGTCGAGGGTTGCGAACAGCTCGATGTGGATGAGGCCCATGCCTTACTCCCGGTGATTTGGTTGTCTCGGTCGGGGGTAGACCTGTGGGCGCCGGCAGACTCATCGCTGCGACGGCACCCAGCTTCGTACTTGTCCACCGCCTCGCCCGGTGCATCGGTCACCACCCCGTCCCGCGGTCAGCGTCCTTGCGACGCCCGGCAGCAGGGCCCGGCAGGTGTGCCGTGTGTCTTGATCCAGGCCCGTATGTCCGATTCCTCGAACAGCACATGCCGACCGATCTTGAAGCGCGCAGCACGGTGCCCTGCTTACGCCACCAGGCCGGGACGCCGCACCGGCACTCCCCGCTCACGATAGATCACCGGGCGCGTGCAAACTGGCTGGCTGCCCTGCGTCCAGCGTCACGCAGGTCACCGGCGAGATCTAGGGCTGTGGTACTAGCCGCTCTCGGATCTGTCGAGCCGCTTCCGCGGGTGCGATCTCTGGGGTGTTGATGGACAGGTCTGCGCCGGGTAGCGGTGGCGTCTCGTCCCATGCCCGGAGTCGGTCGCTGGTGTCGCCGGTTGCGCGGGCTTCGTTGGCGAACATCGCTTCGGTTCGGCTGATTGAGGCTGGCCTCTACAACAGGCCGCGTCAACGTGTCCTTGTCGAGCATCGGCCAGCCCGTCTGCCGGGCTTGGACGGCGGGTACTCGTCCGACGAGCCGGTGTTCCGGGGGGACCCACGCTCGCCGATGTCGATGTAGTGTGCGAGAGGTCCGATGGGCGACGGGGGCCTACGAATCCCACGACACCCAGGCCCTGGGCTGATCCATCCCTTTCCGGCGTGAGGTCGGGTTGTGCTCCTTCTGTAGCGCGCGCCGGACGCCCGGTGAGCCTGAGGAGGGCCGCAGGGTCGGCGGCCGCCGTCGAACGGACGATTTCGCCCGCTACCCTGCTCGACCGAGGGTCTCTCCGCTTTTACGCGTGCTGCGGGTGTGGCACCATCGTGGAACCTCCATCATTTCTGACCCGCACGTGACAGGAGCGCACAATGTCTGCTCGAAGGTTGGGCCGGCTGCTCGGCACGCTACTCACGCTTGCCGCACTGGTCGCGCTCCCTGCTTCACTGATCACCACCGGGGCCCAGACAGCCGACTTCGACTGGCAGATGCCCGTCGTGCGGGTGCTCCTGCCGTAGGTGTGCCATCCGGCCGGATCGTCCATCCGGCCGTGATCTGACGCTGAGTCCGGAGGGGGCGAAGTGCCCGATCGCCAACCTCGCCCGCGTCGGTCGACCGAGAATGCCTGGCTGGTCGCGGGGCCGCTCGCCCTGTACGCCACGTGCTGCGCCACCCTGCTCGGGCTGCTCGTGCAGCCGGCGGTCGGGGACTGGTTGGCCACGTCGGCGATGTTCCTGGTCATGGTCGCCGCGGCCATGCCGACGATCAACATTGTGGTCCGGCGCCAGGCGCTGGGCGTGATGTTGACCGAAATTCCGCTCGTGGTGGCGCTGTATCTGCTGCCTCCGTTGTCCGTGGTTCTGGCGTACACGCTGGCCACGCTGGTGGTGCAGATCCGGCGGAATCTCGCTCCCGTCAAGTTCTGGTTCAACCTCATCCGTGCCGCGGCGGCCACGTCGACCGCCTGCCTCGTCCTCATGGCCCTGCCCGGTATGCGGGGGGTCGGGCCGGGTACCTGGGGGATCCTCTTCGTCGCGACGAGTGCCCACACCCTCGTCACGCTCGCGGCGGTGGTGGCGGTCATCGGGGTCGTGCAGGGTTGGCAGGCCGGCTGGGAACTGGCCCGTACCTCACCGCCGGCTCTCTTGGCGGCGGTGATCAACGTGGCGATCGGACTGCTGATCCTCATCACGCTGGTCACCACCACCTGGGGCTTCCTGCTCTTCATGGCGTTCGCCGCAGGACTCGTCCTGGTCTACCGCTCCTACACGCAGTTCCTCCGGCAGCACCGCACCCTCACGGACATGTACCAGCTCACGCGGGCGATGTCGGAGAGCGGGCAGGACGGCACGCTCATCGATGCCCTGCTCGGCCGGGTCAGGGCCCTGATGCAGGCGGAGTACGCCACGCTCTGGCTGCCCGGCCAGGGCCGCTATCCCGAGGTGCTGCTCACCGCCCGGGAGGACAACCGGGGTCTCCTCGACTTCGCCGTGACCCCCGCGCGGCTGCGGGAACGCGTGCTTGGGGAGTCCCGGATGGTTGCCTCCGGGGTCCGCCTGCCCGGCGACCCGGCGACCCGCGAACTGCTGCCGGGCGAGCGGATCAAGGACTTCATCATCCTTCCGCTCCGATCCGGCCAGGTGGTGATCGGCACGCTGGAGGTGGTGAACCGGTTGGGCGACACCAACCACTTCACACCGGTGGACATCCCCATCTTCGAAACGGTCGCCGCGCACGCGGCGGTCGCCTTGGAGAATTCCCGGCTGGTCGACCGGCTGCGCCACGACGCGTACCACGACGCGCTGACCAAGCTGCCCAACCGGCGGCGGATCACCGGCGCGCTGGACGAGGCGGTGAAGATCCGGGCGCCCGGCGAGGTGGTCGCGGTGCTGCTCTTCGACGTGGACGGGTTGCGCCAGGTCAACGAGTCGCTGGGGCACGCCGCGGGCGACAAGGTCCTTGTCGAGGTGGCCGATCGCCTCCGCGCCTGCGCCCCGTCGTCCGCCCTGGTGGGCCGGGCGGGCGGCGACGAGTTCCTGGTGACCCTGCGGCTGGAGAACGCCGAGGCGGCCCTGGAGCTGGCGGCCGAGCTGCGCGAGCAGATCCGCGACGAGATGGTCTTCGACTCGCTCACCCTCGACGTGGACACCGCCGTCGGGGTGGCCCTACACCCGGATCACGGCAGCGACGCCGCCACCCTGCTGCAACGGGTCGACCTGGCCGCGACGGCGGCCAAGGCGGTGCCCGGCAGCGTGCAGCTGTTCAACCTGGCGCTGGAGTCCCGGTCGCTGCGCCGCCTCGGCCTCGCCGGCGACCTGCGGCGCGCCCTCGACGAGGGTGAGCTGGAGGTCTACTTCCAGCCCAAGGTGACGTTGCGGGACCGGCGGCTGATCGGGGTCGAGTGCCTGGCCCGCTGGGAGCATCCGACGCACGGCACGGTCGCCCCGGAGGACTTCGTCGCGGTGGCCGAGCACACCGGCCAGCTCGGCCGGCTCACCGAGTTGGTGCTCCGGGAGGGGCTGCGGCGCAGCCGGGACTGGACCCACGCCGAGCAGCCGCTCGCCGTCGCGGTCAACCTCTCCGCGCGTACGCTCACCGACCCGCACTTCCCGGACCAGGTCCGCGAGCTGCTCGACGAGTACGGCGTGCCCCCGCAGCGGCTCACCTTCGAGATCCGCGAGGCCGGGGTGCTGGACGGCACCGACCGGCCGATACCGACCCTGCGCCGGCTGCGGGACCTCGGCGTGCGGCTGTCGGTGGACGACTTCGGGACGGGCTCCTCGTCCCTGGCCTACCTGCGCCGGCTGCCGGTGCACGAGGTGAAGGTGGACCGCTCGTTCGTGCAGGGCATGGCGACCGACCCGGGCGACCTGGCGATTGTCAACGCGGTGGTGACGCTGTCCCAGCAGTTCGGCCTGGCCGTGGTCGCCGAGGGCGTGGAGAGCGAACTCACCCTCGAACTGCTCCAGGACATCGGCTGCGAGATCGGCCAGGGCTTCCTGTTCAGCCGGCCGCTGCCGTACGAGCGGTTGGAGGCGTGGTTCGGCGCGCAGGTGGAGCCGGAGGCCGCCGCCGAGGCACCCCGGCTGCGGGTGGTCCCGGACCGCTCGGCGACCCTGCTCTGAGCTGGGACGACGGAGATCACCCCCGGTATGGGGGGATCCGATTTCACCTCGGGCGGCGGGGTCGTGTACTGTTTCTCCTGCGCGACGCCCTCCGGGGTGATCGGGTAGGCCCCCTTAGCTCAGTCGGCAGAGCGTCTCCATGGTAAGGAGAAGGTCTACGGTTCGATTCCGTAAGGGGGCTCACAGGGTCCGGCTGGACCCGCCACGGCGGTGTAGCTCAGATGGCAGAGCAAGCGGCTCATAATCGCTGTGTCGCCGGTTCAAGTCCGGCCACCGCTACTCTCCGTCCTCCGGGCTCCCCGGCGGTCGATGGGATGGGCGCCACAGGCGCCCACTTTGCATGTCCGCGCCATCAGTGCGTAGGCTGATGCGCCGTAGTTGTTATCCGTTAGCGAGGAAGGCACTCCGCCGTGGCGAAGGCGACCGATGTCCGGCCGAAGATCACTTTGGCGTGTGTGGAGTGCAAGGAGCGCAACTACATCACGCGCAAGAACCGCCGTAACGACCCGGACCGCATCGAGCTGAAGAAGTTCTGCCCCCGGGACGGCAGGCACACCATCCACCGCGAGACCCGCTGACCCGCGGCCGGCTCGGCCGGCCCGGTCCCACAGCAGTCCCGAACGCCGATCCGCAGGGACGACGGCCCCGAGCCGCCGCCCCGTACGGATCGGCGTTCGTGTTTTCCGTGTAGGTTCGCGGCATGTCCCTGGACCCGTCGTTCGTCGGCCGGACCTATCCGCCGACCGCCCCCTATCAGGTGGGCCGAGAAAAGATCCGCGAGTTCGCCGCGGCCATCGGTGCCACCGACCCGGCCCACCACGACCCGGAGGCGGCCCGCGCGCTCGGGCACCCCGACGTGGTCGCGCCGCCGACCTTCCCCGTGGTGGTCACGATGGCCGCCAGCCGGCAGATCATCGAGGATCCGGCCCTCGGCGTGGACTACAGCCGGGTGGTCCACGGCGACCAGCGGTTCGCGTACACCCGTCCGGTGGTGGCCGGTGACGAGCTGGTCTGCGTGAACACCATCGAGGAGATCAGCAACCGGGGCGGGCACGGCTTCCTGACCACCCGCACGGACGTGCGCAACGCCGCCGGCGAGCCGGTGGTCGCCGTCTGGTCCAAGATCGTCGTACGCGGGGAGGCCTGAGATGGAGCTGCCCACCCAGACCTTCCGGGTGACCCGCGCGGACCTGGTCCGCTACGCGGGCGCCTCCGGCGACTTCAACCCCATCCACTGGAGCGACCGGTTCGCCACCAAGGTCGGCCTGCCGGGCGTGATCGCCCACGGCATGTTCACCATGGCGCTGGTCGGCCGGGCGGTCACCGCGTGGGCCGGCGTACCGGACGCGGTGGTCGACTTCGGCGCCCGGTTCACCCGCCCGGTGGTGGTCCCGGACGACGACCAGGGCACCGAGATCGAGGTCGCCGCGGTGGTCAAGGAGGTCACCGAGGACGGCCTGACCAGGCTCGACGTGACCGCGACCTGCCTGGGGGAGAAGGTGCTCTCGCAGGCCCGGGCGACCATCCGGACGCCCCGCTGAGGGCGCTCCGACGCGCAGGTGGCAGACCGGTTGGGAAAGTCGTACGACTACCCGTACACTGGTCCGCCGTGGGGCAAGTGACCCCTGCCCGGCCGTGCATGGCTTGGTGGGGTGAGAGTTGCCGCACAGGGGTGTAGCTCAATTGGCAGAGCAGCGGTCTCCAAAACCGCAGGCTGCAGGTTCAAGTCCTGTCACCCCTGCGCCTCAGGCCTGACCGTTCCCGTGGGTCGCGCCGCCGAACGGCGGCGTCCGGCCCGTGGTGGTGGCACTGGCGGGGTGGTTCCGAGGCAATCGGGCCCTCCCGGTCGGTCCGCCGGCCGCGGCCCGTCGCGGGACGGTTTGGTCCGGCCGGCGTGACCAAACGCCGCGCACGCCCATCGGCGTGCGACCCGATACCCCGCACGGAGGGCGAAGTGGCCGAGAGCAAGCGGCGCGGCGAGGACGCCGGCGACGAGCGTCTGCGCGAAGATGCGGTCGTCGACGACGTGGCCGACGACGACGCCACCGACGCGGACGAGCCGGTATCCCGGGGTGGCACCGCGACCCGCGCGCGGGCCCGGGCCGAGTCGGCCGACGGTCGGAAGACCCGCAAGGACACCGACCGGGTGGGCCTCTTCGCCCGCATCGCGCGGTTCTTCCGCGAGGTCGTGGCCGAGCTGCGTAAGGTCATCTGGCCGACGCGCAAGGAGCTGCTGACCTACACCGCCGTGGTGGTCACCTTCGTCGCGGTGATGCTGACGATCGTGGGCCTGCTCGACTTCGGGTTTGCGAAGGGCGTGCTGTGGGTCTTCGGCAACCCCAGCTGACCGGCTGACTGTGCCGATAGTGACGGAAGTGAGCGAGCGTGCCTGAGTACGACGAGACCGCCGAGACCACGGACGAGCAGTCCACGGTGGCGACGGCGGCCAACGATGAGTCGGTCGAGGCCGCCAGCGAGCCGGAATTCCCGACCACCGAGCCCGCGGACGAGGAGTACGACCCGGTCGCCGAGCTGCGCCAGAAGCTGCGCTACGCGCCCGGCGACTGGTACGTGGTGCACTCCTACGCCGGCTACGAGAACAAGGTCAAGACCAACCTCGAGACCCGGATCACCTCCCTCGACATGGAGGACTTCATCTACCAGGTCGAGGTGCCGACCCGGGAAGAGGTCGAGGTCAAGAACGGCAAGCGGTCCCAGGTCCAGGCGAAGGTCTTCCCGGGCTACATCCTGGTCCGCATGGAGCTGACCGCCGAGTCGTACTCCTGCGTCCGGAACACCCCGGGGGTCACCGGCTTCGTGGGGGCCACCGACCGGGCCGACCGGCCGGCGCCGCTGAGCCTCGACGAGGTGCTGAAGTGGCTGGCCCCGGCGATCGAGACCGAGCAGAAGAAGGCCAAGCCCGAGGTCCGGGTCCTCGACTTCGAGGTCGGCGACTCGGTCACCGTCACCGACGGCGCCTTCGCCTCGCTGCCGGCCACGATCAGTGAGATCAACGCCGACCAGCAGAAGCTCAAGGTGCTGGTGTCGATCTTCGGCCGGGAGACGCCGGTCGAGCTGAACTTCAACCAGGTCGCCAAGATCTGACGTACGGTCGCACCGGCGGTGGGCTTCCGTCCCGCCGCCGGTGCGTCGTTTCGCCCGTCCGCCGGACCTCGGCGACGGGGGCGGCGCAGGTCTGCGCTACCCTAGAACGTCGGCTGTCGCATCGCGCTGACCGTGCGCGCCCGCTGCCGGCATCTTTCCCAGTTCCAAGCCCCAGGAAGAGACATGCCTCCGAAGAAGAAGCTCGTCAAGACGTTCACGCTTCAGCTGCCGGCGGGCCAGGCCACGCCGGCGCCGCCGGTCGGCCCCGCGCTCGGCCAGCACGGCGTGAACATCATGGAGTTCTGCAAGTCCTACAACGCGCAGACCGAGTCCCAGCGGGGCGACATCGTCCCCGCCGAGATCAGCGTGTACGAGGACCGGACCTTCACCTTCGTCCTGAAGACCCCGCCCGCGGCCCGGCTGCTGATCAAGGCCGCCGGTGTGCAGAAGGGCTCGGGCGTCCCGCACACGCAGAAGGTCGGCTCCGTGACCCGCGCCCAGCTGCGTGAGATCGCTGAGAAGAAGATGGCCGACCTCAACGCCAACGACATCGACCAGGCTGAGAAGATCATCGCCGGCACCGCCCGGTCGATGGGTCTGACCGTCGCCGACTGACGTCGGACACCACTCACCGGATCAGTTCGTGGGAGGGCGCGCGTCGACCGCGGGCCCGCCATAGACCACAGGAGTAACCAGAAATGCAGCGCAGCAAGAGCTACCGCAAGGCCGCCGACGTCATCGACCGGTCGAAGCTCTACACCCCCGCCGAGGCCGTCAAGCTGGCCAAGGACACCACCAACGTCAAGTTCGACGCCACGGTCGAGGTCGCGATGCGCCTCGGCGTCGACCCCCGCAAGGCGGACCAGATGGTCCGCGGCACGGTCAACCTGCCGCACGGCACCGGTAAGACCGCCCGCGTGATCGTCTTCGCCGCCGGCGCGAAGGCCGAGGAGGCTGCCGCGGCGGGTGCGGACGAGGTGGGCACGGACGAGCTGGTCGCCCGTATCCAGGGCGGTTGGCTGGACTTCGACGCGGCGATCGCCACCCCGGACCAGATGGCCAAGATCGGCCGGATCGCGCGGATCCTGGGCCCGCGCGGCCTGATGCCGAACCCGAAGACGGGCACGGTGACCATGGACGTCACCAAGGCCGTCCAGGACATCAAGGGCGGTAAGATCACCTTCCGGGTGGACAAGCACTCCAACCTGCACCTGATCATCGGCAAGGCGTCGTTCTCCGAGAACCAGCTGGTCGACAACTACGCCGCCGTCCTCGACGAGGTGCTCCGGGCCAAGCCGTCCGCGGCCAAGGGCACGTACCTCAAGAAGGTCACCCTCACCACCACCATGGGCCCGGGCGTTCCGGTCGACCCGAAGCTGGTGAAGAACCTGCAGGAGGGCTCGGCCGAGGCCTGAGCACGCCTGGAGTGAGGGGCCCCGCCACGACTCGTGGCGGGGCCCCCTTCGTCTGTCCGCTGTGGGAGGCTCGCGGCATGCGGCTGGAGGACGTCTGGGTGCGGTACCAGCGGCGCGGCCCGTGGGTGCTCCGGGAAATGGACGTGCGGATCGGCCCGGGTGAGGTCGCGGTCGTCCTCGGCCGCAACGGGGTGGGCAAGTCCACGCTGCTCCAGCTCGCCGCCGGGGTGCTCCGGCCGACCCGCGGCCGGGTGGTCGACCGGCCCGCCGCCGTCGGCTGGGTCCCGGAGCGGTTCCCGGCCGACCAGCCGTTCACCGTGGCGCACTACCTCGCCGCGATGGGCCGGGTGGCCGGGCTCGCGGGCTCGGTCGCCGACCGGGCGGTGGCGGATTGGGTGGAGCGGCTCGGCTTGGCGCCGTTCCGCGGGGCCCGGCTGCCCCAGCTGTCGAAGGGCACCGCCCAGAAGGTCGGCCTGGCCCAGGCGATGCTCCGTCCGCCCGGCCTGCTGGTCCTGGACGAGCCCTGGGAGGGGCTGGACGCCGCGGCCCGGGAACTGGTCCCCGAGCTGATCGACGAGGTACTGGCGGACGGGGGAGCGGTGCTGGTCAGCGACCACCGCGGCGAGACGGTCCGGCTGCCCGGCGCGCGGCACTGGACGGTCGCCGACGGCGCGGTCACCGAGGACGCCCCGTCCAGGGCGGAGGCGACGGCGGTGGTCGAGTTGGCGGTCCCGGCCGCGCGGGTCGCCGGCATCGTGGCGCGGCTGCGCGCCGACGGTCACCGGGTCCTCCGGGTACGTGCCGCCGACCCGCCGGCCGCGCCGGGCCGGGCCGAGGCCGGGTCGCCGCCGGTTCCGTCGATCACGGGTCCCGTCGGTGACGGCGCCGCGCCGGGCGAGCCGGGGGCGGCCGGTCCGGCCCGGGAGGCCGCCCGGTGACCGCGCTGGTCCGGCTGCGGCTGGCCGGCTTCCTGCGTACCGGACGGGCGCCGGTGCTGGCCGGCCTGCTCGCCCTCGGCGTCCTCTACGGCGGCGGCCGGGCCCAGCCGGCGGAGGCCTACGGCGCTGGTCGGCTACGCCTGGCGGCGCCGCTCCCGGGCCTGAGGTGACCGGGCGCACTCCCGGGGCGATTTGGCGGTACGCGGACCCGTCGCGTAGCCTGATCCGGTAGTTCCACCCAGAGACCGCTGGTCACCGTGCCCCGGCACGGTCGAAGGTCCCGCGATGACGGGCGACCCGCGCAGGGCGGCAAGCGAAAATCGGTTCTCCCCGTGGTCCGCCGACCATGGTGATCGGGCCGGCCCTCGCCCCGCGCGCCCTGCGCCGGGGCTTTTCTCGTTGTCGTGATGCCTCCGGCGCCGTCGCAGAGCTTCCGCTCGTCGACGGCGACCAGCCTCGAGCAACGAGAGAGGAGGGACATGGCGGACAAGCCGATCCGGGCCGACAAGGCCACGGCCGTCGCTGAGCTGACCGAGAGCTTCCGCAACGCGGGCGCCGCGGTGCTCACCGAGTACCGTGGTCTGACGGTTTCCCAGCTCACCCAGCTGCGGCGCTCGCTCGGCACGGAGACCACCTACACGGTCGCGAAGAACACGCTGGCCAAGCGTGCGGCGACCGAGGCGGGCATCTCCGGCCTCGACGAGCTGTTCACCGGTCCTACCGCGCTGACTTTCGTTTCGGGCGACGTCGTCGAGGCGGCGAAGGGGCTTCGCGACTTCGCGAAGGCCAACCCGAAGCTGGTCATCAAGGGCGGTGTCTTCGAGGGCAAGGCCATTTCCGCGGCCGAGGTCACGAAGCTCGCCGACCTGGAGTCCCGCGAGGTGCTGCTGGCCAAGCTGGCTGGCGCGATGAAGGGCAACCTGAGCAAGGCCGCGGCCCTGTTCCAGGCTCCGCTCTCCAAGACCGCCCGTCTGGCGGCCGCCCTGCAGGACAAGCGCGAGAAGGAGGGCGCCGAGGCGGCCTGAGGCCTCCCGGCGCACCCACGTTCTTAGTTTTCACCTTTAGAAAGGACGCCAGACATGGCGAAGCTCAGCACCGACGAGCTGCTCGACGCGTTCAAGGAGATGACGCTGATCGAGCTCTCCGAGTTCGTGAAGCAGTTCGAGGAGACCTTCGAGGTCACCGCCGCGGCCCCGGTCGCCATGGGCGTTGCCGCCCCGGGTGCCGCGCCGGCCGAGGCCGAGCCGGAGAAGGACGAGTTCGACGTCATCCTCGACGCCGACGGTGGCAAGAAGATCCAGGTCATCAAGGTCGTGCGTGAGCTGACCGGCCTGGGCCTCAAGGAGGCCAAGGACCTGGTCGAGGCCGCTCCGAAGGCCGTCCTGGAGAAGGCCAACAAGGAGACCGCCGAGAAGGCCAAGGCCAAGCTCGAGGGCGAGGGTGCCAAGGTCACCCTCAAGTGACCTTGCGTACGACCTGACGCGCGTCCGGCTCACGTGAGCCGGGGCACAACCGCGTCGCGGCGGGCGGTGATCCGGGAACGGATCGCCGCCCGCTGTGGTTGGTGGTTCCGGTGGCAGCGGCGTGAGCAGCGCGTCCGGCGTCCGGCGTACCCCCGCACAGCGGGTCCTGTCGGTAGTCCGTCGGTGGGAAAGACACCCCGACCGGTAACCGGCCCTTGACGCGACACCGGGCTGACAGGCACGCTGACACCAGCAAGAACTTCCGCGCTTGCAACGGCCACCTCTCGGGTAATGGCAACGGCAGCACCACCGCCCGCGGCACCCGAGCGGACCGGCAGGAACATCGCGTTCCGAGCGGCCCGGTAGACCCGGTTTTCCGAGGTCCCGAGGCGTGTTCCGCGATGACCTGCGGGGTGGGCTGGACAGCGGTTAGCCTCTCGGCTACACTGCTAGTTTGCGCTGCCTTCCGACTAGTCCCCTGCTCGGAAATGTCCGTTTGCGGATATTTCTGGTGGGGTCATTGGAGTGCACGCGTACCAGCCGTTCTGCAGCACCGGTCCTCGGAAGGACGCATCTTGGCAGCTTCCCGCCCTGCGAAGACCAGTCGTACGTCGAGCGCTTTCGCTCCCCGCCGAGTTTCATTCGGCAGGATCACCGAACACCTCGAGGTCCCCAACCTCCTCGCCATTCAGAACGAGTCCTTCGACTGGCTCGTCGGCAACGAGGCTTGGCAGGGCCGGTCGGCGGACGACCCGCACGCACGCTCGGGTCTCGCGGAGATCCTCGAAGAGATCAGTCCCATTGAGGACTTCTCCGGCACCATGTCGCTCTCCTTCTCGGCTCCGCGCTTCGACGAGGTCAAGGCCTCGATCGAGGAGTGCAAGGAGAAGGACCTGACCTACTGCGCGCCGCTGTTCGTGACCGCGGAGTTCACCAACAACACCACTGGCGAGATCAAGAGCCAGACGGTGTTCATGGGTGACTTCCCGATGATGACGCCGAAGGGCACCTTCATCATCAACGGCACCGAGCGCGTCGTGGTCAGCCAGCTCGTCCGGTCCCCGGGCGTGTACTTCGACAAGCAGCCGGACAAGACCTCCGACCGCGACCTCTCCAGCGTCAAGGTCATCCCGAGCCGGGGTGCCTGGCTGGAGTTCGACATCGACAAGCGCGACACGGTCGGCGTTCGCATCGACCGCAAGCGCCGGCAGGCCGTCACCGTCCTGCTCAAGGCCATCGGGTGGTCCGCGGAGCAGATCCGTGAGAAGTTCGGCTGGTCCGAGCTGATGATGACCACGCTCGAGAAGGACCACATCGCCGGCCAGGACGAGGCGCTGCTCGACATCTACCGGAAGCTCCGCCCTGGCGAGCCGCCGACCCGTGAGAACGCCCAGACCCTGCTCGACAACCTCTTCTTCAACCCGAAGCGGTACGACGTCGCCAAGGTCGGGCGCTACAAGTTCAACAAGAAGCTCGAAGTCGACGTGCCGATCACCACCGGCACGCTCACCGAGGACGACATCGTCGCCACCGTGGAGTACCTCTGCCGGCTGCACGCCGGCGAGGACGGCTACGAGGCCGACGACATCGACCACTTCGGCAACCGTCGCCTGCGTACCGTGGGCGAGCTGATCCAGAACCAGGTCCGGGTCGGTCTTTCCCGGATGGAGCGGGTCGTCCGCGAGCGGATGACCACCCAGGACGTCGAGGCGATCACGCCGCAGACCCTGATCAACATCCGCCCGGTGGTGGCGGCGATCAAGGAGTTCTTCGGCACGTCGCAGCTGTCCCAGTTCATGGACCAGACCAACCCGCTGGCGGGTCTGACCCACCGGCGCCGGCTGAGCGCGCTCGGCCCGGGTGGTCTGTCCCGGGAGCGGGCCGGCTTCGAGGTCCGTGACGTGCACCCGTCCCACTACGGCCGGATGTGCCCGATCGAGACGCCGGAAGGCCCGAACATCGGTCTGATCGGCGCCCTGTCCACCTTCGCCCGGGTCAACCCGTTCGGCTTCATCGAGACGCCGTACCGGAAGGTCGTCGAGGGTCGGGTCACCGACCAGATCGACTACCTGACCGCGGACGAGGAGGACCGGTTCGTCAAGGCGCAGGCCAACGCGCCGCTGAAGGCGGACGGCACGTTCGCCGAGGACCGCGTCCTGGTCCGCCGTAAGGGCGGCGAGACCGAGGACGTCGCGCCGGGCGCCGTGGACTACATGGACGTCTCGCCGCGGCAGATGGTCTCGGTCGCGACCGCGATGATCCCGTTCCTCGAGCACGACGACGCGAACCGCGCGCTGATGGGCGCGAACATGCAGCGCCAGGCGGTGCCGCTGGTCAAGGCCGAGGCTCCGCTGGTCGGCACCGGCATGGAGTACCGCGCCGCCGTCGACGCCGGTGACGTCGTCGTCGCCGAGGTCGGCGGTGTCATCGAGGACCTCTGCGCCGACTACATCACCGTCCACCAGGACGACGGCCACCGCCGGACGTACCTGCTGCACAAGTTCCGCCGCTCCAACGCCGGCTCCTGCGTCAACCAGAAGCCGGTCGTCTTCGAGGGCGACCGCGTCGAGGCCGGTCAGGTCATCGCCGACGGTCCGTGCACCGACGAGGGCGAGATGGCGCTCGGGCGCAACCTGCTCGTGGCGTTCATGTGCTGGGAGGGCCACAACTACGAGGACGCGATCATCCTGTCGCAGCGCCTCGTGCAGCAGGACGTGCTCACCTCGATCCACATCGAGGAGCACGAGGTCGACGCCCGGGACACCAAGCTCGGCCCGGAGGAGATCACCCGCGACATCCCGAACGTCAGCGAGGAGATGCTCGCCGACCTCGACGAGCGCGGGATCATCCGGATCGGCGCCGAGGTCGTCCCCGGCGACATCCTGGTCGGCAAGGTCACGCCGAAGGGCGAGACCGAGCTGACCCCGGAGGAGCGGCTGCTCCGCGCGATCTTCGGTGAGAAGGCGCGCGAGGTCCGGGACACCTCGCTGAAGGTGCCGCACGGCGAGACCGGCACGGTCATCGGGGTGCGTACCTTCTCCCGCGAGGACGGCGACGAGCTGCCGCCGGGCGTCAACGAGCTGGTCCGGGTGTACGTCGCCCAGAAGCGCAAGATCCAGGACGGTGACAAGCTCGCGGGCCGGCACGGCAACAAGGGCGTCATCTCCAAGATCCTGCCGATCGAGGACATGCCGTTCCTGGAGGACGGCACCCCGGTCGACATCGTGCTCAACCCGCTGGGTGTGCCCTCCCGGATGAACATCGGCCAGGTCCTGGAGACCCACCTCGGCTGGGTCGCCAAGACCGGCTGGAGCGTGGAGGGCGACGACGCGGCGTGGAAGAAGCAGCTGCGCTCGATCGACGCCCACGAGTCCGAGCCGGACACCAACGTGGCCACTCCGGTCTTCGACGGTGCCCGCGAGGAGGAGATCTCCGGTCTGCTCTCGTCGACCCTGCCCAACCGGGACGGCAAGCAGCTGATCGGCTCCTCCGGCAAGGCGCAGCTGTTCGACGGTCGCTCCGGCGAGCCGCTGCCGGACCCGATCGCGGTCGGCTACATCTACATCCTGAAGCTCAACCACCTGGTCGACGACAAGATCCACGCCCGGTCGACCGGCCCGTACTCGATGATCACGCAGCAGCCGCTGGGTGGTAAGGCGCAGTTCGGTGGCCAGCGCTTCGGTGAGATGGAGTGCTGGGCGATGCAGGCGTACGGCGCCGCCTACGCCCTGCAGGAACTGCTGACCATCAAGTCCGACGACGTCCTCGGCCGGGTCAAGGTCTACGAGGCGATCGTCAAGGGCGAGAACATCCCCGAGCCGGGCATCCCGGAGTCGTTCAAGGTGCTGCTCAAGGAGCTGCAGTCGCTGTGCCTCAACGTCGAGGTGCTCTCCAGCGACGGTGTGGCCCTGGAGATGCGCGAGACCGACGACGAGGTGTTCCGGGCCGCGGAGGAGCTGGGCATCGACCTGTCCCGGCGCGAGCCGAGCTCGGTCGAAGAGGTCTGAGGTGAGCGGTCGGGAGCCGGCTCGCCGGCTCCCGATCCGCCCACCCACTAGCTAAGCAGTACAGACGACGACATAGGGGACATAGTGCTCGACGTCAACTTCTTCGACGAGCTGCGCATCGGCCTCGCCACCGCCGACGACATCCGTCAGTGGTCGCACGGTGAGGTCAAGAAGCCTGAGACGATCAACTACCGCACGCTCAAGCCGGAAAAGGACGGGCTCTTCTGCGAGAAGATCTTCGGTCCGCAGCGGGACTGGGAGTGCTACTGCGGTAAGTACAAGCGGGTCCGCTTCAAGGGCATCATCTGCGAGCGCTGCGGCGTCGAGGTGACCCGTTCCAAGGTCCGTCGTGAGCGGATGGGGCACATCGAGCTGGCCGCTCCGGTGACCCACATCTGGTACTTCAAGGGCGTGCCGAGCCGGCTGGGCTACCTGCTGGACCTGGCCCCCAAGGACCTCGAGAAGATCATCTACTTCGCCTCGTACGTCGTGACGAGCGTGGACGCCGAGTCGCGTCACCGTGACCTCTCGACCATCGAGAACGAGATCCTGGCCGAGAAGCGGCAGGCCGAGAACAGCCGCGACTCGGAGATCGAGAAGCGGGCCGCCAAGCTCGAGGCCGACCTGGCCGAGCTGGAGGCCGAGGGTGCCAAGGCGGACGTCCGGCGCAAGGTCAAGGAGGGCGGAGAGCGCGAGATGCGCCAGATCCGCGACCGGGCCCAGCGCGAGATCGACCGCCTCGACGAGGTCCTCGACACCTTCCGCAAGCTCGAGCCGAAGCAGCTGGTCACCGACGAGCTGCTCTACCGCGAGCTGCGCGACCGCTTCGGCGAGTACTTCACCGGCGGCATGGGCGCCGAGGCCATCAAGGCCCTGGTCCAGAACATGGACCTGGATGCCGAGGCCGATAGCCTGCGCGAGACCATCCGCTCCGGCAAGGGCCAGCGGAAGATCCGGGCGCTCAAGCGGCTGAAGGTCGTCGCGGCGTTCCAGAACACCCGCAACTCGCCGCTCGGCATGGTGCTGGACTGCGTCCCGGTCATCCCGCCGGACCTGCGTCCGATGGTGCAGCTGGACGGTGGCCGCTTCGCGACCTCCGACCTGAACGACCTGTACCGCCGGGTGATCAACCGGAACAACCGCCTCAAGCGGCTGATCGACCTCGGCGCGCCCGAGATCATCGTCAACAACGAGAAGCGGATGCTCCAGGAGGCCGTCGACGCGCTGTTCGACAACGGCCGCCGTGGCCGGCCGGTCACCGGCCCGGGTAACCGCCCGCTGAAGTCGCTCTCCGACATGCTCAAGGGCAAGCAGGGCCGGTTCCGCCAGAACCTGCTGGGCAAGCGCGTCGACTACTCCGGCCGTTCGGTCATCGTGGTCGGCCCGAAGCTCAAGCTGCACCAGTGCGGCCTGCCCAAGCAGATGGCGCTGGAGCTGTTCAAGCCGTTCGTGATGAAGCGGCTGGTCGACCTCAACCACGCGCAGAACATCAAGTCCGCCAAGCGGATGGTCGAGCGGCAGCGGCCGGTCGTGTGGGACGTGCTGGAAGAGGTCATCGGCGAGCACCCGGTGCTGCTGAACCGCGCGCCGACCCTGCACCGGCTGGGCATCCAGGCCTTCGAGCCGCAGCTGGTCGAGGGCAAGGCCATCCAGATCCACCCGCTGGTCTGCACCGCGTTCAACGCCGACTTCGACGGTGACCAGATGGCGGTGCACGTGCCGCTGTCCGCCGAGGCCCAGGCCGAGGCGCGGATCCTGATGCTCTCGTCGAACAACATCCTGAAGCCGGCCGACGGCAAGCCGGTCACCATGCCCACCCAGGACATGGTCATCGGCCTGTACCACCTCACCCACCTCACCCCCGGTGAGAAGGGCGAGGGCCGGGCGTTCAGCTCGGACGCCGAGGCCCGGATGGCGTTCGACAACGGCGAGCTGCACCTGCAGGCTCCGGTCAAGATCCGGCTGCGCGGCGTCATCGGTGTCGACAACGGCGCCGGCGCCGAGCCGTGGACCGCGCCGGAGGGTTGGGTCGAGGGCGAGCCGCTGACGGTGGACACCACCCTCGGTCGGGTGCTGTTCAACGAGACGCTGCCGCAGGGCTACCGCTTCGTGAACTACGAGATCCGCAAGGGTCAGCTCTCCGCGATCGTCAACGACCTCGCCGAGCGCTTCCCGAAGGTTGCCCTCGCGGCCACCCTCGACGGGCTCAAGGAGGCCGGTTTCCACTGGGCCACCTGGTCCGGCGTGACGATCGGCATGGAGGACGTCATCGCTCCGCCGCGCAAGCGGGAGATCCTGGAGCGGTACGAGGCGGAGGCCGACCGGATCGACAAGCAGTACCAGCGTGGTCTGATGACCGCCGAGGAGCGTCGCGGCGAGCTCATCGAGATCTGGACCAAGGCGACCAACGAGGTCGCCAAGGAGATGGACACCGCGCTGCCGCAGGAGAACCCGCTGTGGAAGATGATCAACTCGGGTGCCCGCGGTAACCTGCTCCAGCTCCGGCAGATCGCGGCGATCCGTGGTCTGGTGGCCAACCCCAAGGGTGAGATCATCCCGCGGCCGATCAAGGCCTCGTACCGGGAGGGTCTGTCCGTGCTGGAGTACTTCATCTCCACGCACGGTGCCCGTAAGGGTCTCGCGGACACCGCCCTGCGTACCGCCGACTCGGGTTACCTGACCCGTCGTCTGGTGGACGTCTCGCAGGACGTCATCATCCGTGAGGAGGACTGCGGCACCGACCGCGCCATCCCGATGCAGATCGGCGAGCGGCTCGACGGCAAGCTGGTGGTCCACACCCACGCCGAGACCAGCGTGCACGCCCGGACCCTGGCCGACGACATCAAGGGGCCGGACGGCACCGTCGTCGCCGAGCGGGGTCAGGACCTCAACTCGATCCTGGTCGACAGGATCGTCGCGGCCGGGGTGGAGACGGTGCGGGTGCGCAGCGTGCTCACCTGCGAGTCGAAGCTGGGCGTCTGCGCGGCCTGCTACGGCCGTTCGCTGCCGACCGGCAAGTCGGTCGACATCGGCGAGGCGGTCGGCATCATCGCCGCCCAGTCCATCGGTGAGCCGGGTACCCAGCTGACGATGCGTACCTTCCACACCGGTGGTGTCGCGGGTGAGGACATCACCCAGGGTCTGCCGCGTGTCCAGGAGATCTTCGAGGCCCGGGTTCCGAAGGGTAAGGCGCCCATCGCCGACACCCCCGGCCGGATCCGGATCGAGGACGGCGAGCGGTCCCGGAAGATCATCGTGGTGCCGGACGACGGCAGCGACGAGATCGTCTACGACAAGATCTCCAAGCGGGTCAAGCTGCGGACCCACGACGGCGGTCACGTCGAGGTCGGCGAGAAGCTCACCGAGGGCACCATCGACCCGCACGAGCTGCTGCGCATCCTCGGCCCGCGCGCGGTCCAGGTCCACCTGACCCAGGAGGTCCAGGAGGTCTACCGCTCGCAGGGTGTGCTCATCCACGACAAGCACATCGAGATCATCATCCGCCAGATGCTCAAGCGGGTGACGGTCATCGACTCCGGCTCGACCGAGTTCCTGCCGGGCGTGCTGGTCGACCGGGCGCTCTTCGAGTCGGAGAACCGCCGGCTCGTCGGCGAGGGCGGCGAGCCCGCCGCCGGTCGCCCGGTGCTGATGGGTATCACCAAGGCCTCGCTGGCCACCGACTCCTGGCTCTCGGCGGCCTCCTTCCAGGAGACCACCCGGGTGCTGACCGACGCGGCGATCAACTCGCGCAGCGACTCGCTCGTCGGCCTCAAGGAGAACGTGATCATCGGTAAGCTCATCCCGGCCGGTACGGGCATCAGCAAGTACCGCAACGTCCGGGTCGAGCCGACCGAGGAGGCGAAGGCCAAGGTCTACTCGATGACCGGCTACCCGGAGACCGACTACGGGTTCGGGCCGGCCAGCGGCCAGGCGGTGCCGCTGGACGACTTCGACTTCGGGTCGTACCGCTAACCAGCAGTACACGACGAGGCCCCCGGCACCCGCCGGGGGCCTCGTCGTGTCCGTGGAGTTCATGCGACGCGTGGGGGAGCGGGCGGGCGGTCCGGGCCGCCGGCCGGGCCGGCGGGGCATGATGGGGACATGACGACGGCACCCGGGCCGGCACCGGTCGCCCAGCACGGTCCGCGCCACCCGCTCGACCCCGAGCCGACCCGGTCGACGAAGGCCCGCGCGGTCTTCGCCCTGGGCCTGATCGGGGCGTTGACCGGGCTCTTCGTCGGTGGCGTGGTGCCGTCGACGATCGCCCTCCAGCTCGCCCGGCAGGCGCGTCGGGAGGCGTACGCCTCCGGCGGCTTCCTGACTGGCGGGGAGCGGCTGCGGCGGGGGGAACGGCTGGCCTGGACGGGCCTGGTGCTGGCGGCCGTGGCGGTGGTGGCGGCGGTGGTGATCGGGGTCGTCCGGCTCGCCGACGCGCCTTTCGGGCACGACTACGCCCCGAACGTCGACTGACCGCCCGGGCGGAGGAGCCGTCCGTGCCCGGACCCGCCCGCAGGACCGGCGGTAGCCTGACCCGTGTCCGCCGCGCGGCGGGTGAGCCACTTCCACAGGAGGACCCCGTGACGGAACCGGCCCCATCGCCGGCAGGCGACCCCACCCGGTCCGTCGCCGGGTCGGACGCCGCCGGGTCGGACGCCGCCGGGCCGGATGCCGCCGGGTCGACGCCGGGCGGGGAGCCCACCAGCCCGTGGGCCGCGCCGGGGGCCGGGCTCGACGAGGGGCCGAGCGTGCCGCCGGAGGTCGCCACCGTGGGGTACGCGCCGCCGCCGGTCGCCCCGCCGTCCGCGCCGGCGGGCCCGTATCCGCCGGTCGGGCCGTCGGGTGCCGTGCCGGCCGGGCCACCGCCTCCCCCCGGCGCTCCGCCGCATTACGTCGGATACGCCCCACCCACCGGCCTCGGCACGTACCCCGGATCGCCGTCCGCCGCCGGCGGATGGGCGCCCCACGGGGCGTACTCCGGCAACCCGTCGGCCCCCGGCGGCTGGACGGCTCCGGGTGCCGGCTGGGGTCCGATGCCGCCGGCGGTGGGTCCCCGGCCCGGGCCGGTGCCGCCGCCCCCGCGCGAGCCGGCCCGCCCACCGAAGCGGGTCGATCCGGTCCCCGGCACGCCCTTCGGCGTGGTCCACCTGGACGTGCCGCCGGTGACCTCGGGGCTGGCCGTGGGGTCGCTGGTGACCGGGATCGCCGCCATCCTGGTCTCGTTCCTGGTGCTCTGCTTCGGGGTTGCCGGCCCCGACTACGGCGGCGCCT
Source organism: Micromonospora sicca (assembly GCF_003172935.1). Classification (GTDB taxonomy): domain Bacteria; phylum Actinomycetota; class Actinomycetes; order Mycobacteriales; family Micromonosporaceae; genus Micromonospora; species Micromonospora sicca. Next base: position 29,046 of record NZ_QGKS01000176.1, on the reverse strand, counting down.
GGGCCGCCGGGGCGTTCACCGTGCTCGGTGGCCTGGCCGGGACGGCGGCGATCGTCGCCGGTCTGTTGGCGCGGCGGCAGATCCGGCGGCCGGCGCCGCCGCCCGCGGTCCGCTTCACCGGCAACGGGCTTGCCGTGGCCGGCCTGAGCTGTGGCGGGGTGGGGTTGCTGCTCAGCCTGCTCGGGCTCGGCCTGGCGCTGGTGGTCCAGCTGGTGTGACCGGATTCACCTTCGGTCCGGCGCGTCGATGACCTCATCGGGCGGGCGGGCCCGGCGGTCCGGCCCCCGGGCGGAACCGGGGCCGCCGGGCCGTCCCGCGGGGAAGCCGGTACACTTGTCACCGTAGGTGCCCATTGCGGGTGGGCGGGCATGACGGGTTCGGCCGGCGGGCTACGACGCAGTTCTTCCGGACCGCTCCGTTTTGACCTGCGCGGCTGTGGTAGGTACTCTTTCCCCTTGTGCCCGGGCCAGCCCGGGCAATGCGTGCGTGCGCTGGAACCGGTCCACCGGTGATCGCGCGGAGCACGATCAAAGCCAAAGATCCGGCGCTCGGTGATCTGTGTGCCGGTGACACACCCGGTACGACGCGCGAGCGCCGCGATCGGAACCGTGATCCGGGCGACACGCCCGACCGCGGGTGCTGGGGCCTCCGTCAGGTGGCCCTGGTTGGAATGTAAGAGAGCCGTCCATCAGGCCGGCTACGAGCAGACGGTGCGGCCGCGACAGCGGCCGAAGGGAGCGGAGAAACCCGGTGCCCACGATCCAGCAGTTGGTCCGAAAGGGCCGCCAGGCCAAGACGACCAAGACCAAGACCCCGGCGCTGAAGGGCAGTCCTCAGCGGCGCGGTGTGTGCACCCGCGTGTACACCACCACCCCCAAGAAGCCGAACTCGGCGCTCCGCAAGGTCGCTCGTGTCAAGCTCAGCAGCCAGATCGAGGTGACCGCCTACATCCCGGGCGTGGGTCACAACCTGCAGGAGCACTCGATCGTGCTCGTCCGCGGCGGCCGGGTGAAGGACCTCCCCGGCGTGCGTTACAAGATCGTCCGCGGTTCGCTGGACACCCAGGGTGTCCGCAACCGCAAGCAGGCGCGCAGCCGTTACGGCGCGAAGAAGGAGAAGAGCTGACATGCCGCGTAAGGGACCCGCTCCGCGGAAGCCGCTGGTCGCTGACCCGGTGTACAACTCGCCGCTGGTCACCCAGCTGGTCAACAAGATCCTGATGCGCGGCAAGCGTCAGCTCGCCGAGCGCATCGTGTACGCCGCCCTGGAGGGCTGCCGCGAGAAGAGCGGCACCGACCCGGTCGTCACCCTGAAGCGGGCGATGGACAACGTCAAGCCGACCCTCGAGGTGCGCAGCCGCCGTGTCGGTGGCGCCACCTACCAGGTTCCGGTCGAGGTCCGCCCGTCCCGGGCGACCACCCTCGGGCTGCGCTGGCTGGTGACGTACTCCAAGGCGCGTCGCGAGAAGACCATGGTCGAGCGGCTGATGAACGAGCTGCTGGACGCGAGCAACGGCCTCGGTGCCGCCGTCAAGCGGCGCGAGGACACGCACAAGATGGCCGAGTCCAACAAGGCCTTCGCGCACTACCGCTGGTAACACCTTGGTTCCGGTGCCCACGCGGCGCCGGAACCGCCACCAGTTGTGTCGAGACGACGATAAGTAGGGATTGAAGTGGCCGCCGCAGACGCGCTCGCCAACGTACGCAACATCGGCATCATGGCGCACATCGATGCCGGTAAGACCACGACCACCGAGCGGATCCTGTTCTACACCGGTATCACGTACAAGATCGGTGAGGTCCACGAGGGCGCTGCCGTCATGGACTGGATGGAGCAGGAGCAGGAGCGTGGTATCACCATCACCTCCGCTGCTACCAAGTGTGAGTGGAAGGGCCACACGATCCAGATCATCGACACGCCCGGTCACGTCGACTTCACGGTCGAGGTCGAGCGGTCGCTGCGGGTGCTGGACGGTGCGGTCGCGGTCTACGACGGTGTCGCCGGCGTGGAGCCGCAGACGGAGAACGTCTGGCGTCAGGCCGACAAGTACCACGTCCCGCGGATGTGCTTCGTCAACAAGCTCGACCGGACCGGTGCCGACTTCTTCCGCTGCGTCCAGATGATGATCGACCGGCTCAACGCCACCCCGCTGGTGCTCCAGATCCCGATCGGGCTCGAGGGTGACCACATCGGCGTCGTCGACCTGATCAACATGCGCGCCCTCACCTGGCGTGGGGAGACCCAGAAGGGTGAGGACTACGCCATCGAGGAGATCCCGGCCGAGCTGGCCGACTCCGCGGCGGAGTGGCGCGAGAAGCTGATGGAGACCCTGGCCGACGTCGACGACTCGGTGATGGAGAAGTACCTGGAGGGCGAGGAGATCTCCGTCGCGGAGATCAAGGCCGCCATCCGGCGGGCCACCATCGCCAGCAAGGCCAACCCGGTGCTCTGCGGCTCGGCGTTCAAGAACAAGGGCGTGCAGCCCATGCTCGACGCCGTGGTCGACTTCCTGCCGTCGCCGCTGGACGTCCCGGCCATCGAGGGCACCGCGACCGACGGCGAGACCCCGCTGCAGCGGAAGCCGTCGAAGTCCGAGCCGTTCTCCGGCCTGGCCTTCAAGATCCAGACCGACAAGCACCTCGGCAAGCTCACCTACGTCCGGGTCTACTCGGGTGTGGTCGAGACCGGTACCCAGGTGGTCAACTCCACCAAGGACCGCAAGGAGCGGATCGGCAAGATCTACCAGATGCACGCCAACAAGCGGGAAGAGCGCGGCTCGGCCCAGGCTGGCGACATCATCGCGGTGCAGGGTCTCAAGCAGACCACCACCGGTGACACCCTGTCCGATCCGGCGAACCCGGTCATCCTGGAGTCGATGACCTTCCCGGAGCCGGTCATCGAGGTCGCCATCGAGCCGAAGACCAAGGCCGACCAGGAGAAGCTCAGCACCGCCATCCAGCGGCTGGCCGAGGAGGACCCGACCTTCCGCGTCAAGCTGGACGAGGAGACGGGTCAGACCGTCATCTCCGGCATGGGCGAGCTGCACCTGGACATCCTGGTCGACCGGATGCGCCGCGAGTTCAACGTCGAGGCGAACATCGGTAAGCCGCAGGTGGCGTACCGCGAGACCATCCGCCGCAAGGTGGACAAGGTCGAGTACACCCACAAGAAGCAGACCGGTGGTTCCGGCCAGTACGCCCGCGTGATCGTGAGCATCGAGCCGCTGCCGCTGGACAACGACTCGCCGACCTACGAGTTCGCGAACGCCGTCACCGGTGGCCGCATCCCCCGGGAGTTCATCCCTTCGGTGGACGCGGGCGCCCAGGACGCCATGCAGTACGGCATCCTCGCCGGCTTCCCGCTGGTGGGTGTCAAGCTGACCCTGCTGGACGGCCAGTACCACGAGGTCGACTCGTCGGAAATGGCATTCAAGATCGCCGGCTCGATGGTGATGAAGGACGCGGCCCGCAAGGCCGACCCGGCGTTGCTCGAGCCGATGATGGCCGTTGAGGTCACCACTCCTGAGGAGAACATGGGTGACGTCATCGGCGACCTCAACTCCCGCCGCGGCATCATCCAGGCGATGGAGGAGCGCAGTGGCGCCCGCATCGTGAAGGCTCTGGTGCCGTTGTCGGAGATGTTCGGCTACGTCGGCGACCTGCGGTCGAAGACCCAGGGCCGGGCTAGCTACAGCATGCAGTTCGACTCCTACGCCGAGGTTCCGCAGAGCGTCGCGAAGGAGATCATCGCCAAGGCGACGGGTGAGTGACGCTCACCTGAGTTCGATCCGATGATCCGGGGCTGGTCGCGGGAGGGGTTCCCGCCCGTGACCACCTCGTCGGGTTGTGTGAGACCGGGCCTGTAGGCTTCATCGCCGCAGAACCCACAAAAGCTCTCCGGCCGTCAGGCCGGAAAGGCTGTCGACAGAGTCCTAAGCGCCGACCGGCGCGCCGGGGCGAACGAACCAAGAAGTCCACAGGAGGACACCAGTGGCGAAGGCGAAGTTCGAGCGGACTAAGCCGCACGTCAACATCGGCACCATTGGTCACATCGACCACGGTAAGACGACGCTGACGGCGGCCATCACCAAGGTCCTGCACGACAGGTATCCGGATGTCAACCCCTACACGCCTTTCGACGAGATCGACAAGGCGCCGGAGGAGAAGGCCCGCGGTATCACGATCTCGATCGCACACGTCGAGTACCAGACCGAGGCGCGGCACTACGCACACGTCGACTGCCCCGGTCACGCTGACTACATCAAGAACATGATCACCGGTGCCGCGCAGATGGACGGCGCGATCCTAGTGGTGGCGGCGACCGACGGCCCGATGCCGCAGACCCGCGAGCACGTGCTGCTGGCCCGCCAGGTCGGCGTGCCCTACATCGTCGTGGCGCTGAACAAGAGCGACATGGTCGACGACGAGGAGCTCCTGGAGCTCGTCGAGCTCGAGGTCCGCGAGCTGCTGTCGGCGCAGGAGTACCCGGGCGACGACCTGCCGGTTGTGCGCGTCTCGGCGCTGAAGGCGCTCGAGGGCGAGCCGGAGTGGACCGAGCGGCTCATGGAGCTGATGAACGCGGTTGACACTGCGATTCCGCAGCCCGAGCGGGAGACCGAGAAGCCGTTCCTCATGCCGATCGAGGACGTCTTCACGATCACCGGTCGTGGCACGGTCGTCACCGGTCGCGCGGAGCGTGGCATCCTCAAGCCGAACGAGGAGGTGGAGATCGTCGGCATCCGCGAGAAGTCGCAGAAGACGGTCTGCACCGGCATCGAGATGTTCCGCAAGCTGCTCGACGAGGCCCGCGCGGGCGAGAACGTCGGTCTGCTGCTGCGTGGCATCAAGCGCGAGGACGTCGAGCGCGGCATGGTGGTCGTCAAGCCCGGCACCAGCACCCCGCACACCGAGTTCGAGGCGACGGTCTACATCCTCTCCAAGGAGGAGGGCGGCCGGCACACCCCGTTCTTCCAGAACTACCGTCCGCAGTTCTACTTCCGGACCACGGACGTCACCGGCGTCGTCACGCTGCCCGAGGGCACCGAGATGGTCATGCCGGGCGACAACACCACGATGACCGTGAAGCTGATCCAGCCCATCGCGATGGAGGAAAACCTCAAGTTCGCGATCCGGGAGGGTGGCCGTACGGTCGGCGCGGGTCGCGTCACCAACATCATCAAGTGAGCTGGGTAACCCCGATTAGCGTCGCCGCCGGTCGTGCGGCATACTAGTCAGGTTGCGTAACGACGGTTAGTCGCCCGCGTCCGGTGGAAGCTGGACCTCCGGGAGACGAACAGTCGCGCGTAGGGTGGTTGATCGCCCCAGGCGGTCAACCACCCTCGCACGGCGTCCAGGTCGCGGGTTCGCGATCGGCGCCTTGACCCACCGCGTGGTCAGAGAATCGCTCCGGAGTCCCGGGGCGGAGCCTGGTCCGAGGGCGCGACACGCCCGACCGCGGGGGTCGGCGAAGTGGGCCTGTACCAGCCGGTACAGGTGCCCGCAACACAGCGGCATCGAGAGAAGGAACAGAAGCCACCATGGCGGGACAGAAGATCCGCATCCGGCTCAAGGCCTATGACCACGAGGTCGTCGACTCCTCGGCTCGGAAGATCGTCGAGACGGTGACGCGTACCGGGGCGCAGGTCGCTGGCCCGGTGCCGCTGCCCACGGAGATCAACCGTTTCTGCGTCATCCGCTCGCCGCACAAGTACAAGGACTCGCGCGAGCACTTCGAGATGCGCACGCACAAGCGTCTGATCGACATCATCGACCCGACCCCGAAGACGGTCGACTCGCTCATGCGCCTCGACCTGCCGGCTGGCGTCGACATCGAGATCAAGCTGTAGGGACCGGACAAATGGACAGGCAAGTCAAGGGGATCCTGGGCGCAAAGCTCGGCATGACCCAGGTCTGGGACAACAACCGAGTTGTCCCCGTGACCGTGGTTCAGGCTGGCCCGTGCGTCATCAGCCAGGTTCGTAGCGCCGAGAAGGACGGTTACTCCGCGGTCCAGCTGGCGTACGGCACGATCGACCCGCGCAAGGTCAAGAAGCCGATCAGCGGGCACTACGCGAAGGCGGACGTGGCGCCGCGCCGGCACATCGTCGAGCTGCGCACCGCGGACGCCGCGGACTACTCGCTGGGCCAGGAGGTCACGGTCGAGGAGTTCCCGGCGGGCGTCACCATCGACGTCACCGGCAAGACCAAGGGCAAGGGCTACGCCGGCCCGATGAAGCGGCATGGCTTCCACGGCCTGCGCGCCAGCCACGGTGTCGAGCGCAAGCACCGCTCGCCGGGCTCCATCGGCGCCTGCGCCACCCCGGGTCGCGTCTTCAAGGGCACCCGGATGGCGGGCCGGATGGGTGGCGTGCGCTACACCGTCCAGAACCTGACCGTCCAGGCGGTCGACACCGAGAACAACCTCCTGCTCGTCCGCGGTGCCATCCCCGGCCCCAAGGGCGCGCTGGTCCTGGTCCGTACCGCGGCCAAGACCAAGGTGAAGAAGGGCGGTGCGGCCAAGTGACCACCGTTGACGTCCGCAACGTCGAGGGCGCCAAGAGCGGCTCCGTCGAGCTGCCGGCCGACATCTTCGACGTCCAGGCCAACCTCGCGCTGATGCACCAGGTCGTGGTGGCCCAGCTCGCGGCGGCCCGGCAGGGCACGCACAAGGTCAAGACCCGCGGCGAGGTCGCCGGCGGCGGCAAGAAGCCGTACAAGCAGAAGGGCACCGGTCGTGCCCGCCAGGGCTCGATCCGCGCGCCGCAGTTCGCCGGCGGTGGCGTGGTCCACGGCCCGGTGCCGCGCGACTACAGCCAGCGGACCCCGAAGAAGATGAAGGCCGCCGCCCTGCGTGGCGCCCTCTCCGACCGGGCCCGCGCCGGGCAGGTGCACGTCGTCGAGGCGTTCGTCTCGGGCGAGAAGCCGTCGACCAAGGCCGCTCTGGCCACGCTGACCAAGCTGACCGAGGCCCGTCGGGTCCTGGTCGTGCTGAGCAGCACCGACGAGCTGAACTGGGTGTCGCTGCGCAACGAGCCGCGGGTGCACCTGATCGAGGCCGGCCAGCTCAACACGTACGACGTGCTGGTGGCCGACGACGTGGTCTTCACCAAGGACGCCCTGGACGAGTTCCTGGGTGTTCCCGCCGAGACCACCGAGGAGGGTGGCAAGTGAGCACGATCGCCGATCCGCGCGACATCATCGTCGCGCCGGTCGTCTCGGAGAAGAGCTACAGCGAGCTGAACCGCAACTGGTACACCTTCCTGGTGCACCCGGACGCCAACAAGACCGAGATCAAGATTGCTATCCAGCAGATCTTCAACGTCCGCGTCCTGACGGTCAACACGCTCAACCGCGAGGGCAAGCGCAAGCGCACCAAGACCGGCTTCGGTCAGCGCAAGTCCACCAAGCGGGCGATCGTGAAGCTGGCTGACGGTGACCGTATCGAGGCCTTCGGCGGCCCGGTCAGCTGAGGGGTGTAGACAATGGCTATCCGTAAGTACAAGCCGACGACGCCGGGCCGGCGTGGCTCGAGCGTCGCCGACTTCGCCGAGATCACCCGGTCGACGCCCGAGAAGTCGCTGCTGGCTCCGCTGCCGAAGAAGGGCGGACGCAACGCCCACGGCCGGATCACCACGCGGCACCACGGTGGCGGTCACAAGCGCCAGTACCGCCTGATCGACTTCAAGCGGGTCGACAAGGACGGCGTGCCGGCGAAGGTCGCCCACATCGAGTACGACCCGAACCGCACCGCGCGCATCGCGCTGCTGCACTACGCCGACGGCGAGAAGCGCTACATCATCGCGCCGAAGGACCTGAAGCAGGGCGACGCCGTCGAGTCCGGTCCGGGCGCCGACATCAAGCCGGGCAACAACCTGCCGCTGCGCAACATCCCGGTCGGTACCACCATCCACAACGTGGAGCTGCGTCCGGGCGGCGGCGCCAAGCTGGCCCGTTCGGCCGGCGTCGGCATCCAGCTGCTCGGCCGTGAGGGCGTCTACGCGACCCTCCGCATGCCGTCCGGTGAGATCCGGCGGGTGGACGTGCGCTGCCGCGCCAGCATCGGCGAGATCGGCAACGCCGACCAGTCGAACATCAACTGGGGCAAGGCCGGCCGGATGCGGTGGAAGGGCAAGCGCCCGACCGTCCGTGGTGTCGCGATGAACCCGGTCGACCACCCGCACGGTGGTGGTGAGGGTAAGACCTCCGGTGGTCGCCACCCGGTCAACCCGCAGGGTAAGCCCGAGGGCCGCACCCGTCGTAAGGGCCAGCCGAGTGACCGGCTGATCGTCCGCCGCCGCTACGCCACGCGTAAGCGCGGCTGAGGGAGATAAGACATGCCTCGCAGCCTGAAGAAGGGCCCGTTCGTCGACGACCACCTGCTCAAGAAGGTGGAGACGCAGAACGACAAGGGCTCGAAGAACGTCATCAAGACCTGGTCGCGGCGCTCGACGATCATCCCGGAGATGCTGGGTCACACGATCGCCGTGCACGACGGACGCAAGCACGTCCCGGTGTTCGTGACCGAGGCGATGGTCGGGCACAAGCTCGGCGAGTTCGCGCTGACCCGCACGTTCAAGGGTCACGAGAAGGACGACCGGAAGAGCCGTCGGCGCTGACGCCGCGGGCATACGGATAGAGGAACAAGGGGTTACAGCGATGCCAGGAAAGGGCGACGCTCCGGTGCTTCCGGGCGCGCGGGCGGTTGCGCGGCACGTGCGCATCTCGCCGATGAAGGCGCGCCGGGTGGTCAACCTCGTCCGCGGCCTGCCCGCGAAGGAGGCGCTCACGGTGCTGCAGTTCGCGCCGCAGGCTGCGAGCGAGCAGGTGTACAAGGTGCTCGCGAGTGCGATCGCCAACGCGGAGAACAACGAGCGGCTGGACCCCGACGCGCTGCTCGTCAGCGAGGCGTTCGTCGACGAGGGCCCGACCATGAAGCGGTTCCGGCCGCGGGCGCAGGGCCGGGCGTTCCGGATCCGCAAGCGCACCTGCCACATCACCGTGGCGGTCGAGGCGGTCGCGCCGGCCGCGCCGAAGAAGTCCGCGGCGAAGAAGGCCGCCCCGGCGCAGCAGGCCGAGGCCGCTGAGACGGAGAGCAAGACGGAGGGTGCCGAGTAATGGGTCAGAAGGTTCACCCCACTGGGTTCCGGCTCGGCATCTCGACCGACTGGAAGTCCCGCTGGTTCGCGGACAAGCTCTACAAGGACTACATCGGCGAGGATGTCAAGATCCGCCGGATGATGTCCAAGGGCCTCGAGCGTGCCGGCATCTCCAAGGTCGACATCGAGCGCACCCGGGACCGGGTCCGCGTCGACATCCACACCGCCCGGCCGGGCATCGTCATCGGCCGTAAGGGTGCGGAGGCCGATCGGATCCGCGGCGAGCTCGAGAAGCTCACCGGCAAGCAGGTGCAGCTGAACATCATCGAGGTGAAGAACCCCGAGTCGGACGCGCAGCTGGTCGCGCAGGGCGTGGCCGAGCAGCTGTCCAGCCGGGTCAGCTTCCGTCGGGCGATGCGCAAGGCGATGCAGTCGGCCATGAAGAACCCGGTCTGCAAGGGCATCCGGGTGCAGGTCTCGGGCCGTCTCGGCGGCGCCGAGATGAGCCGGACCGAGTTCTACCGCGAGGGTCGGGTTCCGCTGCACACGCTGCGGGCCAACATCGAGTACGGCTTCTTCGAGGCTCGTACCACCTTCGGCCGGATCGGCGTGAAGGTCTGGATCTACAAGGGCGACGCCGTCCCGGGCCGGGAGGCTCCGGCCGAGGCCGGTCCGTCCCGCCCGCGCCGCGACCGCGGCGACCGCCCCGAGCGGCCGCGCCGTGGCCGGTCGGGTTCGTCCGGCACGACCGCCGGTGGCACCGAGGCCGGCCGGGCTGCCGCGACCACCATCGCGCAGCAGGCCGAGACGCCGAGCGGCGAGCCGGTTGACGCCGGCGCTGTCGCCGCCGCGGCAGAAACTCAGCAGGAGGGCTGACAGATGCTGATGCCGCGCAAGCCCCCGAAGGGCTTCCGCAAGCCGCACCACCCGGACCGCCACGGCGCGTCCAAGGGTGGTAACCGGGTGGTGTTCGGCGAGTTCGGGATCCAGGCTCTCGAGCCGGCGTACGTGACCAACCGGCAGATCGAGTCGGCGCGTATCGCGATGACCCGTCACATCAAGCGTGGCGGCAAGGTCTGGATCACGATCTTCCCGGACCAGGCGCTGACCAAGAAGCCGGCCGAAACCCGGATGGGTTCCGGTAAGGGTTCGCCCGAGTGGTGGGTCGCCAACGTCAAGCCGGGGCGGGTTCTCTTCGAGATGTCCTTCCCCAACGAGCAGATCGCGCGAGAAGCGATGCGTCGCGCGATCCACAAGCTCCCGATGAAGTGCCGCATTGTTACGCGCGAAGTGGGTGAATCCTGATGGCAGCGGGCGTCAAGCCTTCCGAGCTGCGTGAGCTCTCCGAGGAGGAGCTGGTCACGAAGCTGCGTGAGGCCAAGGCGGAGCTGTTCAACCTCCGCGTGCAGGCCGCAACCGGGCAGCTGGACAACAACCGGCGGCTGCAGGTCATCCGTCGGGAGATCGCCCGGATCTACACGATCATGCGTGAGCGCGAGCTGGGTCTCTCGGCCGCGCCGACTGAGGTGACTTCGTGAGCGAGCGGAGCGAGGGTAAGGGGGCTCGAGCATGAGCGAGAACACCACGGCGAGCGCCCAGCGCTCGCGTCGCAAGGTTCGTGAGGGCCTCGTGGTCAGCGACAAGATGGAAAAGACCGTCGTGGTCGAGGTCGAGGACCGGGTCAAGCACGCGCTGTACGGCAAGATCATGCGCCGGACCAGCAAGCTGAAGGTGCACGACGAGCAGAACTCCGCCGGGATCGGCGACCGGGTCCTGATCATGGAGACCCGGCCGCTCTCCGCCACCAAGCGTTGGCGGCTCGTGGAGATCCTCGAGAAGGCCAAGTAGCGAAGGCTCGAGCTCGGCCGGCATGGTCGGGCGCAGGTTCCGCCAGGCTCCGGCCGCCTCCGGGCGGCCGGAGAACCGGCAGACATAGGAGATAGACGTGATTCAGCAGGAGTCGCGACTGCGCGTCGCCGACAACACGGGTGCCCGGGAGATCCTGTGCATCCGGGTTCTCGGTGGCTCCGGTCGGCGCTACGCGAGCATCGGCGACGTCATCGTGGCCACCGTCAAGGACGCGATCCCCGGTGCCGGTGTGAAGAAGGGCGACGTCGTCAAGGCCGTCGTCGTTCGCACCGCCAAGGAGAGGCGGCGGCCGGACGGGTCGTACATCCGCTTCGACGAGAACGCCGCCGTCATCATCAAGGACGGTGGGGACCCGCGCGGTACCCGTATCTTCGGCCCGGTGGGTCGCGAGCTGCGGGACAAGCGGTTCATGAAGATCATCTCTCTCGCGCCGGAGGTGTTGTGACCGTGAAGGTCAAGAAGGGCGACACGGTCGTCGTCATCGCCGGCAAGGACAAGGGTGCCAAGGGTAAGGTCATCGCGGCCTACCCGCGGCAGGACAAGGTCCTGGTCGAGGGCGTGAACCGGGTCAAGAAGCACACCCGCATCAGCACCACCCAGCGTGGCGCCAAGACCGGTGGCATCGTCACCCAGGAGGCCCCGATCCACGTCTCGAACGTGCAGGTCCTGGACTCCGACGGGAAGCCGACCCGGGTCGGTTACCGGATCGACGACAACGGCCAGAAGGTCCGCATCGCGCGTAGCACCGGTAAGGACCTGTGATGACCACGGCTACCGAAACCAAGACCATGCCGCGCCTCAAGGAGCGGTACCGCAACGAGATCGTGGCCGAGCTGCAGAAGCAGCACAACTACGGCAACCCCATGCAGGTGCCGCGGCTGGTCAAGATCGTCGTCAACATGGGTGTCGGCGAGGCCGCTCGGGACGCCAAGCTGATCGACGGCGCGGTCCGCGACCTCGCCACGATCACCGGCCAGAAGCCGCAGGTGCGGCGGGCGACCAAGTCCATCGCGCAGTTCAAGCTGCGTGAGGGCATGCCGATCGGCGCGAAGGTGACCCTGCGCGGCGACCGGATGTGGGAGTTCCTGGACCGGCTGCTGTCCATCGCGCTGCCGCGTATCCGCGACTTCCGCGGCCTGGACGGGCGCAAGCTCGACGGGCACGGCAACTACACGTTCGGTCTGACCGAGCAGTCGGTGTTCCACGAGATCGACCAGGACAAGATCGATCGCCAGCGGGGCATGGACATCACGGTGGTCACGACCGCCACGACCGACGACGAGGGCCGGGCGCTGCTCAAGCTCCTGGGCTTCCCGTTCAAGGAGAACTGAGATGGCCAAGAAGGCGCTGATCATCAAGGCGGCCGCGAAGCCGAAGTTCTCGGTTCGCGCGTACACCCGCTGCCAGCGGTGCGGGCGTCCGAAGGCGGTCTACCGCAAGTTCGGTCTCTGCCGGGTGTGCATCCGGGAGATGGCCCACCGCGGTGAGCTGCCCGGCGTGTCCAAGGCTTCCTGGTAATAGCTCGGCGCGCTCTGCGCGTTGGCTGAACTGTCTCTTCGCCGTAGGCCCCGGGCAATGCCCGGGGAACCCCGGCGAGAAAGGTTGACGAATTCATGACGATGACCGACCCGATCGCAGACATGCTCACGCGTCTGCGTAACGCCAACCAGGCGTACCACGACCAGGTGAAGATGCCCTACTCGAAGATCAAGGCGAACATCGCCGAGGTCCTCAAGGCCGAGGGTTACATCGCCACCTGGTCGGTCGAGGAGCCCGAAGAGGGCGCCGTCGGCAAGCGACTGGTCGTCGAGCTGAAGTACGGCCAGAACCGCGAGCGGAGCCTGGCCGGCATCAAGCGCGTGTCCAAGCCCGGTCTCCGGGTGTACGCCAAGTCGGACGGGCTCCCGCGGGTGCTCGGCGGGCTGGGCGTGGCGATCATTTCGACGTCCCAGGGGCTGCTCACCGACCGGCAGGCCCGCAAGCGGAGCGTTGGCGGGGAAGTCCTCGCCTTCGTCTGGTAACGGGAGACAGGTAGAAATGTCGCGTATTGGACGTAAGTCGATCCCGGTGCCAGCCGGCGTCGAGATCACGATCGAGGGCCAGACCGTCAAGGTCAAGGGCCCGAAGGGCGAGCTGAGCCACGTCCTGGCCGAGCCGATCACGGCGGAGCGGGGCGAGGACGGCGAGCTGCACGTCAACCGGCCGAACGACGAGCGCAAGGCGAAGGAGCTGCACGGCCTGAGCCGTACGCTGGTCGCCAACATGATCGTCGGGGTCACCGAGGGCTACCGCAAGAGCCTCGAGATCGCCGGCACCGGTTACCGCGTCACCGCCAAGGGCAAGGACCTGGAGTTCGCGCTCGGGTTCTCGCACCCGGTGCTGGTGCCCGCCCCGGACGGCATCACCTTCACGGTGGAGCGGCCGACCCTGTTCCACGTGGCCGGCATCGACAAGCAGCAGGTCGGCGAGGTCGCCGCCAACATCCGGAAGATCCGCCCGCCGGAGCCCTACAAGGGCAAGGGCGTCAAGTACCAGGGCGAGATCATCCGCCGCAAGGCTGGAAAGGCAGGTAAGAAGTGAGCGCCACGCTGCTCAAGCGCCGCCGCGGCGTCGCCGCCAAGCGCGCCGTCGGGCGTGCGCGCCGGCACTTCCGGGTCCGCAAGAACATCAGCGGCACCACCGAGCGTCCCCGCCTGGTCGTCACCCGCTCCCTGCGGCACATCGTCGCCCAGATCGTGGACGACACCAAGGGTCACACCCTGGCGTCGGCCTCGACCCTGGACGCCTCGCTGCGCGGCGCCGAGGGCGACAAGAGCGCCCTGGCCGGCAAGGTCGGCGCGCTGCTCGCCGAGCGGGCCAAGGCCGCCGGCATCTCGAAGGTCGTCTTCGACCGCGGTGGCAACCGGTACGCGGGGCGGGTCGCCGCGCTTGCCGACGCCGCCCGCGAAGCCGGGCTCGAGTTCTAGAAACCCCGTCACGAGAGAGAAGGAAGGCTGCTGATGCCAGGTCAACAGCGCCGTGGCGGCGGGTCCGGTGGCAACGAGGGTGGTCGCCGCGACAACCGCCGTGAGGGCGGCCGCGGAAACGCGCCCGTCGAGAAGACCCCGCACCTCGAGCGGGTCGTCGCGATCAACCGCGTCGCCAAGGTCGTGAAGGGTGGTCGTCGCTTCAGCTTCACCGCCCTGGTGATCGTGGGCGACGGCGACGGCACCGTCGGTGTGGGCTATGGAAAGGCCAAGGAGGTGCCCGCGGCGATCGCCAAGGGTGTCGAGGAGGCCAAGAAGCACTTCTTCAAGGTGCCGCGGATCGGCCAGTCGATCCCGCACCCGGTGCAGGGCGAGGCCGCGGCCGGTGTGGTGCTGCTCAAGCCGGCCTCGGCCGGTACGGGCGTCATCGCCGGTGGTCCGGTGCGTGCCGTGCTGGAGTGCGCGGGCATCCACGACGTGCTCTCCAAGAGCCTCGGCTCGTCGAACCCGATCAACATCGTGCACGCCACGGTGGCGGCCCTGAAGGGGCTCGAGTCCCCGGAGCAGGTCGCGGCCCGTCGTGGTCTGCCGGTCGAGGACGTCGCGCCGGCCGCCATGCTGGCGTCGCGGGCGGGGGTGGCTTCCTGATGGCTCGCCTGAAGGTCACCCAGGTCCGGTCCGAGATCGGGACCAAGCAGAACCAGCGTGACTCGCTGCGTTCGCTCGGTCTCAAGCGGATCAACGACGTGGTGGTCAAGGAGGATCGTCCGGAGATCCGCGGCATGATCTTCACGGTCAACCACCTCGTGAAGGTCGAGGAGGTCGAGTAATGACGATCAAGGTCCACCACCTGCGCCCGGCGCCCGGTGCCAAGACCGCGAAGACCCGCGTGGGTCGCGGTGAGGGCTCCAAGGGCAAGACCGCCGGTCGCGGCACCAAGGGCACCAAGGCCCGCAAGAACGTCTCGGCAGCGTTCGAGGGTGGGCAGATGCCCATCCACATGCGCCTGCCGAAGCTGAAGGGCTTCAAGAACAAGTTCAAGGTCGTCTTCCAGGTGGTCAACCTGGACCGGCTCGCCGAGCTCTTCCCGAACGGCGGCCAGGTCGGCCCGATCGAGCTGGTCGAGGCCGGCGCGGTCCGCAAGGGCCAGCCGGTCAAGGTCCTCGGCACCGGCGACCTCGGCGGGGTGGCCCTCCAGGTGTCGGCGCACGCGTTCAGCGCGTCGGCCAAGGAGAAGATCACCGCCGCCGGTGGCTCCGTCACCGAGCTGTAAGGCAGGACCCGTGGCGCCCGCTCAGTTGTGACCGACTGGGCGGGCGCCATGGTCTACCTGGTGCGTGTGCGCCGGGTAACATCGGATTCGGTTTATGTAGCCGGGCACATCTGCCCGGACCGGGGGCGGACTGTTAGAGTCCCATCCCAGCTATGGATATCGGGCACTCGCCCGGCACCCACCCCGCTCCGCCAGGGATCATGACCGGCGGCCCGCGTCGCGCAGGAGGAAGAAGTTGCTGTCCGCCTTTCTCAGTGCGTTCCGTACGCCTGACCTGCGCAAGAAGCTGCTGTTCACAGTAGGCATCATCGCGGTCTACCGGCTCGGCGCAACGCTGCCGAGCCCGGGTGTCTCGTACGGCAACGTGCAGAAGTGTCTCGACACCATCCAGGGCAGCGGCACTGGCGTGCTGAACCTGCTGGACCTCTTCTCCGGCGGCGCGCTGCTGCAGCTCTCGGTCTTCGCGCTGGGCATCATGCCCTACATCACCGCGTCGATCATCCTGCAGCTGCTGACGGTGGTCATCCCGCGGCTGGAGCAGCTCCGCAAGGAGGGCCAGGCCGGTCAGGCGAAGATCACCCAGTACACCCGCTACCTGACGCTGGGCCTGGGCATCCTCCAGTCCTCGGCGTTCGTGGCGCTGGCCCGCTCCGGGCAGCTGTTCCAGAACCGCTGTGACCAGTTCCCGATCGTCCCCCGGGACACCGGCATCCCGGACTGGCTGACCCTGACCATCCTGGTCATGACGATGACCGCCGGCACCGGCGTGGTGATGTGGCTCGGTGAGCTGATCACCGACCGGGGTGTCGGCAACGGCATGTCCGTGCTGATCTTCACCTCGATCGCGGCCCGGCTGCCCAGCGAGGGCTGGAAGATCAAGACCACCAAGGGCTGGGGGATGTTCGCCCTGGTCATCGTCCTGGTCCTGCTGGTCATCACCGCGGTCACCTTCATCGAGCAGGCCCAGCGCCGGATCCCGGTGCAGTACGCCAAGCGCATGATCGGCCGGCGGATGTACGGCGGCACCTCCACCTACATCCCGCTCAAGGTGAACCAGGCCGGTGTGATCCCGGTCATCTTCGCCTCGTCGCTGCTCTACCTGCCGCAGCTCGCGCTCCAGTTCTTCAACCAGACCGACCCGGGCAAGACCCAGGCCTGGATCCAGAACCACATCGTCAAGGCGAGCGCGCCGGAACACATCGCGATCTACTTCCTGCTGATCATCTTCTTCACGTACTTCTACGTGTCCATCACGTTCAACCCGACTGAGGTCGCGGACAACATGAAGAAGTACGGCGGTTTCGTGCCGGGCATCCGCCCCGGCAAGCCGACCGCCGAGTACCTCGACTTCATCCTCAGCCGGATCACCCTGCCGGGCGCGCTCTACCTGGGCATCATCGCGATCCTGCCGAACTTCTTCTTCATCTGGCTGGACAACCAGCAGTTCCAGAACTTCCCGTTCGGCGGCACCGCTGTGCTCATCATGGTCGGCGTCGGTCTGGAGACCGTGAAGCAGATCGAGAGCCAACTCATGCAGCGGAACTACGAAGGGTTCCTGCGGTAGATGCGACTCGTTCTGGTTGGCCCGCCGGGCGCGGGCAAGGGCACACAGGCGGAGTTCATCGCCGCCCACCTCTCGGTGCCGAAGATCTCGACCGGTGACATCTTCCGGGCCAACGTCTCCCAGGGCACGCCCCTGGGAGTCGAGGCCAAGCGCTACATGGACGCCGGCAAGCTGGTCCCGGACGAGGTCACCATCAACATGGTGCGGGACCGGCTCGCCGAGCCGGACGCCGCCGAGGGTTTCCTGCTCGACGGCTTCCCGCGCACCACGCCGCAGGCCGCCGCGCTGGACAAGCTCCTCGCCGACCTCGGCACGGCGCTCGACCTGGTGCTGGAACTGGTCGTCGACGACGACGAGGTGATCCGACGGCTCTCCGGCCGGCGTACCTGCCGGGGCTGCGGCAAGATCTGGCACGTCGAGTTCGACGCGACCACCCGCGAGGGCGTCTGCGACCGCTGCGGCGCCGAGCTGTTCCAGCGCGACGACGACAAGCCGGAGACCATCGCCGCCCGCCTCCGGGAGTACGCGGAGAAGACCGCGCCGCTGGTCGACTACTACGGCGCCCAGGGCAAGCTCGTCGGCATCGACGCGACCGGGCCGGTGGAGGACGTCACCGTCCGCGCCATCGACGCCCTGCGCTCGTACGGCGGCTGACGTCCCGCCGGATCTCCGGCGGATAGAGTGCGAACAGCGGGGTACGTCCGACGTGCCCCGCTGTTCCGCGCGACGAAAGGTTACGGCTCCGATGCGTCGTCCCCAGCTGGACATCCAGCTGAAGACCCCAGACCAGATCGAGAAGATGCGGGCCGCCGGTCTGGTGGTCGCCCGTGCGCTGCGTCTGATGCGGGAGGCGGTCGCTCCCGGGGTCAGCACCGCCGACCTCGACGCGATTGCCGAGTCGACCATCCGCGGGGCCGGCGCGATCCCGTCGTTCAAGGGCTACCACGGCTTTCCGGCGTCCATCTGCTCCTCGGTCAACGAGCAGGTCGTGCACGCGATCCCGTCATCGCAGCAGGTGCTCCGCGAGGGGGACCTGATCTCGATCGACTGTGGCGCCGTGCTGAACGGCTGGCACGGCGACGCCGCCATCACCGTCGGCGTCGGCGAGGTCGACCCGGCCCTGCTGAAGATGGCCGCGGTCGCCGAGGACGCCATGTGGGCCGGGATCGCCGCCGCCGCCCGGGGCGCGGCGAGCGGCAAGGGCCGACTCACCGACATCTCGCACGCCGTGGAGAGCGCGGTCCGCAAGGGCGGCCGGTACGGCATCGTCGACGGGTACGGCGGCCACGGCATCGGCACCGAGATGCACCAGGACCCGCACGTGCTCAACCACGGGCGGCCGGGCAAGGGCCCCCGCCTCGTCCCCGGGCTGGCGCTGGCGATCGAGCCGATGATCACCATGGGTTCGCCGCGCACGGTGGAGCTGGGCGACGGCTGGACGGTGGTGACCCGGGACCGGTCGATGGCGGCGCACGTCGAGCACTCGATGGCGCTGCTGGACGACGGCGTCTGGGTGCTGACCGCGGAGGACGGCGGCCGCGCCCGCCTCGGCGACCTGGTGACCGCTCGCCAGTCCGCCGACTCCCCGGCGCGCTGACGGCCGACCGTCGGGCCCGGGCTGCCGTCGGACGCCTGCCGTGGATCAGGGCCCGGGCTGCCGCCGGCGCCTGATCCGGTGAGCTTCACCCGTCGGCACTAGCGGCGGAGAGGGATGGCCGCCGTCCCGGGACGCTCCTGTCGCGGGCGCTGTGGAGCTGATGTCGCGAACGCATCGGCCGCGCCGCGGCGATGGGGTCTCCGGGCCCCTTGGTCCCCGTTGTCCGGATCCGGCTGCGGCCGCGGCCGCCGGTTGCCCGCCGGTGGCGGAACGGTGGCATGCTTGCCGGCATGGACGGGCGGGACGGGATGCGGGCGGCCGACGCGGACCGGCAGGAGACGGCGGACCGGCTCCGGGTCGCGCTCGAAGAGGGCCGGATCGACCTGTTCGAGTACGACGAGCGGCTGCAACGGGCCTACGGTGCGAAGACGTACGGGGAACTGGGCCAGGTCCTGGCCGACCTCCCCGGACCGGCGCCGGTGGACCGGTCGGCGCTGGCTCCGCGCCAGCCGGGCCCGGCCGACGTGGCCGCGCCCGCGCCGCCGCCGGCCGCCCCGACCTCCGGTCCGGTGCCGTCCGGCGCACCGAGCGGCTGGCTGCTCGAGGTGTGGATGCCGTGGCTGCGGGTCGCCGCGATCCTGACCGCGATCTGGGGGCTGTCCGCCGTCGGCGCCCGGGAGTTGGTCTTCTACTGGCCGCTGTGGGTGCTCGGGCCGTGGGGCGCGCTGCTGCTGATGCGGACGGCGGGCGGCCTGGCGGCCGGTGAGCCTCGCCACCGGGACGACCGGCGGGAGCGCCGCCTGGCCCGCCGGCAGGCCCGACGGGCGGGGGAGCGGTAGCGTCTTCGCTCGTCACGGAACGGATCCGCCCCGGCTGTCCGTTTTCCCGCGCGGGTGACGTGCGGGGTGGTCGGTTTGGCGACGGACCGCAGGCGGGCGTACACTTTCAGATCGGCGCACAGCGTCCACTCCGGCATGCCCACCCTGCGCTTCGGTGGGAGTCGGAGCCGCGGCTGGCTCGGGCCCGACGATTTCCGTCGGAGCCCGTGTAAGACGTTGTGGGCCGTCCGGAGTAACCGACGTCAGGACAGCGGAGGACATGCCGAAAAAAGACGGAGCCATTGAGATCGAGGGTCGGGTCATCGAGCCCCTGCCGAACGCCATGTTCCGGGTGGAGCTCGCGAACGGTCACAAGGTGCTGGCTCACATCAGCGGCAAGATGCGGCAGCATTACATCCGCATCCTGCCGGAGGACCGGGTCGTCGTCGAACTCTCGCCGTACGACCTGACCCGCGGGCGCATCGTCTACCGCTACAAGTAAGCCTGACGGCGGCCGGGACGTCCCCGTGTCCGTCTTCGACGTCCGGCGTCGCGCGTGGTCGCGCCTCCGGGCCAGATGGGAAGTAAGGCAACCGTGAAGGTCAAGCCGAGCGTCAAGAGGATCTGCAACAACTGCCGGATTATCCGCCGGCACGGCCGGGTCATGGTCATCTGCAGCAGCGACCCGCGCCACAAGCAGCGCCAGGGCTGAACCAGTCCCACCGGTCGTGACACGGCCGGTCGGATCGGCCCGGGCGTCGTAGATCCCGACAGCACATCACCAGCTCGTCCCAGCCGCGAGCGGTACGCAGCGCGTACTCCCTCGTGGTTGACCCCCGGTCGGAGGCCGGGGCCCGCTCGGGCAGCGACCGATCCCGGTCGCCGGCGCTGACAGCGTCGGAAAGACGGGACGGCCGGTAGCGGGGTGGGACGGGTCCACACCTCCGCAACAACATCACGAGGAGTACGCCCGCACATGGCACGTCTAGCCGGCGTGGATCTCCCCCGCGACAAGCGGATGGAGATCGCGCTCACCTACATCTTCGGGGTCGGCCGTACCCGCGCCCTGGAGACGCTCGCCGCCACCGGCATCTCGCCGGACAAGCGCGCTCGGGACCTCACGGATGAGGAGCTGGTCCAGCTCCGCAGCCACATCGAGGGCAACTACAAGGTTGAAGGCGACCTGCGCCGCGAGGTCGCCGCTGACATCCGCCGCAAGGTCGAGATCGGCTGCTACGCGGGTATCCGGCACCGCCGGGGCCTGCCCGTCCGTGGCCAGCGGACCAAGACCAACGCGCGGACCCGGAAGGGTCCGAAGCGGACCGTCGCCGGCAAGAAGAAGCCCGGCAAGAAGTAACTAGGAGCGCACAGACTTATGCCACCGAAGGCTCGTGCCGGAGCCGCCGTCAAGAAGGTCCGGCGCAAGGAACGCAAGAACGTCGCCCACGGGCAGGCGCACATCAAGAGCACCTTCAACAACACCATCGTGTCCATCACGGACCCGACCGGTGCGGTCATTTCCTGGGCCTCCTCCGGCCAGGTGGGCTTCAAGGGCTCCCGCAAGTCGACCCCGTTCGCCGCTCAGCTGGCCGCCGAGGCCGCCGCGCGTCGGGCGATGGAGCACGGCATGCGCAAGGTCGACGTGTTCGTCAAGGGCCCCGGCTCCGGCCGGGAGACCGCCATCCGTTCGCTGCAGGCCGCCGGGCTGGAGGTCGGGCAGATCTCCGACGTCACCCCGCAGCCGCACAACGGATGCCGTCCGCCGAAGCGTCGCCGGGTCTGAGAGGTAGAGAGAGATGGCTCGTTACACCGGTGCTGACTGCCGCCGTTGCCGGCGGGAGAAGATGAAGCTGTTCCTCAAGGGCAGCAAGTGCGATGGCCCGAAGTGCCCGTTCGAGTCCCGGCCGTTCCCGCCCGGGCAGCACGGCCGCGGCCGCACCAAGGAGACGGAGTACCTGCTCCAGCTCCGTGAGAAGCAGAAGGCCCGCCGTGTCTACGGCGTGCTGGAGAAGCAGTTCCGCGGTTACTACGAGGAGGCCGTGGGCAAGCAGGCCAAGACCGGTGAGGTCCTCCTGCAGATCCTCGAGTCGCGGCTGGACAACGTCGTTTACCGGGCTGGCTACGCCTCGTCCCGGGACATGGCCCGCCAGCTGGTCAAGCACGGCCACTTCACGGTGAACGGCAAGAAGGTCGACATCCCGTCGTACCGCGTCAAGGAGCACGACATCATCGAGGTGCGGGGGAAGAGCAAGGAGCTGACCCCGTTCATCGTCGCGCAGGCCCAGGCCGGTTCCCGGTCGGTGCCGGCCTGGCTGGAGGCCATCCCCAGCCAGATGAAGATCCTCGTGCACTCGCTCCCGGCCCGCCAGGTGATCGACACCCAGGTCCAGGAGCAGCTGATCGTCGAGCTCTACTCCAAGTAAGGGCTCGTTGCGGTGGCCCGCCCTCCGGGGCGGGCCACCGGAACAGTTTGTGTCGTGGGCGTCATATAGCGGGCGCCCCGGAAGAGAAGAGAAGAAATGCTCATCAGCCAGCGACCGTCTCTCTCCGAAGAGTCGATCAACGAGACCCGCTCCCGGTTCACCATCGAGCCGCTGGAGCCGGGCTTCGGCTACACCCTGGGCAACTCGCTGCGGCGTACGCTGCTGTCGTCCATCCCGGGTGCGGCGGTCACCTCGATCAAGATCGACGGTGTCCTGCACGAGTTCACCACCATCCCCGGTGTCAAGGAGGACGTGGTCGAGCTCGTCATGAACATCAAGGAGCTCTGCGTCAGCTCCGAGCACGACGAGCCGGTCAGCATGTACCTGCGCAAGCAGGGCCCGGGCG
The DNA here is from genome assembly GCF_003172935.1 of Micromonospora sicca. GTDB lineage: Bacteria > Actinomycetota > Actinomycetes > Mycobacteriales > Micromonosporaceae > Micromonospora > Micromonospora sicca. The sequence goes on along the minus strand of NZ_QGKS01000176.1, from coordinate 7,036 downwards.
ACGTGACCGCCGGTGACATCCAGCCCCCGGCCGGTGTCTCGGTGCACAACCCGGACCTGAAGCTCGCCACCCTGAACGGCAAGGGCCGGCTCGACATGGAGCTGACCGTCGAGCGGGGCCGGGGCTACGTCACGGCCGCGCAGAACAAGCAGGCCGGCGCCGAGATCGGCCGGATCCCGGTCGACTCGATCTACTCGCCGGTGCTCAAGGTGACGTACCGCGTCGAGGCGACCCGCGTCGAGCAGCGGACCGACTTCGACCGGCTGATCATCGACGTCGAGACCAAGCCGTCGATGGGCCCGCGCACCGCGCTGGCCTCGGCCGGCTCGACGCTGGTGGAGCTCTTCGGGCTGGCCCGGGAGCTGGACGAGACCGCCGAGGGCATCGACATCGGGCCGTCCCCGCAGGACGCCCAGCTGGCGGCGGACCTGGCCCTGCCGATCGAGGAGCTGGACCTCACCGTCCGCTCCTACAACTGCCTCAAGCGCGAGGGCATCAACTCCGTTGGTGAGCTCATCGGGCGTACCGAGGCCGACCTCCTCGACATCCGGAATTTCGGTCAGAAGTCGATCGACGAGGTCAAGATGAAGCTCGCCGGGATGGGTCTCGGGCTGAAGGACTCGGCCCCGAACTTCGACCCGGCGCACGTCGTGGACGCCTTCGGCGAGGCCGACTACGACACCGACGACTACCGCGAGACCGAGCAGCTCTAGTCCGCGCTGCCGCCACACCTGAGGAGCACCAAGCATGCCCACGCCCACCAAGGGCCCCCGCCTCGGCGGCAGCCCCGCGCACGAGCGGCTGATGCTGGCCAACCTGGCCACCGCGCTGTTCCAGCACGGCAAGATCCAGACCACCGAGACGAAGGCCCGGCGGCTGCGTCCGCTGGCCGAGCAGCTCATCACCAAGGCGAAGCGGGGCGACCTCGCCGCGCGGCGGCGGGTGCTGGGCGTCGTCAAGGACAAGGACGTGGTCTACGCCCTGTTCGACCAGATCGCGCCCCGGTACGCCAACCGCAACGGTGGCTACACCCGGATCGTGAAGACCGGTCCGCGCAAGGGTGACGCCGCTCCGATGGCGATCATCGAGCTGGTGGAGGAGCTTCAGGTCGCCGAGCCGAAGGCGAACAAGAAGACCGCCGCCCGCAAGGCCGCCCAGCAGGACAAGGTCGAGGCGCTCGCCCCGGCCGAGGAGACCCCGGAGTCGACCCCGGTCGACCAGGACTCCGAGGCGCCGGTGTCGGCGTCCGGTGACACCGACGCCGCCCGCGAGGACAGCGACGAGGCCACCGAGAACAAGGCCTGAGCACAGGCAGCATCGTCGGGCCCGGCATCCCTCCCTGGGGTGCCGGGCCCGACGCCGTGAACGGGAGGTACGAGGTGGACGAGCGGATCCGGTTGCGGCTGGACGTCTCCTACGACGGCACCGACTTTTCCGGTTGGGCCGCCCAGCCGACCCGGCGCACCGTCGCCGGGGTGCTCGTCGAGACGCTGGACCTGGTGCTCGGCGCGGGGACCGCGACCGGGCTGACCGTGGCCGGCCGCACCGACGCCGGCGTGCACGCCACCGGCCAGGTCTGCCACCTCGACCTGCCCACCGCCGTGTGGCGGGAGCACGAGGACCGGCTGCTGCGCCGGCTGGCCCGGCTGCTCCCCACCGACGTGCGGGTCCGGGCGATGACCGAGGTCCCCGCCGACTTCGACGCCCGCTTCTCGGCGACCTTCCGCCGCTACGAGTACCGCGTCACCGACGCCCCCTGGGGTGCCGAGCCGCTGCGCCGGCGCGACACCCTGGCCTGGCCCAAGCCGCTCGACCTGACCGCGCTGAACGCCGCCGCATCGGGCCTCGTCGGGGAGCACGACTTCGCCGCGTACTGCCGGCGCAAGGAGAACGCCACCACGCTGCGCGAGGTGACCCGGCTGGACTGGCGGCGGGACCCGGACGGCATCCTGGTCGCCACCGTACAGGCCGACGCGTTCTGCCAGGCGATGGTGCGCAGCCTGGTCGGCGCGATGCTGGTGGCCGGGGACGGCCGCCGGCCGGTCGAGTGGCCAGCGAGCCTGCTCACCCGCCGGGAACGCTCCAGCGAGGTCACCGTGGCGGCCGCGCACGGGCTGACCCTGGTCGCGGTCGGCTATCCGGAGGATCCGGCCGAGTATGCCCGCCGCGCCGACCTGACCCGCCGACTCCGGGTGCCGGTGGTCGAGGGCTGACCCCGCCACCCCGCGGAGCGGGGGAGCGACCGCCGTCCGGAGCCGGGCGGCGAACGGCCCGCCGTCCCGGTGCCGGACATCGCCGGCGGGGACGGCGGGCCGCCTGGTCGCTGCTCAGGTGCCGGGCGACTCCCGGACGTCGCGGCCGCCCTCCTGGCCGGCGGTGCCGTCCGTCGGGGCGTCGGTGGGCTGGCTGGCCACGCCGGCGTTCGCCCGCCGCTCCAACACGCCGCGGTTGAGGTGCACCTCGATCATGTCGTACAGGATCTCGCGGACCTTGGCGTCGTCGGCGCTGATCCGCTGCCCGTCGGCCCGGGTCACCACGCAGTACGCGAGGTAGTGGCCGCGTACCTGCCAGCCGACCCGGGCGGCGGCGTTCGCCACGGCCTCGGTGTCGGCCCCGGCGGACATGCCCTGGAGGCGGCCCTGCCGCTCGTCGAGCATCTGCCGGATCCGGTCCCGGGCCCGCTGGGCGCTGGCCAGGTCGGTCAGGTTGAACAGCCCGGCGGTGAGCAGGTGGCCGCCGTCCGGGGAGCGGAGGGTGGCCCGGACCACCTGGTTGCAGCCGAGCCGGACCAGCAGGTCGGCGACCTCGCCGGTCGCCGCGACCGCGCAACTGCCGCTGGAGTGGGTCTTGAGCACCTGGTAGCCCGGCTGGCCGTCGGCGACCACCAGCGCCTTGCCGGGGAACACCTCCTTGGCGGTCAGCCCCAGCGGGTCGGTGTCCCGGGAGTTGAGGTCGGGACCGTCGTCCGGCGCGGCCGACTGCTCGGCCATGGGCTGGCTGGTCGGCGCGGCGCCCTGCGGGGTGGCGGTCCGGCTCTGGAGCAGGGCGGCGGCGGCCAGCCCGCAGAGGGCGAGCAGCATCAGGACGGCCGCGCCGCCGATCAGCACCTGCCAGGTCCGGCCGCCCCCGCGCTTGCGGTCGGCGTGGCGGGACCGGGGCAGGTCGAGCGGCTGGCTCGGGTCGGGAACCTGGGTCGGCGGCGTCTCCGTGGCGATGTCCGACGTAGCGGCCGGGGCGATGCCGGGCGCGCTCGCCGGGGGCTGCGGCGCCTGGGTGGGCGCGGATTGCGGCACTGGCACAGCGGCCCGGGCCGGGGCCGGGTCGACCGCGGGTCGGGCCGGGCTCGGGCTCGCTTCGGCCGCCGGCGGCCGGGTCGGCCGCACGGTCCGGGCCGGTGGCGGCAGCGACGGGGTCGGGAAGCGGGACGGCGAGGGCCGGACGGGCGGAGGCGCACCGGCGCCGAGCACCGACAGGTCGGACCCGGGCTCCGGGTACTCCAGGAAGGCGTCCTCATCGGACTCGTACCGATACACCATGTGGCCCACAGTAAGGCCGATTTCCCCTTTAGAGGGTAATATTGGGAAATTCTGGCGAAGGTGGCGTGGCGTGCTGTCCGCCACGCCGTCGACGGGCCCACATCGGGCCGGTGCGACAATGCCGGACGTGACCGGCGACCACTACTTCACCGCTGAACCCACGACCGCCGCCCAGCCGCGCGAGGTCGAGTTCTCCGTCGCCGGGCGCGACTTCACCCTCACCTCGGCCGGCGGCGTCTTCTCCGCCGACCGCCTCGACCCCGGGACCGCCGTGCTGCTGCGCAAAGCGGAGCTGCCGGCGCCCGGCGCCGCCGGGCCGCTGCTCGACCTGGGCTGCGGATTCGGCCCGATCACCTGCGTGCTCGCCACCTGCGCCCCGGACGCCACTGTCTGGGCGGTCGACGTCAACGAGCGGGCCCGCGCGCTCACCGCCGCCAACGCCGCCCGGGTCGGCGTGGCCGACCGGGTGCGGGTGGCCGCCCCGGACGACGTACCCGCGGACCTGACCTTCGCCGAGCTCTGGTCCAACCCGCCGATCCGGATCGGCAAGGCCGAGCTGCACGAGCTGCTGCGCCGCTGGCTGCCCCGGCTCGCCCCGGACGGCGTCGCCTGGCTGGTCGTCGCCCGCCACCTCGGCGGCGACTCGCTGCACCGCTGGCTCGTCGAGCAGGGCTGGCAGGTGGAACGGCACGCCAGCCAGAAGGGCTACCGGGTGCTGCGGGTCACCCGGTAATCGAGTGTCGCCCACCCCGGGCACTCCGGCAGGATGCCGGCGTGGGATACGTGGACGTGGCAGCGGTCGGGCACATCCTGCCCGACGGTCGGGAACTCTTCTCCGACGTGTCGTTCCGGGTCGGCGAGGGCGCCAAGGTGGCCCTGGTCGGGCCGAACGGCGCCGGCAAGACGACCCTGCTGCGGATGGTCGCCGGTGACCTGCCGGTGAAGACCGGCGCGGTCGCCCGCTCCGGCGGCCTCGGCGTGATGCGGCAGTTCGTCGGCATGATCGGGGACGACACCACGCTCGCCGACCTGGCGCTCACGCTCGCCCCGCCGGCACTGCGCGACGCCGGCCGCCGGCTCGTCGCCACCGAGGCGGCCATGTGCGACGCCGAGGTCCGCGGCAAGTACAGCACCGCCGCCGGCAAGGCCCAGCTCGCGTACGCGGACGCGCTCGCGGCCTGGGGCGAGGCCGGCGGGTACGACGCCGAGGTGCTCTTCGACACCGTCGCCACCATCGTGCTCGACCTGCCGTGGGACGCCGCCCGCGACCGTCCGGTGCGGACCCTCTCCGGCGGCCAGCAGAAGCGCTTCGCCCTGGAACTGCTGCTCCGCGGCACCGACGAGGTGCTGCTCCTCGACGAGCCGGACAACTTCCTCGATGTGCCCGGCAAGCGGTGGCTGGAGGCGCGGCTGCGCGAATCCGGTAAGTCGGTGCTGTACGTCTCGCACGACCGGGAGCTGCTGGCGCAGACCGCCGACCGGGTGGTCGCGGTCGAGGGCGGCAGCGCCTGGGTGCACCCGGGCGGCTTTGCGAGCTGGCACGAGGCGCGGGTGGCCCGGCACGCCCGCCTCGACGAGCTGCGCCGCCGCTGGGACGAGGAACACCAGAAACTGCGCGAGCTGATGCTGATGTACAAGCAGAAGGCGGCGTACAACGACGGGATGGCCTCGCGGTACCAGGCCGCGCAGACCCGGTTGCGCAAGTTCGAGGAGGCAGGGCCGCCGCCCGTGCCGCCGAAGGACCAGGACATCCGGATGCGCCTCACCGGCGGGCGGACCGGCAAGCGCGCGGTGGTCGCCGAGCAGCTCGAGCTCGACGGCCTGACCTACCCCTTCGACCTGGAGATCTGGTACGGCGACCGGGTCGCCGTGCTCGGCGCGAACGGGACGGGGAAGTCCCACTTCCTCCGGCTGCTCGCCCGGGGCGGCACCGACCCGGAACCGGCCAACACCCCGGTGGACGGGGCGGGCGCGCTCGCGCCCGTCGCCCACGACGGGCTGGTGCGGCTCGGCGCCCGGGTCCGGCCCGGGCACTTCTCGCAGACCCACGACCGGCCCGAGCTGATGGCGAAGACGCTGGTCGACATCCTCTGGCGGGGCGACGAGCACCGCGCCGGGATGGACCGGCACGCGGCCATGGCCGCGCTCAGCCGGTACGAGTTGGCCGGCCAGGGTGACCAGCGGTTCGGCACCCTCTCCGGTGGGCAGCAGGCGCGGTTCCTGGTGCTGCTGCTGGAGCTTTCCGGGGCGACCCTGCTGCTGCTCGACGAGCCGACGGACAACCTCGACCTGGCCTCCGCCGAGGCGCTGGAGGCGGGGCTGGCCGCGTTCGAGGGGACCGTGATCGCGGTGACCCACGACCGCTGGTTCACCCGCTCGTTCGACCGGTTCGTGCTGTTCCGGGGCGACGGCGAGGTGGTGGAGACGGTCGAGCCGGTCTGGGACGTGAAGTGATCGGCGCGGTGCGGGCCGTCCGGCCGAGGGCGGGCCGGCGGTTGGCGACTGCGCGGGTGGGCCCGGACGGGCGGGCATAGGGTGGATCTCGTGACTGAGATGAACTACCGCCGGCTGGGCGACTCCGGGCTCGTGGTGTCCGTGGTCGGCATCGGCTGCAACAACTTCGGCCGGAAGCTCGACCTCGACGACACCCGAGCGGTGGTCGACGCCGCCCTCGACGCCGGGATCAACTTCTTCGACACCGCGGACATCTACGGCGAGCCGCAGGGCAGCTCGGAGGAGCTGCTCGGCCAGGCGCTCAAGGGCCGCCGGGACGACGTGGTGGTCGCCACCAAGTTCGGCATGGACATGCACGGCCGCAACGGCCCGGACTTCGGCGCCCGCGGCGCCCGCCGCTACATCGCCCGCGCCGTCGAGGCGTCGCTGCGCCGGCTCGACACCGACCACATCGACCTGTACCAGATGCACGAGCCCGACCCGGGCACCCCGATCGACGAGACCCTCGCCGCCCTGGACGACCTGGTCCGGGCCGGCAAGGTGCGCTACCTCGGCAACTCCAACTTCGCCGGCTGGCAGATCGCCGACGCCGACTGGACCGCCTCGTCCCAGGGGCGGACCCGCTTCATCTCCGCGCAGAACCACTACTCGCTGCTGGAGCGGTCCGTCGAGGCCGAGGTGATCCCCGCGTGCGAGCGGTTCGGCCTGGGCATGCTGCCGTTCTTCCCGCTCGCCAACGGCCTGCTCACCGGCAAGTACAAGCGCAACGAGGCCCCGCCCGCCGGCAGCCGGCTCTCCGGCGGCGGCCGGTACGCCGAGCGCCTGGCCGCCGCCGACTGGGACACCATCGAGGCGCTCGAGGCGTACGCCGCGGAGCGCAGGGTCAACATGCTCCAGGTGGCCATCGGCGGGCTGGCCGCCCGGCCGGCGGTGACCTCGGTGATCGCCGGCGCCACCACGCCCGAGCAGGTGCGCGCCAACGCCGAGGCGGGCGCCTGGCAGCCGACCGACGAGGACCTCGACGCCCTGGACGCCATCCTCTGACC
>NZ_QGKS01000237.1 GCF_003172935.1 Micromonospora sicca | reverse complement strand
CCCGACCTGCGTCAAGCCCTCGCCGCCATCGACCACCACGTCGACGACTACATCGCCCGCGCACGACTCAAAACCGCAGCCTGAAAACCTGACTCAGTTGTTCAGATTCTCGAACCCAAGGATCTAGACGACGTCCTCGACCTCCACGCTCATCTGGGCCTCGAGCGTCTGCTCGCGGACCCGCCGGGCGGCGTCGCCGTCGGCGAACACCCCACGCAGGTCGGCCAGCGCGGGCTCCGGCGGATTCAGCGACACGGCGGGGTCGACCACCGCCTCCAGCACGCTGGGCCGGTCCGCGGCGAGCACCTCGTCCCAGGCCGGGCCGACCAGGTCCGGCCGGTCGACCCGGACGCCGTGCAGGCCGAGCAGCCGGGCCCAACCGGCGTACGGCACGTCCGGTCGCCGGTCAGCCAGCTCCCCGGTCGGCCGCCGCCCGCCGCCCATCCCCGAGTGGTCCCGGTTGTTCAGCACCAGGACCACCAGCCGCGGGTCCCGCCACTCCCGCCAGTGGTGCGCCACGGTGATCAGTTCGGCCAACCCGTTGAGCTGCATCGCGCCGTCGCCGAGCAGGGCGATCACCGGCTCGTCCGGGCGGGCCAGCTTGGCGGCCACCGCGTACGGCAGGGCGCAACCCACCGAGCCGAGCGTCCCGCAGAGGTGGGCGCGGACGCCCGGGGGCAGTTGCAGGTGCCGGGCATACCAGTAGAGGACCGACCCGACGTCGACGGCGACCGAGCCGGTCCGGGGCACCCGGGTGGCGAGCTCGTGCAGTACGAGCTGCGGGTTGACCGGCTCGGCCGGGGCGGCGGCCCGCTCGGCGGCGGCCTGTCGCCAGCGGTCCACCGAGCCCTCGACGACCCCCCGCCACTGCTCGTTGGGCCGGTCGGCGACCCGGCCCAGCAACGCGCTCAGCGTGTCGCCGGCGCCGCCGACCAGCGGGACGTCCACCGGATACCGGGCGCCGATCCGCCGCCCGTCGATGTCGATCTGGATGGTCCGCACCTGTCCCGGCATCGGCAGGTAGTCCGTCCACGGGTCGTTCGTGCCGACCAGCAGCAGGGTGTCGCAGCCTCCCATCAGCTGGGCGGCGGCGGTGGTGCCGACCTCGCCGAGCACCCCGGTGTGGAACGGCAGCCGCTCGTCCAGCACCGGCTTGCCGAGCAGCGAGGTGGCCACCCCGGCGCCGAGCCGGTCGGCCAGCGCCACTATCTGGTCGGCGGCGCCGTGCCCGCCCTGACCGACCAGGATCGCCACCCGCCGGCTGCCGGACAGCAGCGCCGCGGCGGCGTCCAGGTCGGCGTCGTGCGGCAGCACCCGGGCCAGCGGCTCCCCCGGGGTCGCCGTCAGCACGCCCGCGGTCTGCGGCAGCAGGTCCGGCACCACGGCCACCTGCAGCGCGCGCGGCAGCACCACGCAGGTCGGGCTGCGGGTGGCGGCGGCGGTACGGAACGCCTGGTCGAGAAGGGCGGGCACCTGTTCGGGCGTCCGCCCGTACCGGACGAACTGGTTGCAGACGTCGCCGAAGAGCCGGCTCAGCCCGATCTCCTCGTGCGCGCCGCCGAGCGGGCCGGTGACGTCCTCGCCCACGATCGCCACCACCGGCTTGCTGTCCAGCTTGGCGTCGTAGAGGCCATTGAGCAGGTGCACCGCGCTCGGCCCCTGGGTGGCCAGGCAGACCCCGATGTCCCCGGTGAACTTGGCGTGGCCGGTCGCCATGAAGGCGGCGGTCTCCTCGTGCCGGGCCGGGATGAACTCCGGGTCCCCGCCGGCGCGGTCCAGCGCCGCCACCAGCGGGGCGATCGGCTCCCCCGGGCAACCGAAGGCGCGGGGGACCCGCCAGGCACGCAGCCGTTCCACCACCAGGTCGGCGACCGTCCGGTCAGCCATTGCCCCGCCCAGGGGTGCCGGCGTCGACGTAGCGCAGCACCGCGCCGACGCCGTCGGTGAGCTCCGGCGCTTCCTCCGGCGCCAGCACGGTCAGCTCGGCGTCGGTGCCGACCAGCGCCCGGAGCAGGGCGGCGTCGGCGCGGACCCGTTGCGGGTCGGCCACCGACATGTCCAGCAGCTGCGCGGGGTCGGTGGCGATCTCCGTCGGTTCCGGGCCGATCCAGAGTTTGCCGTTGGCGGAGGGGTCGTCGACGATCAGCATCGTGTCGACCTGGTTGCGTTGCAGCGCGGAGACCACCGCGTCCAGGCCCGCGCCGACGTCCTCCTGCACGCCGAACCGGTCCAGCGCGGTGGTGATCCGCTGGTCGGCGACCTCGGCGATGGTCTGCACGGTGAGGTCGTCCATCCGCATCGGGTCGGCGCCGTCGGTCCGGGAGCCGGCGTCGGTGCGGACCAGCACGTCCTGCCAGCGTTCGGGCATCTGGGCGGCGATCATGCCGGTGGCTCGGATGTCGCCGGCGACCACCACCACGTCGGCGCCCACCTTCTCGGCCAGCTGCACGGTGGCCGCGACGGCATCCCCGGCGTTGTGGTGCCAGGCCTCCATCGCCGCCCGTTGGTAGCGGGACTGGGACCAGCCGCCGGGGTTGACCCGGCGCAGTTGGAAGTTCTCCCGACCCTTGACGTGCGCCTTGCGGGGCACTCCGCCGGCGCTGACCGCGATGGCGTCCGCGCCGCTGCGGTCGGCGAGCACCCGCACCCAGGCGACCTGCTCACCGCGTTGGGCGACCAGCGGCATGGTGTGCGGCAGGGTGGCGAAGCTGGCCAGGTCCCGCAGCGGCGGCGCGGACAGGTACTCGGATAGCACCACCCGCCCGCCGGTGGCGAAGACGGCCAGCCCGTAGTCCCCCGCCATCGGGTCGTGCCCACGGACCACCCGCTCGACCGCGTCGATGGTCGCCGGGTCGGCTCCCTGCTCCAGCAGTCGGCCCTTGAGGGCCCGCCAGCGCAGGTCCAACGCGGGACGGGAGTCGTGGGTGTCCCGGGAGGCGTCCAGGTAGACCGAGCACCACGGCCCGGGACGGTTGTAGAGCGGGCGCAGGAAGGACAGCTGCATGCTCGACCCCTTTCCAGCTCGGCCGCACGCATACCCGCGCGGCCCCGGATGTCACCTGACGGCCCCCGCGTGACCGTCGTTCATTCATGTCGTTCAACCCGGGGAGCCGATACCATGAGTGAACGAAACGGGACTCTCGGTGGTGATCATGGATAATGACCTCCACATCCGGCGCGCGGTCCATCCCGCGGAGCGGATCGTCACCGGGCGGGTGGTCCGGTTGCTGGAGGGCTACCCCCGCGAGGTGCGGGTGGGCCAGCCGGTGCTGGTGGCGGTGCTCACCGCGGCGGGCGTGATGGGGCTGCTGATGCTGCTGGTGCGGTCGCTGCTGAGCAGCGGCGGCGGGGGCGCGCGGCGCAGCTTCAAGGAGTTGAAGAAGGGGCCCGAGTTTCTGGTGACCCCGCTGCGGCTGCGCGACGGCGCGGACCGGCTGCTGGAGGTGGAACTGCACGGGCATCTGCCGCAGAGCGCCCTGCACCCCGCGGACCACGTGCAGCTCACCCTGCGCCCGCAGCGCGACCCGGACCTGCCACCGCGGATCGAACGGATCGTCAACCTGACCACCGGCCAGCTGCTCACCCCGCGTACCGCCACGGTCTGGTCCCACCTCGGTCCGCCGCTGCTGCTCCAGGCGGCGCTCGGCGCGCTGCTGCTGGTCGGGGTCGCCGCCTGGTCGGCGCTCGGCTGAGGTTTCCGCCCGGCCGGTCGGGGGCACCGGTGCGGCCATGTTCACCGGATTCACCCTCGAGGAGATCGACGTCGGCCCGGTGCGGCTGCGGGTCCGGCACGGCGGATCGGGGTCGCCGGTGGTGCTGCTGCACGGGCACCCGCGTACCCACACCACCTGGCACCGGGTCGCCCCGCTGCTGGCCGACCGGCACACCGTGATCTGCCCGGACCTGCGGGGTTACGGCGGCTCGTCGAAGCCACCGAGCGACCGGGCGCACACCACGTACGCCAAGCGGGCCATGGCCGCGGACGTGGTGGGGCTGCTCGACGCGCTCGGCCACGACCGGGCGGCGGTGGTCGGCCATGACCGGGGCGCGTACGTGGCGATGCGGACGGCGCTGGACCACCCGGTCCGGGTGTCGCGGCTCGGGGTGCTCGACGGGGTGCCGATCGGTGAGGCGCTGGCCCGCTGCGACGCCCGGTTCGCGGCCCGCTGGTGGCACTGGTTCTTCCTCGGCCAGCTCGACAAGCCCGCCGAGCGGGTGATCAACGCCGATCCGGACGCCTGGTACGGCGGCTCGCCCGCGGCGATGGGCGAGGAGGCGTACGCCGACTACCGTCGGGCCATCCACGACCCGGCCACGGTGCACGCGATGTGCGAGGACTACCGGGCCGGCCTGGGACCGGACCGAGCGGCGGACGACGCGGACCGGGCGGCCGGCCGGCGGATCGTTTGCCCGGTGCTGTTTGTGTGGTCCGAGCGGGACGACATGGTCGACCTCTACGGCGACCCGGCGGCGATCTGGCGGGACTGGGCCGACGACGTCCGCGCCGCGTCGGTGGACTCCGGGCACCACATGGCCGAGGAGGCGCCGGAGCGGCTCGCCGCGGTGCTGGCCGACTTCCTGGCCGGCTGAGCGGCGCGGCCCGGCAAACGGGCGGCGTGGGTCGGCCGTGGCGGTCGGCCGGCGGGTCAGCCGACCGGGGTGAGGCTGCGCGCCGGGGTCGAGGCGTCGTCCAGCAGGCCGCGCCGTTGGGCCCAGCGCTCGAAGACCAGGGTGGCGAACGGCGGCACCGCGCAGGCCAGCGCCAGCACGGTGGTCAGCAGGCGCCACCGGCGCAGCCGGGCCACCACGAGGACGAGGATGCCGTAGACCACGAAGAGCGCGCCGTGGATCGGCCCGAAGACGTGCACGCCGATCTCGTTGGCCGGCGGGCCGTACTTGACCGCCATGCCGGCCAGCAGGGCCAGCCAGGAGCAGGCCTCGGCGATCGCCGCCGCCACGAACAGCGTGGTCATCTTCTCGCGCATCGCCTCTCCCCACGGGTCGCCGGCCATGCTAGCCAGCGCGCCGGGCGGGACGGGGCGCGCGGACGCCGGACGCGACGGGGATCACGAGGGCCGTGGCCGGGTAGGTAGAGGACCTTCGGGTCTTCCCCGCCCCGCCGCGACGTGCGAGGTTAGGGGAACCAGCGGTGACAGGGTGGTGACCATGGGCGAGGACGTCGGCACGCGGACCTTCAGCCGGGAGGATCGGGCCCGCTACCGGGAGAAGGTACGCCGCTGCCTCGACGTCTTCGCCGAGATGCTGCGCGAGTCGCGGTTCGACGTGGAGCGGCCGATGACCGGCCTGGAGATCGAGCTGAACCTGGTCGACGAGGACTCGCAGCCGGCCATGCGCAACGCCGACGTGCTGGCCGCCATCGCCGACCCGAGCTTCCAGACCGAGCTGGGCCAGTTCAACGTCGAGATCAACGTGGCGCCGCGCCGGCTGGTCGGCACCGGCACCGCGCAGTTCGAGGAGCACGTCCGGGCCAGCCTGAACGCGGCCGAGGAGAAGGCGCGTACGGTCGACGCGCACATGGTGATGATCGGGATCCTGCCCACCCTGCGCCCCGAACACCTGACCGCCGAGACGCTCTCGGCGAATCCCCGCTACACGCTGCTCAACGAGCAGATCTTCGCCGCCCGCGGCGAGGACCTGCGGATCTCGATCAGCGGCGTGGAGCGGCTGGCCACCACCGCGGACACCATCACCCCCGAGGCGGCCTGCACCAGCACCCAGGTCCACCTCCAGGTCAGCCCCGCCCAGTTCGCCGACTACTGGAACGCCGCCCAGGCGATCGCCGGCATCCAGGTCGCCCTCGGCGCGAACTCGCCGCTGCTCTTCGGCCGGGAGCTGTGGCGGGAGACCCGGGTGCCGCTCTTCCAGCAGGCCACCGACACCCGCCCGGAGGAGATCAAGGCCCAGGGGGTACGCCCCCGGGTCTGGTTCGGAGAGCGCTGGATCACCAGCGTCTTCGACCTGTTCGAGGAGAACGTGCGCTACTTCCCGGCGCTGCTGCCGGTCTGCGACCCGGAGGACCCGGCGGAGACCCTGGCGGCCGGGGACGTGCCGAAACTCGCCGAGATGCGGCTGCACAACGGCACCATCTACCGCTGGAACCGCCCCGTTTACGACGTGCTGAAGGGACGCCCGCACCTGCGGGTGGAGAACCGGGTGCTGCCCGCCGGCCCGACCGTGGTGGACACCATCGCCAACAGCGCCTTCTACTTCGGGCTGGTCCGCGCCCTGGCCGAGTCGGACCGGCCACTGTGGTCGCAGATGTCGTTCAGCGCGGCCGAGGAGAACTTCACCAACTGTGCCCGGCACGGCATCGACGCCCAGGTGTTCTGGCCCGGGCTGGGCTACCTGCCGGTGACCGAGCTGGTGCTGCGCCGGCTGCTGCCGCTGGCGTACCACGGGCTGGACCGGTGGGGGCTCGAGCCGACCGAGCGGGACCGGCTGCTCGGCATCGTCGAGCAGCGCTGCCTGACCGGGCGCAACGGCGCGACCTGGCAGGTGGAGACGCTGCACCGGTTCGAGTCCGCCGACCACCTGGACCGGCCCGAGGCGCTGCGCGAGGTGGTCCGGCACTACGTGGAGCTGATGCACAGCAACCGCCCGGTGCACGAGTGGCCGATCCCCTGACCGACACCCTCTCCCCTCCGCCGTCACCTATTGACTTTCGATAGCTAACGAGTGAAACTCGATGGATGCTCACCGTGCATCGAGTGGTGGCCCCACTCAAAGTCTTCCTCGCGCTGCTGTTCGGGGTGCTGGTCCTGTTCCAGACCATGTCCCTGCCCGGGCAGTTCGCCTACATGGCCAAGGAGTCCCCGGACCAGGCGTACCTCAGGTGGCCGCTGACGGCCATCACGGTCTTCTGGGTGCTCTGCGTCCAGGTGGTGATCGTGGCCACCTGGAAGCTGCTCACCCTGGTCAAGAAGGACCGGATCTTCACCGAGGCCTCGCTGGTGTGGGTGGACGCGATCGTCTGGGCCATCGTCGCCGCGGGGGCGGTGCTTTTCGGCGTGGACCTCTACGTCGCCGCGAAGGCCGACGATCCGGGGCTGCCGCTCCTGCTGTTCCTCATGTCGATCGGCGTCGCCGTGCTGGCGCTGCTGATGCTGGTGATGCGGGCGCTCCTGCGGCAGGCCACCTCGCTGCGGACCGACATGGAAGCGGTGATCTGATGCCCATCGTCGTGCGCATCGACGTCGAGCTGGCCAAACGCAAGATGAGCGTGGGCGAGTTCGCCGAGCGGGTCGGGCTCACCCCGGCGAACGTGGCCGTGCTCAAGAACGGGCGCGCCAAGGCCGTCCGCTTCAGCACCCTGGAAGCCATGTGCCGGGTGCTCGACTGCCAGCCCGGCGACCTGCTCGAGTGGGTCGAGGAATGACGACAGGAGACCGCATGAAGTACCTCCTCGCCATCGTCGCCATCCTCGCCATCGCGCTCGGCGTCGCCGGCATCGTGCACGGAGAGGCCGATGACTCGCCGGGCCTCCAGCTTTTGGGCGTAGCGCTCATCGTCGGCGCGGTTGCGTTCGGCGTGCGGCTCGCCCGACGCAGCAGGTAGCAGTACAGCCGCCGGCGCTCAGCCGCGCCGCCGATCTGGGGGCAGCTCGACGCCGCCCACGCCCGCCTGGGCACCCATCGGCCGAGCAGGCGTTCGTGCCAGGCCAGCGCCGCCGGGTAGTCGCTGACGGGAATCCCCGCGAACAGGTAGCGGGTGATCAGAGCGCCACGATGGCGGCTGACTCCGGCGGCAGCTCGATCCCGTCGCGCATCACGGTGACGCCGGTGCCGGTGGCCAGCAGCACGTTGCGCACCATCCCGGGCAGGTTGATCCGCTGTGACTTGCCGGCGAGGTTCGCCACCACCAGGCATTCGCCCCGGCGCATCACCAGGAACTGGTCGCCGTGCCGGACGTCGACCGCGTGCAGCCGCGGGTCGGACAGGTCGGGGCGGCTCTTGCGCAGCGCGATCAGCCGCCGGTAGAAGTCGTACATCTCGCGGTGCTCGGGCTTGTCCAGCTCGGCCCAATCGAGCCGGGACCGGACGAAGGTCTGCCGGTCCTGCGGGTCGGGCACGTCGCCCTCCGGCCAGCCGTGCGCGGCGAACTCCCGCTTCCGGCCGGTCGCCACCGCGGTGGCCAGCTCCGGCTCCGGGTGGCTGGTGAAGAACTGCCACGGGGTGCTGGCCGCCCACTCCTCCCCCATGAACAGCATCGGGGTGAACGGGGCGGTCATCAGCAGGGTGGCGCCGACCCGCAACAGCGCCGGGGAGAGCGTCGCGGAGATCCGATCGCCGGTGGCCCGGTTGCCGATCTGGTCGTGGTTCTGCAGGTACGCCACGAAGCGGTGCCCCGGGGTGCGCTGCCGGTCGACCGGCCGGCCGTGGCCGCGGTTGCGGAAGCTGGACCAGCTGCCGGCGTGGAAGAACGCGCCGGTCAGCACGTCGGCGAGGCATTCCAGCGAGCCGAAGTCGCCGTAGTAGCCCTGCCGTTCGCCGGTGAGCAGGCTGTGCAGGGCGTGGTGGGCGTCGTCGTTCCACTGGGCGTGCAGGCCGTAGCCGCCGGCCTCGCGCGGGGTGATCACCTTCGGGTCGTTGAGGTCGGACTCGGCGATCAGCGACAGCGGCCGACCCAGGTGGGTGGAGAGGGCCTCCACCTCGACCGCCACCTCCTCCAGAAAGTGGGTGGCCCGGGAGTCCGGCATGGCATGCACGGCGTCCAGCCGCAGCCCGTCGACGTGGTAGTCGCGCAGCCACATCAGCACGCTGTCGATGATGTAGCGGCGTACCCCGTCGGAGTGCGGGCCGTCCAGATTGACCGTCCGGCCCCAGGTGTTGCGCTGCTCGGTGAGGTACGGCGCGAACATCGGCGCGTAGGCCCCGGAGGGCCCGAAATGGTTGTAGACGACGTCGAGGATCACCCCCAACCCCTTGGCGTGCGCGGCGTCGACCAGGCGTTTCAGCCCGTCCGGCCCGCCGTACGGCTGGTGCGGGGCGTACCAGCAGACCCCGTCGTAGCCCCAGTTGTGCTCGCCGTTGAAGGCGTTGACCGGCAGCAGCTCGATCATGTCCACGCCGAGGTCGACGAGGTGGTCGAGACGGCCGATGACGGCGTCGAACGTGCCCTCCGGGGTGAAGGTGCCGACGTGCAGTTCGTAGAGGAGGCTGCCGGGCAGCTGCCGGCCGGTCCAGCCCCGATCGGTCCAGTGGTAGGCGGCGTGGTCGTAGAGCCGGCTCGGCCCGTGCACCCCGGCGGGCTGCCAGGCCGACCGCGGGTCGGGCACGGCCCGGTCGTCGTCGTCGAGCAGGAACGCGTAGTCGGTGCCCGGCCCGGTGCCCGGCACCTCGACCCGCCACCAGCCGTCCGGGCCGGCGCGCATCTCGTGGTCGGCGGCGCCGGGCAGGCGCAGCCGGACCCGGGCGGCCTCGGGCGCCCACACCGTGAACTCGGTCATGCGGCAGCCTCCACGGAGTCGGTGGGAGCCAGCAGGGCGACGGGATAGGTGCTCAGCAGATCATGCATGAGCAGCTCAGAGCCACTGTAGACCCGCCCGGTGAACATGTCAGCGACCGAATGAACGGGAAGTGACAGGGTTGTGTCCCGCCAGCCGCCGACCCGGTCCAGCCGCAGCGGCAGCCGGGTGGCCACCGCGATCGCGCCGCCCCGGTCGAAGGCGAGCGCGTGCCGCGCGGCCGGGCCGCGCGCCGGCACCGGGCGGTAGCCGGCGAACAGCTCGGGGCGGTCCCGGCGCAGCCGCAGCGTCCGGGAGACCACCAGCAGCTTCGCCGCGCCGTCGGCGGCCACCTCGGGCCGCCAGCCGCCGTCGAGCCGGGCCAGCAGGTCCCGTCGTACGGCGAAGTCGACCGGCCGGCGGTTGTCCGGGTCGACCAGCGAGTTCTCCCAGAGTTCGGTGCCCTGGTAGGTGTCCGGCACACCCGGCATGGCGAGCTGGACCAGCTTCTGGGCGAGCGAGTTGGACCAGCCGGCGGGGGTGATCCCGGCGGCGAACGCGGTGATCTCGGCGTGCAGGCCCGGATCGTCGTACATCCGGTCGACCAGGGCGTGCAGCTGGCGTTCGAAGGCCAGGTCCGGGTCGGCCCAGCTGGTGCAGAGCGAGGCCTCCCGGGCGGCCTTCTCCACGTACGCGTGCAGCCGGTCCCGCTCGATCGGCCAGGCCCCGACGGCGGTCTGCCAGAGCAGGTGGGCGAAGGCGCGGTCGGCCAGCGGCGCGCGGGACATCCAGTCCGTCACCTGCTCGGCCCAGCGGCCGGGCAGCTCGGACAGGACGGCGAGCCGGGCCCGGACGTCCTCGCCGCGCTTGGTGTCGTGGGTGGAGAGGGTGGTCATGCTGGCCGGCCAGCGCACCTGCCGGGCGGCGGCGAACCGGTGGAACTCGGCCGGCGGCACGCCGAAGTGCGCGGGGCTGCCGCCGACCTCGTTGAGCGCGACGAACCGGCTCCACCGGTAGTAGGCGGTGTCCTCGACGCCCTTGGCCATCGCCGCGCCGGTGAGCTGCGGGAAACGGGCGGCCAGCTCGTGCCGGGGGTCACGCAGCCGGGCGGTGACCGCGTCCAGGGTGGCGGTCAGGTCGGGGCGGCGCCGGCCCGCCTCCGACCGGGCGGCGGCCAGGTGTCGGGCACCCTCGGGCGGGTAGCCGCGGTAGACCGGGAAGCAGGCGGCCAGCTCGGCCAGCGCCGCCCGGGCGTCCTGCTGGTCGAGGTCCGGGACGAGCGCGGCGAGCCGGCTCAGCTCCGCGGCGAGCAGCCGGGTGGCGGCCGCCAGCTTGGTGTCGTGGGCCAGGTCCTGCCAGGAGGTGTGGTGGCCGGTCAGCCGGGCGTCGAGCGCGGTGAAGTCGCCCTCGGCGTCCGGGTCGACGAAGAGCCCGCTGACCGCCGCCAGGGCGTCGTAGCCGGTGGTGCCGTCGACCGGCCAGGCCGGCAGCTCCTCGCCGTACTCGAGGATCTTCTCCACCACCAGCCACGCGGCCGGCGCGGCCGCGCGCAGCCGGGCCAGGTAGCCGGCGGGGTCGCGCAGCCCGTCCGGGTGGTCGACCCGGATGCCGTCCAGCTCGCCGGCGTCGGCCCAGCGCAGGATCTCCGCGTGGGTCGCGGCGAAGACCGCCGGGTCCTCCACCCGCAGGCCGGCCAGGTCGGAGACGGCGAAGAACCGGCGGTACGTGAGCTCGGCGTCGCCGCGCCGCCAGGAGATCAGCTCGTAGTGCTGCCGGTCGTGCACCTCGCGGGGGCTGCCCGCGCCGGTGCCGTCGGCGATCGGGAAGCGGTGCTCGTGGTAGCGCAGCTCCCCCTCGACCACCTTGAGGTCCTCGAGGGCGTCCGGGCTGTCGGCGAGCACCGGCAGCAGCAGCCGGCCGCGGTCCCAGTCGATGTCGAACCAGTCGGCGTACGCCGAGTCCCGGCCCCGGCGCAGCACGTCCCACCAGGCCGGGTTGGCCGCCGGTTGGGCGACCCCGGCGTGGTTCGGCACGATGTCCACGACCAGGCCGAGGCCGGCGGCGCGCAGCGCGCGGACCAGCCGCTGGCGACCGGCCTCGCCGCCGAGTTCCGGGTTGACCGCCCGGTGGTCGACCACGTCGTAGCCGTGCGCGGAGCCGGGGGTGGCGGCGAGCAGCGGCGCGCTGTAGAGGTGGGTGACGCCGAGGTCGGCGAGGTAGTCGACGAGCCCGGCGGTGGTGCCGAGGTCGAAGCCGGGCCGGATCTGGACGCGGTAGGTCGACCCGACCCGCGTCGTCGCTGCCGCCGTCACGTCAGGTCGGGAGGTGTCGGACATGTCAGGCCGTCCTCTCGAGGACCAGCAGGGAGCGGTCGGGTCCGCAGACCGTGCCGCCCGCCTCCACCAGGGTGGTCTTCTCCGGGTCCGGTTCCGCGGTGCTGATCACCAGCTCCCACCGCTGCCCGAACTCCTCCCCGGGCAGGGTGAAGTCCAGCGGCGCGTCGTGCGCGTTGAACAGCAGCAGGAACGAGTCGTCCCGGTGGCGCTGGCCGTACTGGCCGCGCTCCGGGATGCCGTCGCCGTTGACGAAGAGGGCCACCGAGCGGCCGAAGTCGTTGCCCCAGTCCTCGCCGGTCATCTCCCGGCCGTCGGGGGTGTACCAGGCCAGGTCGGGCAGGCCCGATCCGGCGGCCCGGCCGCCCACCGGCAGCCCGGTGAAGAACCGGCGCCGGCGGAACACCTGGTGGCGGGTGCGGAAGTCGGTGAGCCGCCGGACGAAGCCGAGCAGCTCCTCGTCGGCCCGCGGCCAGTCGACCCAGGCGAGTTCGCTGTCCTGGCAGTACGCGTTGTTGTTGCCGTGCTGGGTGCGGCCCAGCTCGTCGCCGTGGCCGATCATCGGCACGCCCTGGGAGAGCATCAGGGTGGCCAGGAAGTTGCGCCGCTGCCGGGCCCGCAGGGCCAGCACCGCCGGGTCGTCGGTCTCCCCCTCGACCCCGCAGTTCCAGGACCGGTTGTGGCTCTCGCCGTCCCGGTTCTCCTCGCCGTTGGCCTCGTTGTGCTTGTCGTTGTAGGACACCAGGTCGTTGAGGGTGAAGCCGTCGTGGCAGGTGACGAAGTTGATGCTGTGGAAGGGACGGCGGCCGTCGTCCTGGTAGAGGTCGGCGGAGCCGGAGATGCGGGAGGCGAACTCGGCGAGGATGGCCGGCTCGCCGCGCCAGAAGTCCCGCACGGTGTCCCGGTACTTGCCGTTCCACTCGGTCCACTGCGGCGGGAAGTTGCCGACCTGGTAGCCGCCGGGCCCGACGTCCCACGGCTCGGCGATCAGCTTGACCTGGCTGACGACCGGGTCCTGCTGCACCACCTCGAAGAAGGTGGAGAGGCGGTCCACCTCGTAGAACTCGCGGGCCAGCGTGGCGGCGAGGTCGAACCGGAAGCCGTCGACGTGCATCTCGGTCACCCAGTAGCGCAGCGAGTCCATGATCAGCTGGAGCGAGTGCGGGCTGCGCACGTTGAGGCTGTTGCCGGTGCCGGTGTAGTCGACGAAGTACCGCCGGTCGGATTCACTGAGCCGGTAGTAGCCGGCGGTGTCCACGCCCTTGAAGCTCAGCGTCGGGCCCAGGTGGTTGCCCTCCGCGGTGTGGTTGTAGACCACGTCGAGGATCACCTCGATGCCGGCGGCGTGCAGCGCCTTGACCATGCCGCGGAACTCCTGCACCTGCTGGCCGAGGCGGCCCAGGGCGGAATAGCCCTGGTGCGGGGCGAAGAAGCCGATGGTGTTGTAGCCCCAGTAGTTGCGCAGCCCCAGGTCGGCCAGGCGGTGGTCGTGCACGAACTCGTGCACCGGCATCAGCTCGACCGCGGTCGCCCCGAGCCGCTTGAAGTAGTCGATCATGACCGGTGAGGCGATCGCCGCGTACGTGCCGCGCAGCTCCTCCGGGATGTCCGGGTGCCGCATGGTCAGCCCGCGCACGTGCGCCTCGTAGATCACCGAGTGGTGGTACGGGGTTCGCGGCGGCTTGTCGTTGCCCCAGTCGAAGTACGGGTTGACCACCACGGACTTCGGCATGAACGGCGCCGAGTCGAGCTCCGACATCCGGTCCGGCTCGCCGAGCACGTAGTCGTAGACGGCCGGGCCCCAGGAGACCTCCCCGTCGACCGCCTTGGCGTACGGGTCGAGCAGCAGCTTGTGCGGGTTGCAGCGCACCCCGTCAGCCGGGTCGTACGGGCCGTGGACCCGATAGCCGTAGCGCTGGCCCGGCTCGATCCCCGGGATGTACGCGTGCCAGACGTAGGCGTCGACCTCGCGCAGCTCGACCCGGCGCTCGGTGCCGGTGTCCCACTCGTCGAACAGGCAGAGCTCGACCTTCTCGGCCACCTCGGAGAAGATCGCGAAGTTCGTGCCCATCCCGTCGTAGGTGGCGCCCAGGGGATAGCTGTCGCCCGGCCAGACCTGCATGTCGCTCCTTCGGCACCTGATCATGAGCGCACCGAACGGGCGGACCGTCGGTGCGCACGCCGCTAATGCCCCGTCGCCGGAGCGGCCAACCCACCCGTTCGGACCACACCCGATATCCACCAACGTGACCTTCGGTGGACCTTTGGGTGTCTTCGGTCACGATGGTGGATATCGGGTGTGGTCCGAACGGGTGGGTTGGCCGCTCCGGCGACGGGGCATTAGCGGCGTGCGCACCGACGGTCCGCCCGTTCGGTTCGCTCATGATCAGGTGCCGAAGGAGCGA
>NZ_QGKS01000196.1 GCF_003172935.1 Micromonospora sicca | reverse complement strand
GCCGCCAGCGCCCACCAGCCCCCGCTGCACAGCCCCACCAGCACCGCCCGCGGTGCGCCGACCGCGTCCATCACCGCGATGATGTCGCCGACGTACTCGGCATCGGCGTACCCGCCGCGTCCGCCGGCCGCTCAGATCGGCCATTGCCCCGCGGATCGAACGTCACCACCCGGAAATGTCGGGCAAGGTACGGCACCTGTGCCTTCCAGTGCCGGGAGTCGACGATCGGCCAAGTGGCTGCTAGCAGGACCGTCGGCTCGCCCGACCCGTACACCGCATAGGCGACCTTCGCACCGTTCCGGTCGACGTACCCCTCGAGGTCCGGTTCTCTCGCCCGCATCGCTGTATTCTCGTCGGCTTCGTTGCAGCGCGGTTGCAGCACTGATAGCCCCGTTGGCTGATGCCTCTACCCCGCCCGGCGGTACGAGCGTTGCGCCTGGGATCGATGTTCCAGCTACCGCGACAAGCGTCGATTACCCGATGACGAAGTCCAACGACAGCAGCTCGGCGGCGGACTTTGGGGCGGCTTGATTCATGCCACGGAGCGGTGCCGGCGCCCTGCCGAAGGGGCGCCGGCACCACCGCGTTTCTCAATCCCGTGGTACCGGCAGCTTCCAGACGCTGCGTCCGAACGTCGCCGCGTAGATCGTGCTGCCATCGCCGGTGAGCTTGATGTCCAGCACCGACGTGGCGGGCAGGCCCTGGCCGAGCCGGGCCCAGTTCTTCTTGCCGTTCTTGAGGTAGAAAACCCCGAAGTCGGTCGCCGCGTACAACTGGTTCTGCGGCTGGTCGTACGTGATCATTTCGACGGGCGCGTTCGGCAGGTTCCCGCTGATGTTGCTCCAGGTCTGCCCGCCGTCCGTCGTCTGCCAGATGTTGGCTGACTCGTCGCCCTCGCGGTAGCCCGAGTAGGCCACGTAGACGTGGTCGGCGTTAGTCGGGTCCACCACGATCGCGTTCACCCAGCGCTGGGGAAGGCCCTTGCCCGTGAATTCGGTCCAGTGCGCGCCGAGGTCGGTGGTCTTCCACAGCCGCCCGGTGTCGGTGCCGAGATAGATCGTGTTCGGCGCGGTCTTCGCCGGCGCGATCCACGTGATGGTCGCGTACTGGTTGGAGTAGAACGGACCGAGGTCGTTCTCCTCTGTCGGCACGGGCCCCGTCAGAAAGTCGCCGGGCGGGCTGATCTGGGTGAACGTGGTGCCCCGGTCGGTGGAGCGGTCGAGCACGTTTCCGCCGAAGTAGACGACCTTCGGGTCGTTCGGGTCGAGGATCAGCGGCGCGTCGGTGGTGATCCGGGACGAGTGCCGGGCACCGAGCGGGATGTTCCGGGTCACGCCGCCCACGTCCTCGTGGCGGCGGCAGGAGCCGACCTGCAGGCATTCGTAGTAGATGTTGTGGTCGGTGTAGTCAATGGCCACCTCGTGACCGTCACCGCCGCCGAACGCGTTCCACTGGCTGAGGTCGCCCGGCTCCGACGTCGCCGTCCAGGTCCGTACGCTGCCGTTGTCCTGCAGGCCCGTGGCCAGCCGGTTCGGGTCGTCGGCGGCGACCGCCAGGTGGTACGACTGGTTCCACGGCGCGTACGTGGCGTGCTTCCACGAGCCGCTGGCGCCGTTGGCGTCCGACCGATACATGCCGCCGTCGTTGCCCAGGTAGACCCGGTTGGGCACGTTCGGGTCCCACTGCATGGCGTGCTGGTCGGCGTGCACTCCGCCGGACGTGCGCCAGGTCGCCCCGGCGTCAACCGACTCGCGCAGGTTCACGTCGGCCGAGAACACATGGTCCGGGTTGGCCGGGTCCACCCACAGCCGACCAAACCACCACTGGTACCCACCCGAGGCGCCCGGGCGACCGCCGGCCGCGAACGAATCACCACCGTCGTTCGAGACGTAGAAGCCCTTGTCCGGGCCGTACGGGGTGCCGAAGACGACGTACACCCGTTGCGGGTTCGACGGGGCGAGCGCGATACCGATCCGGCCGAGGCTCGCGTCGGCGTGCAGGCCGGTGCGGGTCTCGTCGTACGAGTTGACCGGTCCGACGATGTTCTCCAGCCGCTGCCAGGTGTCCCCGCCGTCGTCGGAGCGGAACAGACCGGAACCGATGCCGCCGTACGTACGGGCCCCGTTGTTGCGCTTGTGGTCCCACAGGGCCGCGAAGACGCGGTTGTGGTTGCTCGGGTCGATGGCCAGATCGATGCCGCCGGTCGTGTCGTTCGGCGGCGCGAGGACGAGCTTCCAGTCCTTGCCGCCGTTGTCCACCCGGTAGATGCCGCGTTGGGACACCGACCGGGAGATGGAGCCGGACGCCGCGACGAAGATCCGCTGCGGGTTGGTCGGGTCCACCACGATGCGGCCGATCGCCGCGCTGTCGACCAGGCCCCAGTGCTGCCAGGTGGTCCCGCCGTCGGTGGACTTGTAGATGCCGTCGCCGAAGTAGGTCAGGCCCCCGCCGGACGGGTTGGCCTCTCCGGTACCGGCCCACAGGGTGCCGTCCGGTCCCACTGCCAGCGCGCCCATTACCTGCGTCTGGTCGTTTGGCCACACCGGCGCCCAGTGATCGCCGGCGTCGGTGCTCTTCCACACGCCACCACCGGAGACCGCCGTATAGACCGTGTCGGGATGCCGTGGGTCGACCACCACGTCGACAACTCGGCCGCCGACGTTGGACGGTCCGACCAGGCCCCAGGTGCCACCGGCGCCCTTGGGAATCGCGGCAGCCTGCCGCTTCGACCGGTTGACCTGCTCCTGGGTGACGTCCTGCCCGGACGTCCACTTCAAGGTCAGGTAGTCGGCCGGGCGCTGCGGGCCGCCCTCGTCTTCCTCCTCGCCCTCACCCTCGGCCTCATGCTCGCCCTCGCCCTCGTGCTCGGCCGCTTCGGCGCTTTCCCGCCCGGCCTCTGAACGGTCGGAGAACGCGAGTCGTTGCACGCCGAAGGCCGCGAGGGCCAGGACCAGGACCGCCGCGATGACCAGCGGCAGCCGTTTCACCTGCAGTTTCATGCGCCAACTCCACATCGTGCGTCAACCCGGCGTGACCGGGGGTGTCATGAGCGCTGAACACAGATGACCTTACGCTGATATCGATCAAATGCAATGTGCATCGTGGGCTGCGGCCTCGGAGGACACGAACCTTCGGCGTGAGCCCTCATGAACGGGCCGAGGCCGTCCCCAGGTGAGGACGACCAGGCCAGCCCCGTACGGGTGGCAGGCGCTCCTGCCTACAGTCGGGCGTCTCGGGCAACCCGCCGCTACTTGGCGAAGATCTGCGACTCGTCGCGGAACGCCTTGAACTCCATCGCATTGCCAGCCGGGTCCCGGAAAAACATCGTCCACTGCTCCCCCGGCTCGCCGGCGAACCGCAGGTACGGCTCAATCACGAACTCGCCACCAGCGGCGCGGATCCGGTCCGCCAACGCGTGAAAGTCATCGATCGACAGGATGAGCCCGAAGTGGGGTACCGGGACATCGTGCCCGTCGACCGGGTTGCGGCCCGCGTCGGCCTGCCGCGCCGCCGGTACGACGTGGGTCACCACCTGGTGGCCGTAGAAGTTCCAGTCGACCCATGCGTCAGCCGAGCGTCCCTCGGCAAGCCCGAGTACGCCCCCGTAGAAGGCGCGGGCCCGCGCCAGGTCGTCAACAGGAATCGCGAGGTGGAAGCCGGGCCGGGTCATCGTCATCTGCTCCTTCTCGTCACCGGCACGCCCGTTGGCGCGCAGTCCTTGCTTGGCGGGGGCAACAGCCCCCTTCCACCTACCACATTGCGGCGGGCACGGCCCCTCCCTGCGCACCGGGCAGACCCGGACTGCCGCAAGACTGAACCGGAGGCGTGGTGCAAGGGTGCCCGGCCTCAGACAGACCGCGAGGAACTGGTGTGGCTCGCCCCTTCGGGCCCACCAGAAGGGGGGCCTCGAGCAGAAGCAGGGAAAACCGGCATCTGTAGGCCAAGGCCGTGCCCTGACCGGGCTGAACGTCCAAATCCAAGCCGGGCGCCACACACTTCTGACTTCCAACGACGACTAGCGATGCAATCAGCAAGAGGCATCCTCGCCCGAGGGCCCTCTTCTTCGTTATCTCGATGGCGGGCGATACTGGAATCGAACCAGTGACCTCTTCGGTGTGAACTCTCGGCGAGCGGGTCGGATCGGGCTTGGTGCGAGGTCAGACGGCCTGCTTACGCGCTTCTCGGCTCGGTTCGGCTGGCACGGTTGCTGTACTTCGCTGCTGTACTGCTGGCATCAGACGAGACGCTGAATGCGGACCTTCGCGCGCTCGTTTCTCAGGTGACCCTGCTTGTGCTGGCGGACCTGCTCGTCCCAGACTTCCTGGTCGTAGTCGGTGTCCGGCGGGACCCACCGGTGCGAGCCGTCGCTGTAGTGAAACTTCTCGTCCCCGGGCCGGAGGATGCTCATCGCACCCAGCCGAGAAAGCGGCGGTGCAGGATGCCGGCCGGTGTCCAGTGCAGGTCCTCCGCCGCCCGCGCCAGTTGCGCACCCATGTAGAGCGCGAGCGACACCGGGGCTTCGGCGAACTCCGCGCGTAGCTCCCGCCGCCGGGTCTCGCACGGCCACGGCCCGCCGCAGCCGCCGCAGCTCCAGATCGGCAGCACCGGGCCGTGCGTGGTCACGGGCGATCTCCGAGCACCGCCGCTGTCAGGTGCCGCGCCTGCCGGCTGGTCGCCCATTCCACCTGCCAGCACGGGTACGGCGCGAGCAGCGCCCACCACGCCCGACAACCGGTACACATCCCGTCCGTCCCTCGCAGATGTACGACCAGGATCCGCTGCTCCGCCTCGCTGCTCACTGCTCCTCCTTGGCGGGCCAGTTCCCCCGGTTAATCGGAATGCGGTGTCGGCTACGGCAGGGCAGGTCGGCCCCACAGCGGCAGATCCGCGTCCACTTCCGCCACGACCATGTCGGGCGGTGTCGCCGGGCCAGGGGCATTGCGACAGCGATCAGGTACTGGTCATAAGAGACCCGTCGCCACGGTGGCGTCCTGTCCCGCATCGCTGACTCCCTCCGCCGGGCAGCGCTCCATGGCCGAACCCGAACCACGGGGCCGGACCTGGAACGTTCGGTAACTGCGACGCTACGATCACGGCGACAACGGTTGGACTCACCGGCAGTACGAGTGAGCAGGCCAGACGCCCCGCCGCGACGGCTTGCGGGCGGGGAAGGTCGACCATCGGTCAACGTAGGGATTCGTATGGCAGGTCGCGGACGATCAGCACGCCAGCGGGGTGAGGTGACCGGCTACCTGATTAAGCTGATCCGGGAGTCCATCCCGCTGACACAGGAGCGGCTCGCCGTCGAGCTTGGCGTCGACCGCGTCACCGTGCAGAGCTGGGAATCAGGGCGGCGGCCATTCACGGCAGTGCCGCTCGGGCAAGCGATCGGCGTCCGGCACCGGCTCGGACGGCTCGGGGCGAACGCGACCCTGCTCGCCGCACTCGACGACGCCGCCGAGGCAGACGTCATCCTCGCCGCGGTCCTCCACGAGCAGGTGGACCGCTCCGACATCGCCGAACAGCCGCTCGGCTGGTCCGTCCTCACCCACCGCCTGACCGACCTGGTCCTCTGGGCCGTCCTGGGGCAGACACCGACTTTCGCCAGAGGGCTACCCGCCGCCCATCCCCGGCGGGGTCCGGTCGCTCCCGGGCCGGCCCTGCCCATCGAGGAGCAACGCACGTTCTTCGCTCACCTTCACGTGCTCGCCGAACGCGCCGCAACCAGACGCGAGCCCAGCGTGCTGCTACATCGGCAAGCCTGCTTCCTCGCCGGCATGGACCCCACCAGGACGGCGGCCGGATGGCTCGCTCAGAACACCACCCGCGCCCGCCGGCTAACCACCTTCCACACTTGGTCACCGCTCTGGCCGGACGCCCGCTCCGTCGTCACGTCCCTCGCCAACCAGGGCGACCCAGAACCGTTGCGTGACTTCATCGCCCGCGCTCACCCGGACGACGCCTGCGAGCGAGCAGCCCTCAACTACTCGGCGTACTGGGTGGGCGAGATCCCGTACCGGCAGCGCGACGACTCCTTCATGCCCGGGGCGCTCGCAGACTGGCATGGCTCAATCCTTTTTCGGCACCTGGTCCAGCGCCTGGACCCAGCACACCCCTTCGTCGACCTCAACATCCACAACATCTGGGCTCTGCTGGCCGCACGACGCAGCCTCGCTCTCGACAACCTCGCCGCGAGTCGGGCACTCCTTGACCGCAGTGTTCGGCTCCTGGACAGTGACCAGATCTCCGCACAGTCCCGGCAGGAACTAACCTCTATCGTCTACAGCCTGCGGGCGGACGGATTCACCGGCACAGGGACGGGCAGATGAGCGACGACCACGACGCCGCCGGAGCAATGACCTTCATCTTCGAAGCCGGCGTACTCAAACGTGCCGCCCGCACCGGCTGGTGGTTCGCCGGCGTCAAGCACCCTGAGTCCATCGCTGAGCATTCGTTCCGCACAGCGCTCATCGGAATGATGCTCGCCGCCATGGAGGGTGCCGATCCTGCCCGGGTGTCGATGCTGTGCGTCCTGCACGACACCCAGGAAACCCGGATCACTGACATCCCGCACATCGCCAAGCGCTACCTCACCGCCACGCCCAATACCGCCGTCACCGCCGACCAGGTCGCCACCTGCCCACCGGCCGTCGCCGACGTCATCACTGCCGCCGTCGCTGAATACGAAGCTGGCGAGACACCCGAAGCAATCGTCGCTCGCGACGCCGACAAACTGGAATGCCTCGTCCAGGCCGTCGAGTACCGCCATCAGGGCATCGACAACGTGCAGCGCTGGATTGACAGTTCACGAGCGGCGCTCAAGACCGCGAGTGCACACCACCTCGCCGACGCCGCCCTCAGCGGACAACCCCTCGCCTGGCTAACCCCTCCCCCGCTGTCGGAGTAGGCCTGAGGAACTTGGCGCTGACTGGCGACAGCAGAAGGGCGCGAGGCACACCAGCCAGGGGGCAGGGTCGTCCGCGCGGTAATGGGCGGGACCCCGGTGCAATCTGGGCCGTCAGCACTGCTGCCCTCACGACGGCTTCCGTGGCCTCTTCTGTGTGAACGCGGCTGCGCTGCATCGTTCGCTGTCATCGGTTGTCATCCCGTGCCTATTAGCTCGGGTACGACCCCGCCCGCTGTCGGGACTTGTCGGCGGCAGGCGATTCGTTCGCTGCCTCCCTGCTGCTTTCTCGGCGTGGAAGGAGCCGTCGTCACCCGTCCCGATGTCGGGTACCTCTGGTTGCCGCGTGACGGATCTTTCGGCTCGATCGGCACTATACGCGGAGCACGCTCCCCGGCTGTGCCGGACTGCGAGGCATCATCGAGTCAACATGTCGATGATCGTCGACAGGTACCGATGCACCTGCTCCCGGTCGCTGTCCTTCTCCTGCTCGGACAGCTCGGCATACGGCGTCTCGATCTGAGTCTCCCAGCGCTCGGCCAGCTCGGCCGGGATCACCAGGGACCCGTCCTCCTGGCTCTCGCACTGCTCGTGGACGTAGCGCTGCCAGTGTGCCCACCGCTCGTGCTCGATCGCGGCGAGCCGCTCGACCGTCTGCTCGCCCTTTAGCACCTCACGGATCTGGTCGCGTGACGGCATCAGATCAGGTCCTGCTTCACGAGGCTCCAGTAATGCTGCCCGAGGACCGTCAGCTCGCACGCCTTCGACTCCATGGCCGCGTGCCACATGTGAGGCGCACCGACCGGCCGGACCAGGTTCACCTTCACCAGCGCCTGCAGCACCGCGAAGTCGGCGTTCTTGGCGGGGTCCGGCGGCGGGACCGAGTCGTCCTCCGTGCCTGAGCGCAGGGGTTCGTAGCCCGGGTCGAGCGGGAGCTGCGTGGTGGGTTCGTCGAACAGGACCGTGAGCTTCTGCAGCTGGGCCAGCTCGATGGGGGCCTTGGTCTCCCGGAGCGACACGAACTTCTTCACGTTCGTCTTGAACACGGGCCGCTGCGCCCAGTTCCCGAGGGACTGGTCGATGTGCGCGTAGACGCTGCCCGGCGTCACCTCGCCCACGAGGTTGGCCGCGGCCCCGCTCAGTGCGTCCACGAGGAGACTCGTGAAGACGCCCGAGCCGCTGGTCTCCATCGCGTACTGCTCGGCGGTCGACGCGGTCAGGATGGTGACGCCCTCCTTGATCTCGGCGATCTGCGCCGCGACGGGGTTGCCGCCCGCGACGCCGCTGTGGCAGCTGTCGAGGATGATCACCTTGTTCTTCGCCGGCGAGTTGTTGGCGAAGGTCATCACGTCCAGCAGCGAGAGCCCGTCGTGCCCGGCGATGCAGTCGCTCGCGCAGATGAAGCCACCCGCCCCGTCGATGTAGCCGTGCCCGGCGAAGTAAAACAGCGAGATCTCGGCGTCGTCGCGGAACAGTTCCTCGACGGCCCCCCTCAGCTGGGTACGGGTGACTGCCGAGTCGGGGCCGGTAGCAGTCATCAGCTTCGGCTGCGCGAAGTTGAGCGTGCCGTCGGCATGCCTCTCGAGCACGGTCTTGACAGTGTGTGCGTCGTTCACGGCACCACTGAGCGACCCGATCCGGTCGTAATGGTCGATCCCGACGATGAGCGCCTTACGCATGCCGACGCGCCTCAGAGCGAGTCGATGAAGTCGGCGATGTTCGCGTCGGTCCACGCGACCGTCCGGAGACCGACGAGGTTCGTGCGGTCGTTGGAGTACGCCCAGATGCCCAGCAGCGGCTTGCCCTCGTCCTTCGCGCACTGGATCTCCCACTTCTGCCCGGTCGACGTGAGCGAGTTCTTGCTCACGAGCGCGATCACTCCGTGGGAGCGGCGGATCCGCGTGCGGACCTTGTCCTTCCAGCCGGAGTCGTACGGCTGCTTCACGGACATGTCGATGAACTCGTACGGCGCACGAGGGTGCAGCGACTGGCCCTTCAGGAAGTCCCTCTGCCGTTCGTCCTCGATAGCGAACGCGACGAAGACGATCTTGTTGTCAGCCATGTGTGGCCCTCCCCATGTGCTCGAGCCGCGACCGTCGTCGATCGCATCCGTGCTCGGTGTGAGGTTATCGAGGGGCACCGACAAAGCAAGGCTTCCGTACGGTCTCACCTGTGCCTGGAACAGAGCGGCATCCCAATGCGGCTTGCGTCAGAGGCGGCGGGCAACGCTGCCGTCGGCCGGCAACAGCAACCCTGCTCCCTGATCGGCCCTCTCAGCGTCCGGCGTTCAGTGCGCGACGTCCACATGGCAGCCCCGCCGACGCACGTGAACGGTAGATCAGGATCCGGCGTACAGGTCGACTCGTCCGTCGCCCACCAGCTCAGCCGCCATCACGTGATAGTTGGCCTGCTGTGTCTTCGGCCAACTTGGTCGTCCCTGGTCAACCTTGGGCGGCGTTTGGCGGCCCGGTGACGGTCCAGACGGCCCGAGGACGGCGCATCCATCGGTACGCGGGGTGTCCATTGCCGTCCTTCTGGGCGTCGGCTATAGGCTGTGAGCCTGAGACGTACGGACGTACAACTCACATCAGGATCGACATCGCTTTACACGCCGTACTAAACACGCCGTACTAAGGGAGTAAGCCATGGCCGATGAACCGACGGCACAGCAGTCGAAGCCAAGTACGCCGCCTTCGCCGCCCCCGCCGCCCCCCGTCCCTACTGGCTTCATAACGACGGTCCAGGTGCGCGGCAGCAAAGCGCCGTCAACCAAGTCGGACGGGCGCTCGGTTCGTACAACTGAGACGGAACGTGGCCGAGCAAAGTGACGTCTACTCGGACTTCATTGCCTCGGAGCTGAAGACCGAGCGCGACCGCAAGTCTGCACTGGACACACGAGCTGCTTCCCTAGTTACAACCTCCGGAAGCCTAGTGACCATCTTGGCGGCTGTTGGCGCTTTCGTGGGGAAGGGTGCGGACGCATCCTTCCCCCGACAAGCCTTACCGCTACTAGTGCTTGCTCTCATTGCTTTCACCGCCGCCTCCCTTGCTGGCATATTTTCTGGCTGGAGTAGGCCATACGGGGTAGCCGATATTGCTCCGATGAAAATGATGCTGAATGATCGATGGGCGGATGACGAGGCCCTTGCGCGCAAGGAAGTCGCGATGGCGAACATCGCAATGGTTGAAAGTCTTCGGTCGATAAATAGATCGAAGGAGCGCTTCTTGCGCGCAGGCTGGATTAGTCAGATAATCGCGCTGGCATTCCTGACCATCGTTGTTTTATTGTCTTGGCTACGCGGTAGATCAGGGTGAGGATACAAGCGAATTGACATTTGTCCTTTGGCTTGCGTGGGCTGGGATCGACCAGTGACCTCTTCCGTGCGAAGGAACCACCAGCCGTCGATGAGCTGCGCCAGCAGCAGGGCTGAGCCGTCCGAACCGTTCACCGCAGTCCATGGACGTCCGGCGTTGCTCATGCCCATCGTCACCCAGTTGGTCACCCAGTTCGGGTGTCAGACGTTGAAGTGGTACTTCGGGCCGCGCTCGGCCCCACCAGCGGGATCGTTGCCGGATAGCTGCTCACACGGCGTCTGAGGCTGCCATGGTGGCTCACTGGTCGACAACCTTTGACGGTGTCTTGTGCCCCCTGTGTGCCCCACGCGCCTGAATCCGAACGTCTGACAGACTCCGCGATATGCGAACTTGGGTCATCGCCGTTACGGCCGTCGCCGCCACGCTTGTGGCGATACCAGTGACGACCGCACTCGCCATGGGGTACTACCCCCGCCCGGACTGCTTCGACCGCGCCCCCTTCGACGAGGAGGTGACGAAGCTACCGCCGCCGCCGACCCTGGACGCGTTCGATGCGGTCGATGCACCGGACAAGATCGGCTCCTGTGACATTGGGTCGTCATACGGGGTGAAGGGCGGCTACATCTTCTACGCTGTCGACAGCCCTGGCCTCGACGATTCTGGATGGGGTTACTTCCCGAACGGGCCCGACGGTGACCTTGGAAACGGTGAGTGGGAGGGGCCGCAGTTCGAACAAATCGAGGGACCCTGGTACCGATGGACGGCAAGCTGGTAGACGGCATTGCCGAGCCGGCGGAACAGTCAACCATCGTTCGTGGCGTCGGCTCGAACTCAACCACGAACGACAGAAGGTCTTCCTGCCATCCCGATGCTCCTATGGAGGTCAAGTGGTCAGGGCGATGAAGTCGGCGAGCAGGGCGGTGTAGACGTCGCGGACGATGTAGCGCTTGAGGCAGCGGAGGATCTCCTGCTTGCTGAGGCCTTCGGTGATGCGGCGGTGGACGTAAGCCTGTGTTCGCTGGTCGTAGCGCATGCGGCACAGCGCGATGGTGTGCAGGGCGTGGTTGGCGCCGCGGTCACCTCCCCGGTGGAGGCGGTGGCGGCGCACCCGTCCTGAACTGGCGGGGATGGGTGCTGCGCCGCAGAGGTGGGCGAGGGCGGCTTCGGAGTGCAGCCGGTCGGGGTTGTCGCCGGCGGTGGTGAGCAGCTGGGCGGCGACCTCGGGGCCGACGCCGAACAAGGCCGTGGTGCGGGGTGCCGCTTTCTGGACGATGGGTGCCACCTGCCGGTCGAGGGTGGTGATCTCGTCGGTGAGGGCGGTGACCCGGCGGGCGAGTCCGGCCAGCGCGGCGGCGGTGGCGTGTTCCGGCTCGTGAAGTTTGGCCGGGTTGTAGGTCAGCGCAGCGCACCGGCTGACCAGCACGGCAGCGCTGAGCTTGGTCAGCTGCGCTCGCAGGGGTTCGGGGGCGGCGGCGACCAGGCCGCGCATCTGATTCAGGGCGGCGGTCCGAGCCTTGACCGCTCCTCGGCGGGCGACCCGCAGGGCGCGGATGGCCTCAACCGGTCCGGTGCGGGTTTTCGGGGTGCCCATGGCGGTGCCGGCGAGGGTGGCCCGGGCGGCGGCGATGGCGTCGATCGGGTCGGACTTGCCCTGGGCGCGGCGGGCGCGGCGATCGGGCCGGTCCACTTCCCTGACAGTGATCTTCTTGCTGGTCAGATAGCGGGCCAGGCCAGCGCCATAGCTGCCGGTGCCCTCCACGCCCACGGCCGTGACCCGCCCGAACGAGCGCATCCAGGCCAGCAGATCCGTGTAGCCGGCGGTGGTCGCGGGGAACTCGGCGTCGGCCAGGAGCCCGCCGGTGCTGTCGATGACGGCGGCGTGGTGCGTGTCGCGGTGGGTGTCGACACCACCGATAACTGATCGCTTTCTGGCTGCCATGCTGGTGAGGTCCGCCTTTCTCGTCTGCGTCGAGAATCTGTGGACACGTCACTGGTCAGACGATCGGACAACACAGTGGTGGGCGCCTCTCGCACAGGCTCCTATCAGGTCACGGCGCCTGACCGGTGACATGCAGCTGCTGGGGCCACCGGGCTGGCCGACGAATCGGGATGAGGACAGCAATCGTCGGTCTGCCGGTGAGTCAGACCAGCCCGGCGACCCACCCCACCATCCTCACTGTCTGCCGCCGACCCGCCCATCTGGGGAGCGGAACGCCGCCCGGTCCGCCACGTCAAGACGGCCTTGACGCACGTACGGGCGCTGGCGGGCCGGGCGGTGGTCTGCTCGGCTTGCCCGGGTCGGCGGCTGGCGGGATGGCCTACCGCAACCACCCACGGACCGCGACCCGCCGACGGAGCCCCGGCCATCCTGGAGTCGTTGCGCCCCCGCCGGAGGCGCAGTGACCGCAACCCCGTGACCACCGCCAGCTCGCCGGCGCGGCCGGCGTGCGCTCCCCTACGCCGCGCGGGCTCGTGGCCGCGCGGCCCGGCCGGCTGCCGGCCCACCCCCAACCGGTCAACGGCCTGTCGTTCTGCGGCGGCCCCTTGGGCTTCCCGCTTGCGCGCCAGCCGCCGGGCGTGTTGCGTGGCCGGAGTCGGAGCGCCAGCGGAGCGACGGACGCGCGCCCAGGCGGCGGCGCGTGCGGCCCGTTCAGGGCCGCCTTGATAGATGTAAGGAAAGTTCTCCCACATCGGCCGGCAGTCGGCCGGCAGCAAGGCGCCGGCATCCTCGGCCGCCGACACCCGCCAGCGTTCGAATCGCCCGCTACTACTCGGCCTCGGCCAGGTAGCCGACATGCGGCGATCCAGCCGCCGAGCGGACCTGGTAACCCCAGCGCCGCAACGCCTGCATGATCTTCGCAGCGCCGGCAGGATTCGCCGAGTGGACGTACACCACGCCGATATCGAACGGGTGCTCCTCGAACGCGGCCTGCTCCAACACCTCGACAACAGGCCAGATCGTGTCGTCCCCGCCGAGGTCGTGATCCAGCCATAGCTCGTCCAACCACTGTCCACGGTGTCGCTCCAGCGCCTCGATGCCCGCCGCGCTAGTGCGCGCCACCTGCGCTACTCGGCCATCGACGAACGAACGGAGGTCGTCGACCAGCACGATTCGCGGCGGCTTCTCGGTAACCACGGCGCCATCCTTTCGCCCACTACCCCGGCACCGCCACCGCAATTGAGGCCAGCATCGGTCGTCGATAACGGCGGGTTGACGTGTCGGTACCCGGTGCTACTCTGGCGCTCGTCGAGCATCCCAGCGCGGCCTTCCTGCCGGATCGCTGGACTCGATGTCGGAGATGCCGCGCGGCCTTCCTGCCGCTGATGCTGGCCACGTCCCGCCGGCTCTCGGTCACCTCGGGCGGTGTGCCGGTCCTCCGAATCCGCTGAGCGGCCCAGCACGGCCTTCGCTGCCGTCCACGATGGCCCGGATTCGCTCACCTCCACGGGTGGGGAAGCCTGCGGCAACCCGCCGGATGCCGACAACCCGGCTCCCCACCCGTGCCGGCCCCGATCATCGAATCCACGAGCGTGAAGGACATGACCCATCGGCGGGAAGTGGCACCACCCACGAACCCGCCCTCCGGCGTCAGCCGCCCTCCGGCGGTGCCAGGAGACACGACGAACACCACCAGCGGACAGACGTCCACGGCTGGTGGTGCTTCGTCTCCCGTCCCTGCCGCCCCCTGAGGAGGAAGTCCTGTCCACCCCGCTCGACCTGTACCGGCCCGCGCTCGCCGCCGGCCGTGACGCCCAAGCCGTGCACCGCGCCGCCATGCCCGCGTTCCCCGGCTGGCTGGAGCACACCGCCTCCGCCGGCGGCTGTGCCCGCCCAATCCGTCTCACTGGCACCATCGCTGCCGTCGAGAAGGCCACCGGCCGCATCACCCGCCAGCTGCACACCGACGAGCTGCCTGACCAGGCGCTCTACAAGGCGTGCGGCAACCGCCGCGAAGCCCAGTGCCCGGACTGCGCCTGGGTCTACGCCGGAGACGCGTACCAGGTAGTCCGCTGCGGTCTGACCGGCGGCAAGGGTGTCCCCGCCTCGGTCGGCCGGCACGCGGTCGTCTTCGCCACCTTCACCGCCCCGTCCTTCGGCCCGGTCCACCACCGGCACGTCCCCCCCCACACCTGCGCCACCCGCCAGCGCTGTGACTGCCGCCCCCCCCCCTGCCC
>NZ_QGKS01000067.1 GCF_003172935.1 Micromonospora sicca | reverse complement strand
CTCCAGGCGCTGCGCGACGCGGGCCGCCGGGTGCCGCAGGACGTGGCGGTGGTCGAGGCGCGCGCGGTGAAGCTGGTCGGGATGATGGTCGGTTGGTCGGGCAGGGGTGCGCCGGCGAAGTGGGAGATGAGCGCGCGGGCGGCGGCCGCGCCCATCTCCCGCAACGGCTGGCGCACCGAGGACAGCGGCGGGTGGGTGTGCCCGGCCAGGGGCAGGTCGTCGAAGCCGACCACCGCCACGTCCTGCGGCACCCGGCGGCCCGCGTCGCGCAGCGCCTGGAGAGCGCCCGCGGCGGACAGATCGTTGTGGGCGAACACGGCGTCGAACGGCACGCCGGCGGCGAGCAGGCGTTCCACCGCCGCCCGCCCGCACTCGAAGGTGAAGTCGCCCTCCACCACCAGGGCCGGGTCGATCGGCAGACCCGCCTCGGCGTAGCCGCGGGCGAAGCCGTCGAGCCGCTCCCGGGTGCAGCCGAAGCGGCTCAGGCCGGTCACGACCAGCGGGCGTCGTCGCCCGAGCACCAGCAGGTGCGCCGCGGCGGCACCGGCGCCCGCCGCGTTGGTGGTGCGGACCGAGGGGAAGCCCGGCTGGTGGCCTCGGTCGTCGATGAGCACGACCGGCAGGCCCCGCTCGTGCAGCGCGGTGATGTAGTCCAGGGTGCCCTCCGGCTCGACCACCAGCAGGCCGTCGAAGGACTTCGCCGAGACCTGGGAGGCGAACCGCCGCATCGACTCGTCCCCCCGGTTGCAGGTGGACAGCAGCAGGCCGTACCCCTCGGACTCGACCACGTCGACCGCCCCCTGCAACACCTCGCCCATCCAGGGCCAGGTGAGGGCGGGTACCAGCATGCCGACCACCCGGGTCCGGCCGCGGGCCAGCCCGACGGCCCGGGCGCTCGGCACGTAGCCCAGGTCGGTGATGACCGCGCGGACCCGGTCCGCGGTCCGGCCGTCCACCTCGCCCTTGCCGTTGAGCACCCGGGAGACGGTCGTCTTGCTCACGCCCGCCCGGGTGGCGACGTCGGCGATGGTGATCGGCACGTGACGCTCCCGGGTCGCAGGGATTGAGGGCGTGTTGCGGAACCGGTTTCGGAAGCGGTTCCGTCGCAGTCAATCGAAGTGGTGGCGGTCACGTCAATAACGGAGACGTAACGAAACATGACTTACTTCAAGACCTCAAAGAAGTGCCTGGCCAGGGTGGGTGCGCCATGGGTCACGGCGGGGTTCGGGCGACGACGGGGGTGGGCCGCGGAGCAGCATCGATGCCGGCGAACGACCGGAAATTGCGTCGCCGATCCGCGGGTGCGACCTACGGTGCTCCGATGACCCACCCCGACAGGAGTCGGCGAGCCCAGCGTCTCCCCGTGTGGCTGCTGGATGTGGACGGCGTGGTCAACGTGGACCGCCCCGCCTATCTACGTTGCGGGGCCTCGGCCTGTCCAGGGTCAGCCTCACGGGAGCTGCGCAATGCGCCGACCGCCACCAGTCCGGGGCCGGCGAGCGCAAGCGCCGCCTCTACGGCCTTCGACACCTGCGGGAAGTTTTCCGCCGACGTGCTCACCCTCACCCCTACCTCCAGGAAGGCATCGTCGCGAGGGTTGGCAATCATCCACCAGCCTGACCACGTCGCGGCGAGATCCGAGTAAGCGTGAGCCGCCGCCAGCGCCAGCAGGAACGACCCGACCGGGAGCAGCCATCGCCGGTCAGCGCGCCAACCGGACAGCGCGAGTGCCCCCATGGCCGCGAGGGTGCCGAGCAGCGCTGGCCATACCGTCCCGAGCAGTTCGAGCAGTGGATAGCGGCCGAACCCTCTGGCGAAGCTCAGCCCGAACCAGGCGAGTAGCAGCAGCGCGAGGAGGCTGGTCGCCACACCCCGCCGCCTACCCCGCGCCGGCAACGCCAACACACCGGCCGTGAGACACAGAACGCCAAGCAGCAGACCCGCCGCCGCGAGCCGCTCCCGGTCGATCATCTCCCGCCAGCGTGCCAGCATGGCCGTCTCACCTACCCGGCCGTACGTCAGCAAGCTCCCATCACCGATCTGCTCCTGGTACCAGGACAGTCGCGTCGCCGCGACGACGGCGAGCAGCCCGATACCGAGGATGACCGCCCACCTCACGCGACGCACACCCCGGCTCGCCGCCACCACGTACCCGAGCAGCGCGAGCAGCATGACGAGGCCGTACTGCAGTGACGCGCCGGGCATGACGAGCAGCGCCGCCGCAACGGAGAGCACACCGCTCACGACGGATGCCAGCAGCAGGCCGAGCGGGAGACGCATGGTCAAGATCGTGGCACATTGTCCGGGGCACGCGGCCTGCACATGCTCAGCCGGTGCCGTCGCTGCTGCACAGCCCGGTGCGGCACTCCCGCACCGACGGTCCGGTCGCCCCGGCCTGGCAGACTGGGCCGCGGCGCCGCCGGCGCGCCGTGGTGGGGAGGGCCCGATGGAGCAGGACCGGGATGGTGTCGTCCTGTACTGGCGGCCGATGTGCACGTACTGCCTGAAGCTCTGGGTGAAGCTGCGCTTCGCCCGGCTGCCGTACCGGGCGGTCAACATCTGGCGGCACCCGGACGCCGCCGCGTTCGTCCGCTCGGTCGCCGACGGCAACGAGACCGTCC
The DNA here is from genome assembly GCF_003172935.1 of Micromonospora sicca. Taxonomy (GTDB): domain Bacteria; phylum Actinomycetota; class Actinomycetes; order Mycobacteriales; family Micromonosporaceae; genus Micromonospora; species Micromonospora sicca. The sequence continues at coordinate 11,791 of NZ_QGKS01000067.1, read as the reverse complement.
CGACCGTCACGGTCGCCGGACATCCGCTGGTCAACCCGTCGCTGCGCCAACTGCGAGCGGCGGTCCGGGAGCACGCCCCGCATCTGCTGGCCTGAGCTACGCCGCCGCCCAAACGACCGTTAAGCTGGGCGGGTGGGAATCGACGAGCTGTACCCGGCCGAGCGGCTGGCCGCCGCGCAACGCGCCACCGTCGCCGCGGGGCTGGACGCGCTGCTGCTCACCCCCGGCTCCGACCTGCGCTACCTGACCGGGTACGACGCCCACGCGGGGGAGCGGCTGACCTGCCTGGTGCTGCCCGCCGAGGGTGAGCCGACGCTGATCGTGCCGGTCCTGGAACGCCCGGCCGCCGAGGCGTCCCCCGCACCGGCCACCGGGCTGCGCATCGTCGACCACACCGACGGAACCGACCCGTACCCACTGGTCCGCACGGCGCTGCCCGGCCCGGTGACGGCCGTCGGACTGGCCGACCGGATGTGGGCCGAGCAGGTCCTCGCGCTGCGCGCCACGCTGCCCGACGCCGCCCAACGGCTCGCCGGCGAGGTGCTGCGCGAGCTGCGGATCCGCAAGTCGCCCGCCGAGGTGGCGGCCCTGGCCGAGGCCGGCGCGGCGATCGACGCGGTGCACGACCGGATGGGGGAGTGGCTGCGCCCCGGCCGGACCGAAACCGAGGTGGCCACGGACATCGCCGCCGCGATCCGCGCCGCCGGCCACGTGACCGTCGACTTCGTCATCGTGGCCGCCGGGCCGAACGGCGCCAGCCCGCACCACGGCACCTCCGACCGGCCGATCGGCGCCGGCGAGCCGGTGGTGGTGGACATCGGCGGCACCATGCCGTCGGGCTACCGCTCCGACTGCACCCGCACCTACGTCGCCGGCGGCCCCGCCCCGACCGACTTCGCCGCCTACTACATGGTGCTGCACGAGGCGCAGCGCGCGGCGGTCGAGGCCGTCCGCCCCGGCACGACCGCCGAGGCGGTCGACGCGGTGGCCCGCGACCTCATCGCCGGCGCCGGCTACGGCGAGGCCTTCCTGCACCGCACCGGTCACGGCATCGGCCTGGACGGCCACGAGGAGCCGTACGTCGTCGCCGGCAATCCCCGTCCGTTGGAGGCCGGCATGGCGTTCTCCATCGAACCGGGCATCTACCTGGCCGGGCGGCACGGCGCCCGGATCGAGGACATCGTCGTCTGCACAACGGACGGCGTGCAACGGCTCAACACCACCCCCACGGAGCTCATCGCGCTATGACTGTCGACCGGATCCTCCCCACCGACGAGGCCCACGACCTGCTGGACCTCGCCACCGAGCTCGCCGACCGGGAGCTCGCGCCGAAGGCCGCCGGCTTCGAGGAGCGCGGCGAGTTTCCCCGCGAGGTGCTGCGCACCGTGGGCCGGGCCGGCCTGCTCGGCCTGCCGTACGCCGAGGAGCACGGCGGCGCCGCCCAGCCGTACGAGGTCTACCTGCAGGTGCTGGAGATCCTGGCCGGCCGCTGGCTCGCCGTCGCCGAGGCGATCAGCGTGCACACCCTGTCCTGCTACCCGGTGGCCCAGTTCGGCACCGACGAGCAGCGCAAGCTGCTGCCCGACATGATCGGCGGGGAACTGCTCGGGGCGTACTGCCTCTCCGAGCCGCAGGGTGGCTCCGACGCGGCGGCGCTGACCACGAAGGCGGTCCGCGACGGCGACGCGTACGTCGTCTCCGGCACCAAGGCGTGGATCACCCACGCCCGGGTCGCCGACTTCTACAACATCTTCTGCCGCACCGGCGGCCCCGGCCCGAAGGGCATCTCCTGCCTGCTGGCCGACCGGGCCACGCCCGGCATCCACCCGCAGGCCGCCGAGCGGACGATGGGGCTGCACTCCTCCCCGGTCGCGCAGATCGCCTTCGACGACGCCCGGGTGCCCGCCGACCGGCTGATCGGCGGCGAGGGGATGGGCTTCACCATCGCCATGTCCGCCCTGGACTCCGGCCGCCTCGGCATCGCCGCCTGCGCGGTCGGGCTGGCCCAGGCCGCGCTCGACTATGCGGTCGGGTACGCGCGGGAGCGACAGCAGTTCGGCCGCGCGATCATCGACTTCCAGGGGCTCGGGTTCAACCTCGCCGACGCGGCCACCCAGATCTCCGCCGCCCGGGCGCTGACCCTCGCGGCCGCGCGGCTGCGTGACGCGGGCCGGCCGTACTCCATCGAGGCGGCGAAGGCGAAGCTCTTCTCCACCGACATGGCGATGCGGGTGACCACCGACGCGGTGCAGGTGCTCGGCGGCGCCGGCTACGTGGCCGACCACCCGGTGGAGCGGTACATGCGGGAGGCCAAGGTGCTGCAGATCGTCGAGGGCACCAACCAGATCCAGCGGCTGGTCATCTCCCGCGCCCTCGCGAAGGGCTGACCTGTCGCGGTGACGTTCCCCCGGATCACCGTCGACCCCGGCGTCATGGGGGTGCGCCCTGCGTGCGGCAGTCGCGCGCCACGCTGCTGGCGATGATGGCCGAGGGGATGTCCGTGCCGGACATCCTCACCGACCTGCCCTTCCTCGACGCGGAGGACATGGCGGAGGTGCTGGACTACGCGGCGGACGCGGTGCGCGACCGCACGGCCGGCTGAGCGTCACGCCCGGCGGGCCGGGTGCGGCACGAGAGCCCGTTTCCAGGTAGGTTGCACCGCGTGGAGGAGATCGACCGCGCCATCGTCGCCGCGCTGACCGGAGACGGTCGGCTGTCGTACACGGACCTGGCCGAGAAGGTGGGTCTGTCGGTGTCCGCGGTGCACCAGCGGGTCCGCCGGCTGGAGCAGCGCGGCGTCATCAAGGGATACGCCGCCCGCGTCTCCTTCGAGGCGCTGGACCTGCCGCTGACCGCGTTCGTGGCGATCCGGCCGTTCGACCCGTCGCAGCCGGACGACGCGCCGGAGCGGTTGGCCCACCTGCCGGAGATCGACTCGTGCTACTCGGTGGCGGGGGAGGACTTCTACCTGCTGCTGGTGCGGGTGGCCAGCCCGACGGACCTGGAGCGGGTGCTCCAGGAGATCCGGACCTCGGCGAACGTCACCACCCGCACGACCGTCGTGCTCTCCACTCCGTACGAGCATCGCCCGCCGAAGGTCGGCCCGGATCCCGTGAATCCGCACCGGCTCCGTGGCATCTCGGCTGAGTCGGCGGGTTCGCAGGCGGGTTGACCCCGCTCAGCGAGCGATGATCGCCTCCGCCCCTGGCCGGGGACGGCCGGCAAAAATCGGATGCGGTCATTGGTGAGCGCTCGGCGCAGGCGGACAAGATCGTGCCAAACGGGTCGAGGAAGATCGAGAACGGGCTACCCCGGTGCGGCCGGCTGGCAGGGATCGAAGCTAGGATCCATCCCTGATTCGTGCGGTCCGGACCATGAGCGGACGCCGGGCCTACGGCCGGTGTTGTCCGTGCTGCCTCCGCCCTCGAGTCGCTTTGCGTGTCATCAACGGGAGGATGAGGTAACCGTGCTGTCGCATGAGCGAAGCGCCTTCGGGCCCCGACAGGCGGAGAGCTTCGCCACCTACCTGCAGTTCCTTGAGCACAACGACGTCGAGCACGTGGTCCAGCCGGGCAAGGCGAACCGGGCCTACGACGCGGCGCTCGCTGCCGCCCAGTTGCAGCAGAACTTCCTGGCGAACTGCCGGGGCCGGGTGGGGCAGCCGCTGCGGATCAACCCGTCGCCGGCGGGGGTTGGGCGATGACGGCTTCGAAGCCGGGTCGGTCCCGGTTCAGCGGATGGCTGGCGGAGGCCCGGACGTCGGCCGCGGGGGCGCTACTGCCCGCCTCGGCGGTCGAGGTGGTGGCCCTTGCCGCCCTGCTGCTGGCGGCGGTGGGAAGCTCCCGCCTCTGGGCGCTTCCCCCGGCCGTTCTCGCGCTCGGTCTGCTGGCCTGGGCGTGGCGTGGCGGTTCGGTGTCCGGCGGAACGTCCGTCGTGGCGCGTATCCTCCTGCTGGCCTGCGCGTACCTGCTCGGCGCGGTACACGGCAGTCTTGATCCCGCCTTGGCCGTTGGTGTCGCCGTCGCAGGCTTGGCGGTTCTCACCGAGTCGCTGTTGGCGGCCGTGTCCGATGCTGTTTACCCCGTCTCGGCCAACCTGCCCGGAAGCGGCTCACGGCCTGACCGTAGCCCCAACACGAGCCGCGTGGCGCTGGTCAACGGCGCTGCGGTTCTCGTGGCACTGGTCTGCGCGTTCACCGACATCTTCGGGGTGATCGCGCTGGCGGTGGCGACCGCGGCGCTCGGGTTGGCCCTGTTCACCGGGTTGCAGGCGCTGACGCGGGTGCGGGCGCGGCGCAGCAGTGAGACGAAACTGCATGCCGCGCTGACCGCCTACGAGCCGGTCTTTCTCGTGCATTGGAACGCACCCGCCGGCACCGCCTACCAGATCGCGATGTGGTTGCCCTACCTGGAACGCCTCGGCAAGAAGTTCTTTGTGCTGGTTCGCAGCCAAACCAACTTCAATGAGGTGGTGGGTCTCACCAAGGCCCCGGTGGTCCTGCGGATGGGGCTGAACCAGCTCGACGATGTCATCGCCCCGTCGCTACGGGCAGCCTTCTACGTCAATACCGCGACGATGAACAACCACGTGATCCGGTATACGAACCTGACGCACATCCAGCTCAACCACGGCGACAGCGACAAGGTGCCGAGTCACAACCCGGTCTTCCGGATCTACGACAAGAACTTCGTCGCCGGCCAGGCCGCGATCGACCGGTTCGCGGCCAACGGCGTGAGCATGCCCGCAGAGATGTTCACCATCGTCGGGCGCCCTCAGGTCGAGAACGTCGCCATCGCCACCGGGCCAATCGCCTCGATTGCCAACCCTCGGGTCCTGTACGCCCCGACGTGGGCCGGCTTCTATGCCGACTCCAACTATTCCTCGCTGCTCGTTGGCTGCGACATCATCAAGGCGCTCGTCGCTCGCGGGTGCAGCGTCGTCTTTCGACCGCATCCGTACAGTCAGCGGTCCGCGGAGTTGACCCGCGAGTGTGAGCGCATCCGGACGCTGCTGGCTGACGACCGCCGGGCGAACGGACGGCCACACGTCTTCGGAGCCGAGGCTGAGGTGGCGATGACGGTCGCGGACTGCTTCAACGCGTCGGACGCGATGGTGTCGGATGTGTCGAGCGTGGTGGCGGACTACCTGTACTCGGAGAAGCCCTTCGTGATGGTTGCCGTCTCGGTGCCGGCGGCCCAGTTCCCGGAGGCGTTCCCGCTTGCGCGGGCGGGCTACGTGATCGACGCGTACGGCGGCCGGCTGCAGGGACTCGACGCCGCCCTCGACGACCTCCTCGGCAGCGACCCCCTCGCCACTACCCGCCGCGACCTCAAGAAGTACTACCTTGGGGACATTCCGGCGGACCGGTACGCGCAGCGCTTCCTCGACGAGGCCTCGCGCTACCTCTGATCCTGCCAGCGCCCACTATTGGCTCCGGTTCAGCGTCAACGCTGAACCGGAGCCAATAGTTGTGGCGCGGCCACGTGAGGATGCTCCCTTGACCCTCAGGCCAGCTGGCCCAGCCGACCGGAGCGGCTGTTGCCGGAGATCGGGACCTCCGCGAACGTCACCACCCGCACCACCGTGGTGCTGTCCACGCCGTACGAGAATCGGCCGCCGAAGATCAGTGCCGAACGCCCGGGCCGGGGTCGGTCCCGGGGGGCGGCGGAGCCGGCTGGTTCCAACGCTGGATGACCTGCCGCCCGTGCTCGTGACCGAGCACGCTGACGGTGGCGGTGTCCAGCCGCAGCCGGGCGCCGGCCGACGGCGGCAGGCCGATCCAGCGGGCGCCGAGCACCCGCAGGCTGTGCCCGTGGCCGACCAGGCCGACGGTGCCCCGGTCGAGCAGGGGAGTGACCCGGGCGAGCACCCGGTCGAGGCGTTCGCCGACCTGCGAGGGTGACTCGCCACCGGGGCAGCCGTCGGTCCAGATGTTCCACTGCGGGTGTTCCTCCTGGATGTCCGCGGTCGTGCGTCCCTCGTACTCGCCGTAGCTCCACTCGGCGAGGTCGGGGTCGGTGGCGTCGACGTCGAGGCCGGCGAGCTGCGCGGTGCGCAGGGCCCGCTGCCGGGGACTGGCCAGCACCCGGACGAACCGCCGGCCCGCGAGCATCACGCCGAGCGCGCGGGCCTGCCGCTCGCCGTCGGGGGTGAGCTCCAGGTCGGTGTACGAGGTGTGCCGGTGACTGGCGGTCCAGGCCGTCTCGCCGTGCCGGATCAGCAGGATCTCTCCCATTCGTCCAGTTAACCAGCCGGCGCGCTTCCCCGTTCACCTAGTATCCTAGGACGCTTTAGCGGTTGTGCCCGGGCACACCAGCCGTTTGGCCAAGGGACATGCGGGGACGCACCCGGGGACGGAGCATGCGGCCCCGGAATGCCGCGACAGCGGAGGGAGTCCTCGATGAGCTTCACCGAGAAGACGAAGAACAAGGCCCAGGAGCTGAGCGGACTTGCCAAGGAGCGGATCGGCCAGGCCACCGACAACGAACGGTTGCGGGCGGAGGGCGCCACCGAGCAGAGCACGGCGCGCGCCCGAAAGGCCGGCGAGCAGGCCGGCCGCGACGTCAAGGACGCCTTCAACAAGTGACCCGCACGGCGACGGGCTCCCAGTCCGGGAGCCCGTCGCCGTGCGTCTGGGCTACCTCCGTCCGGTACCCGATACGGCATACCGTCGAAGCATGAGTCCGGATGCTCCTCCTTCACCTTCCTGGTCTCCGCCACGGACGGCGTTGTCGTGGACGTGCGGGTTCCGGCCGGGCGCGAGGCCGCCCTGGACGGACTCACCGACCGGGCGAGACCTCGCGGACGGCTCGGTGAGCTGATGCGGTGGCCGCTGGGTAGCCTCCCGGCATGACGGTTGCCCGTTCCCTGCTGCTGTTCGTGCTGGCCGCGCTGGCCGAGATCGGGGGAGCGTGGCTCGTCTGGCAGGGCTGGCGGGAGCACCGGGGGCTGTGGTGGATCGCGGCGGGCGTGCTGGCGCTGGGGGCGTACGGCTTCGTGGCGACGTTCCAGCCGGACCCCAACTTCGGTCGGATCCTGGCCGCGTACGGGGGTGTGTTCGTGGCCGGGTCGCTGGGCTGGGGTGTGCTGGTGGACGGCTTCCGCCCGGACCGCTGGGACGTGGCGGGCGCGGCGATCTGCCTGCTGGGCGTCGCCGTCATCATGTACGCGCCGCGGGGCGGCTGACCGCTACGTCGTCGCCGTGTGCGGCTCGCCGCGGAGTGGGCCAGCCAACGGCATCACGGTGAGCACACCGATTGCCGCGGCGAGCTGCGCACCGGCGACGGTCCCGATGCCGAGGGGCAGGGTGGCGAGCGCGGCGGTGGCGCCGGCTGGTCGGGCCAGGGGTAGGCCGAGGCGCAGGCCCAGCCGGGCGCCGGCGACGCCGGTGAGGAACAGGGCGACGCCGCCGGAGAGCGCGAGCGCGGCTCCGATGCTGGCCGGCTCGCCCGGGTGGGAGACGGCGGCGTGGATGCCGGCGGCGGTGGCGATGATGCCGAGCAGGATCAGGTAGTGCGGCAGCACGTAGGTGCGGGCGGCGAGGTGGGTGCGGGCGCTTGGGGTGGCGGTGGTGAGGGAGGCAACGGCGTTGCGGGTGTCGGTGAAGTAGGTCCACCACATGGCGGCGGGCAGGGCGAGTCCCATGACGATGGCGCCCGCCGTGCCGGCGGTGACGTGGCGGACGTCGACGCCGGCGCCGATGGCGACGACGGTCTCGCCCAGGGCGATGATCACGAGCAGGCCGTGGCGTTCGACGAAGTGTCCGGCGGAGACGTGGAAGGTGCTGGCGACGCGGATCCAGGAGTGTCCGGGTGTGAGGTAGGGCAGCGCGGCCTGGACGAGGGCGGCGGCGAGCCAGAGCGCGTAGGTGGCGGGGGCGTCGACGAACGCGGCGAGAACGATGAGCAGCGCCGCGCCGAGGTTGTAGGAGGCGAGGCGGGGGACGACGGCGCGGGCGTCCGAGCGGCTGAACATGATCAGGTGGACGCCGTTGAGGACGAGGTAGCCGAGGGCGAAGAGCAGGCCGGTGTCGGTGAACGCGGCGGGGATGGCGACGCTGGTGAGCAGGAAGCCGGCCATGCCGGCGAAGAGGGCGATCTTCTGGGCGGGGCGTCGGGTGGCACGTGGTTGGTCAGCCAGGCGTAGCCGGTGTAGGGGTACCAGAGCAGTCCGAGGATGAGGACGGTGCGGCCGAAGCCGGCCCAGGTGAGGTCGTCTTCGAGGACGTGGGCGAGCTGAGTGACGATGAAGACGAAGACGACGTCGAAGAAGATCTCGACGGCGGTGACCCGGGCGGCGGTGTCGGGGGCTGCCGGGCTCATGGATCTGGAGGCTAGTGCCCGCGGCCGTCGGTGGTGCGGCGCTGGGGGAAAGGGATCGCCCCGGCACCTGCGGGTGCCGGGGCGAGGGTCCGTTTCGGGTCAGTCGTCGCGGTGGTCGGCCCACCATTGCTGGCCTGCGGCGGGCAGGGTGTCGATCGGGTCGTAGTAGGCGTAGCGCTTGTTGAGCGCCTCCAGGTCGGCGGACTCGATCGAGGTGCGGTAGTTCTTGGTCCAGTAGGAGATGCCGCGTTCGCGGTCGTACTCGGTGAGCATGTGCACCCAGCGCTTGCCGACGAAGGGGACGTCGCAGACGATCCGCGGGGTGGCGTAGCCGGGCAGGTAGCCCATGATGTCGTGCTGGAGTTGCTGGGCGTGCCAGACCGGGACCCGCCAGTGTTCGGCGTTGGGGATCATGTCGCACATGTAGAAGTAGTACGGCAGGATGCCCGCTTCGCCTTGCAGGGCGAAGCAGAGGTCGAGCAGGTCGGGGGCGGTGGCGTTGACGCCGCGCATGAGCACGCCCTGGTTGCGGACGTCGCGGACGCCGACGTCAAGGGCGGTCTGGGCGGCCTTGGCGACCAGCGGGGTGAGCGACTGGGCGTGGTTGACGTGGGTGTGGATGGCGAGGTTGACGCCGCGGCGGGAGGCGGTGCGGGCGACCCGTTCGAGGCCCTCGACGACGTCGGGCTGCAGCCAGTGCTGGGGGAGGCCCATGAGGGCCTTGGTGGCGAGCCGGACGTCGCGGACGGTTTCCAGTTCCAGCAGCCGCATCAGGTACGACTCGAGGTTCTTCCACGGCACGTTGGCCACGTCGCCGCCGGAGACGACGACGTCGCGGACGCCGGGGTGGGCCTTGAGGTAGCTGATGTGGGCGTCGTACCGGTCGACGGGCTTGAGGGTGAGCTTGAGCTTGTCGACGGCGGGGGTGGAGTTGCCGACGAGGTCCATCCGGGTGCAGTGGCCGCAGTACTGCGGGCAGGTGGAGAGCAGCTCGGCGAGGACCTTGGTGGGGTAGCGGTGGGTGAGGCCTTCGGCGACCCACATGTCGTGCTCGTGCAGGGAGTCGCGGCTGGCGTAGGGGTGCGACGGCCAGTCGGTGCGCCGGTCGGAGGCGACGGGGATCATGTAGCGCCGGATGGGGTCGGCGAGGAACGCCTCGGTGGTCATCGGCGCGAACGGCACCATCGTGTTGATCATCTGCGGCGGCACCAGCATCGACATGGTGGCCAGGGCCTTCTGGTCGGCCTCGAGGTCGGCGTAGAAGGACTCGTCGACTCCGTCGCCGAGGACGGTGCGCAGTTGCTTGATGTTCTTGACGCAGTTGACCCGCTGCCACTGGGCGTTCTCCCACTGCTCCCGGGTGACGTGGCGCCAGCCGGGGAAGCGGGTCCAGTCGGGTTCGACCAGGGGGCTGCGGCGGTATTCGTACGGCTGCCCGGCGGTCGAGACGGCGACCGGGGCGTGACGGGGTTGAGGGATGGTCTCAACCGGTTGGGTCTGGGTCACGGCCCCTCCTCGTTTCCTGGTGCGGGTTGATCAGCGATCCCGAAGGCTACTGGAAAATATCCGGTAAAGAAATTAGTCTGCCGTAAGTTTTCCCGCGACGCGAGTCCTAGCCAGGGCTTCGGGCGGCTGGAGGTAGGGGGTCGGCGTGACGTCACCGGTGGGTCTGCACCGCGTCGTGAAACCGGCGGGGGTGCTGCCGCAGGCGGCCTGGCGGCTGGACGCCGACCCGCGGATCGCCGCGAACGAGGTCCGCATCCGGGTGGAGCGGCTGAACCTGGACGCGGCGAGCTTCCGGCAGCTGTCGGAGAAGCACGGCGGCGACGGGGAGAAGGTCCGCGCCGAGGTGCTGGAGATCATCTCCACCCGGGGGAAGATGCAGAACCCGGTGACCGGGTCGGGCGGCATGCTGATCGGCACGGTGGACGAGGCCGGCCGGCGGTCCCCGCTGGGGCTGAAGGCGGGCGACCGGGTGGCGACCCTGGTATCGCTGACGCTGACCCCGCTGATGGTCCTCGACGGCCTGGCCCGCTGGGACGGGCGCAGCGAGCAGGTGCCCTGTGACGGGTACGCCATCCTGTTCGCCCGGTCGATCGCGGCGGTCCTGCCGGCCGACCTGCACCCGGAGCTGTCCCTGGCGGTCCTGGACGTGTGCGGGGCGCCGGCGCTGACCGCCCGCGTGGTGGCCGAGCACGTCGCCCGACGCCGGCGCGAGGGCGACCCGCGGCCGGTGAACGTGGCGGTGATCGGCGGCGCCGGCAAGAGCGGGTCGCTGTCCCTCGCGGCGGCGCGGCGGGCGGGCGCGGGTCGTACCGTCGGGGTGGTGCCGGTGGCGGCGGAGCGCGACGCGCTGGAGCGCGCCGGGCTGGCCACCGGCGTCGCGTTGGCCGACGCCCGCGACCCGGTGGGCCTGTCCACCGCGGTGACCACCGCGCTGGGCGCGCCGGCCGACGTGACGGTGGTCTGCGTGGACGTGCCGGGCTGCGAGCACGGGGCGGTCCTGGCCACCGAGGACGGCGGCACGGTGATCTTCTTCTCGATGGCGACGAGCTTCGCCGCCGCCGCGCTGGGCGCGGAGGGCCTGGCGGCGGACGTGACGATGCTGGTGGGCAACGGGTACGTGCCAGGTCACGCGGAGCTGGCGTTGGAGCTGCTGCGCTCCGAGCCGGGGGTGCGTGGTCTCTTCGAGTCCCGGTTGGCGGCAGACTGAACCCCATGACGAACCCCTCGACCTTGTACCGCGGCGGCGTGCTGCACTGTCCGGCCGACCCGAGCGCGACGGCGCTGCTGGTCCGGGACGGCCGGATCGCCTGGCTGGGTGCGGCCGCGGACGCCCCGGCCGCCGACCGGGTGGTGGACCTCGACGGCGCGCTGGTGACGCCCGCGTTCGTGGACGCCCATGTGCACGCCACCGACACCGGTCTGGTCCTGTCGGGCCTGGACCTGTCGGCGGTGCGCTCGGCCGGTGAGCTGCTGGACGCGGTGTCCGCGTTCGCGGCGGGCCTGCCGGGCGACGCGGTGGTGCTGGGGCACGGCTGGGACGAGTCGTACTGGTCGGAGCGGACCCTGCCGGACGCGGCGGCGCTGGACCGGGCGGCCGGTGGCCGGCGGGTGTACCTGTCGCAGGCGTCGATCCACTCGGCGCTGGTGTCGGCGGCGTTGTTGGCGGCCTGCCCGGAGGCGGCGGCCGCGCCCGGCTACGACCCGTCGGGCTGGCTGCGGCGCGACGCGCACCACGTGGTGCGGGCGGCGGCGCAGGGGTCGGTGACCCGGGCGCAGCGGGTGGCGGCGCAGCGGGTGGCGTTGCGCCACGCGGCGTCGCTGGGGATCGCCGCGGTGCACGAGTGCGGTGGGCCGGAGATCTCCGACGAGGACGACTTCACCGGCCTGCTGGGGATCTCCGGGGACGGGGTGCCGGAGGTGTACGGCTACTGGGGTGAGCTGCTCGGCGCGGCGCGGCCCGGGAG